>NZ_JBPPLY010000002.1:0-395413 GCF_051535215.1 Nitrobacter sp. | reverse complement strand
ACCGCCGCGAGCTTGGGCAGAACGGCTGGAAAGTCGTGATGCCGTCGGCGCCGCTGACCTTCGTGCAAATCCTGATCGGCGTCGTCGATCTGGGCTTCTGCGCTTCGGCGATGTACCTGCTGATGCCCGCGCAGCCGCCGATCGACTTCGTCTCGGTATCGGTGGTCTTCATTCTGGCAACCCTGCTCGGCTTTGCCAGCCACGCCCCCGGAAGCCTGGGCGTCTTCGACGCAGCGATGCTGGTAGCCTTGCCGCAGTTCGGCAAGGAGGAGTTGCTGGCGACGCTCCTCGTATACCGCATGCTGTATTTCATGATTCCCTTCGCCCTTGCGATCACCATCATGGGCGCGCGCGAGCTTTGGCTCAACGTCGTGCAGCCCTGGCAACGGCGCCGCTTGATTAACGGCCATGGCGGCGACAATGTCCACGACAGCGGTAGCCGCTGCGACACCGCTGCGGACAACACGGCAGCGCCGCCGCCCGCGGTCAAGACGCGGGTCTCGCAGGACTGATCCGACGCCACGCGAACCTGCCGGCCGCAACGCTGGTCCCGGTCGCGACCAGCGATCATTCGCCCGTCACATTCGCTTCATCCATCGCCACCATCGACGACTTCCTCTTATTTCCGCCAAAACTATCGCGTCAAAACTCCTCATGGCTCGCACTTCCGTCTCCTCCCTCGCCCGCATCATCCTGATTTTTCTCGGCATGCTCGCCGCGCAGCACGCAGTCGCGCAGCCCGCGCCCGATGAGCCCGACCCATACCGTCCGGCCACATCGGTCCAGAGCCAGCCTGCCGGCGGAATGGAGATCTCGTGGGAGGTTCGTAACCGTTTCCGACTGTTCCGCGAGGAGCGCGATTTCCAGATCCACGTCGCCACCGAACGCAACCAGAGCATCCTCGCAGCCGAGCAGGCGCTGGAACTACAAAGCGACGGCCGCGGCTGGGCCCGCAACGCCGTGAACCGGCTTTGCATCGATCTCGGCGGCCACATCAGCGAACCCTGCACCAGAGACAAGATCAAGGAAAGCTACCTGACGCCGACGGAGCATCCGGTCACCGTGCGACTGACCGGCGCGATTCCGGTCGGTGCGGTATGCGCCTGGTCGTTCGACGACGGCGACGGCCCGCGCACCACGACGCAGGACTGCGCCGAGCCGATCGACTTCCGCGCCCGCTATGGCCGCGCCACCAATGCCACGGTCGATGTCACGAGCGGGAGCGACGCACCGCAGCGCCTGATGACCCAGATCAAGGTGCGCGACGTCCTCATCGCCGGTCTCGGCGATTCCATCGCCTCAGGCGAAGGCAATCCGGACCGCGCCATTGCGCTGTCGGACGAAGGCTTCTGCTTCCGCTCCTATCTCGGCGGCGCGGCGGACGAGTATTACCGGCCGAGCCGCGCGGGATACAAAGGCGGCCGTGCCTGCGGCACCGCCGGCCCGCTCCAGACCTGGCAGCACTATGGCGCGCTCTGGCTGAACGCGGCCTGCCATCGCTCGCTCTACAGCTATCAGACCCGCACCGCGCTTGCGCTCGCGGTACGATATCCGCACATTGCGGTGACCTACCTGCCGCTCGCCTGCACTGGCGCCAGTATCCCCGACGGCCTGCTCGGTTCGCAGCGCGCGCGCGAATGCCTGTCCTCGGCCAAGTGTCAGGGCACCGTCAACGGCCAGATCGCCGAACTACGCGACGCGCTTGCGGCTGCGAAGCGCCGCCAGCCGGACCGCAAGCTCGATCTCGTGCTGCTCACCATCGGCGCCAACGACATCAATTTCTCCGGCCTCGTCTCCGACGTCATCGTCGACGCGCCGACCGAGCGCGCGTTATTCAAGCGCGGCGGCCTGATCGAGTCGGTCGACGATTCACGATCCGGCCTCGTGCGCGACCTGCCGCAATCTTTCGGCAAGCTCCGCGCCGCATTGAAGCCTCTGGTGGGCAACGACCTGTCGCGCGTGGTGTTCGTCTCCTACGCCAATCCGGCGCTGGCCAACGGCGGCGCGCCCTGTACCGGCGGGAAGGCCGGCTTCGACGTGCATCCCTCGTTCAACGCCGACCCGCGACGGCTCGCCGAGGTCACAGGCTACGTCCAGAACGAATTCCTGCCGCGGCTGAAGGCGATCGCGCTCTGCCAATCCGGCGTGATCTGCCGCGATCCCGACAGCGACCGCATGACGTTCGTCGCGGCGCATCAGACGGCGTTCGCCGATCACGGATTTTGCGCGCGCTCCGCCAACGATCCCGAATTCGATCGCGCATGTTTCTCGGCCAGGGGCGACAGCTTCGTCAGCGACATCGTGGCGGCGCCGCAGCAGCCCATGACCTGCGGGCAGCCGGCGAGCGACTTCCGCGCCTATCTGCCGCGCGCACGCTGGATTCGCGACGCCAACGACAGCTACTTCACGGCGATGACCTATCCGCAGGCGCTGCCCGCATCGATGCAGCCCTCCGACATCCATGACGCGACATGGGGCCTGCTCTCCGCCGTCTACGGCGGCGCGATCCATCCCACCGCAGAAGGCCATGCCGCGATGGCGGACGCGGCGCTGCCTGCGGTCGAGGCCGAACTGCATCTCAATGCAGCAGACGGCAGCGAGGTAACGGGCGAACCGCTGGCGCCGCTCGCGCTCCCGCCTGCATCGATGGCTCCGGCCCCACCTGCCCCGATACAGCCGCAGCAATAGCGGTTAATCTGAGCGCTGGAATTGCTCGCCGCAGATTCTAAAATATTGAAAACGGAAGGATCACCGGGGCAAGCCCGGTGACGACACTCAGTTCGCGGCGCTGAAAACAATGCCGCACACTTCAGCCGGCCTCAATTCACCCCGAGCTTCTTCTGCAGGCTCGACGACGAGGTGGTGTACTGGAACACCAGCCGCTTGTCCGGATAGACGTAGCGATGCGCCTTCTGCGCCATCAGCGCGCCCTCATGGAAGCCGGAGAGGATCAGTTTCAGCTTACCGGGATAGGTGTTGATGTCGCCGATCGCGAAGATGCCGGGCACATTGGTCTCGAACGACGCGGTCTCCACCGGGATCAGGTTATTCTCAAGCTGAAGTCCCCAGTTCGCAACCGGCCCGAGTTTCATCGTCAGACCGAAGAACGGCAGCATGGTATCGCAACTGATCGTCGACATCGCGTTGTCGCTACCCTTCACCTGCGCGGCGGAGAGTTTTCCGTCCGTGCCTTCCAGCGCGGTGACCTGACCGATCTTCAGATCCATCTTGCCGTCAGCAACCAGCTTGCGCATCTGCTCGACGCTGTGAGGCGCCGCGCGAAAATCGTCGCGGCGATGCAGAAGCGTGATGCGCTTCGCCAGCGGATGCAGGTTGAGCGTCCAGTCGAGCGCGGAGTCGCCGCCGCCGACGATCAGGATCTCCCTGTCGCGGAATTGCTCCATCTTGCGCACCGCGTAGAACACCGAGGTGTTTTCATAAGCTTCGATGCCGGGCACCGGCGGCCGTTTCGGCTGGAACGAGCCGCCGCCTGCCGAGACCACGACGACCTTGCACTCGAACACCTTTCCGGCGTCGGTGGTGACGCGGAATCCGGGCTCGCCGATCTTCTCGATGCTCTCCACCATCTCGTTGAGGTGGAATGTCGGGTCGAACGGCTTGATCTGCTCGAGCAACGCCTCGGTGAGACCCTGGCCCGTTACCAGCGGAATGCCGGGAATGTCATAAATTGGCTTTTCCGGATAAAGCTCGGCACATTGCCCGCCGATCTTGTCGAGGATGTCGACAAGATGCACCTTCATATCGAGCAGCCCCAGTTCGAATACGGCGAACAGTCCGCAGGGACCGGCGCCGATAATCAGCACATCCGTCTTGATCGCTTCGCTCATGTCGAAATTCTTTTCCGTTGAAATATTCAGGCCGCGCCAGGCGATGCCGGCGGCGTCCCGCTGATGGAGGTGTTTACGCCTGCCGTTCCGGCGTCATGACCACGAGGCCATCGAGTTCGTCGCTCACCTTGATCTGGCACGACAGCCGCGAATTCGGCCTCACGTCGTAGCCGAAGTCGAGCATGTCCTCTTCCATCGGCGTCGGCTTGCCGACCTTGTCGGTCCAGGCTTCGTCGACATAGACGTGACAGGTGGCACAGGCGCAGGCGCCGCCGCATTCGGCCTCGATGCCCGGAACGGCGTTGCGAATCGCCGCCTCCATGACGGTCGCGCCGTTCTCGACGTCAACAGTACGGGTTTCGCCGGAATGGTCGACAAAGTTGATCTTGGTCATGGGTGCAGTGCTGCCGAACATAGATATCATGAGGGACGGTTCGGCTGTCCTATAACGAAACGATCCGGCCAGCGCCAGCGTTCGGCGCAAAAAGGCGGGCTATTCGTCAGGGGTCGCCGGCGGCATCAGGACCGGCGCAGGATCGCGTCGATCGCTTCGCGGGCCCGGCTGACGGCCTGATCCAGCGCCGTCCGTGGCTCTGCCGCATCGGTGCCGTTGCGCAGAGCAGTCTCCAGATCGGCGGCGGCGGCGGCGACATGAACCGCGCCGATCGCTCGTGCCGAACCCTTCAGCTTGTGCGCAAGAGCCGCGGCGTTCGCCGGGGTTTGCGCCAGAGCGGCTGCCAGCGACGCGGCCTGACCCGCGAACATCGCCAGAACCTCGCGCTCGAGACGACTGTCGCCGAGCGTCATGCGGCGGAGATGGTCGAAATCGATCGGGCCGTCGTCTGGAACCAGTGGCGGCGAGGGCATCCAAACGACCTGCTCAAGGGAATATGGCATTGCTGCGATCCGGGTCCGCTGCAAAGGTGGATGGGTTGCCGCGCGGCCTGCCGAGCGAGCCAATCACGAAACTGGTTAACGGAACGTTTCGCGTACGGACCGCGAGGCTGTCGCCGCTTCCAGGGGAATTTGGGTGACCCATCAACAATTTCGAACAACTCGAAGCAGTTAGCTCAGCCGGCCGTTAACGATGATTAAGATTGTATTAATCACGCCCATTTCATTCGAGACGCCAAGCCAATAGGATGTTGGAGGAAGCGACCGACAAAACGGGCGGCGGCAACGGCCGCGCCCGGAAAACCAGCTTGGGGCTCGGGGTCGGCGACGACAGGGACTTGCAGCGGCGACGCGAACTTGCGGGTTGCTAACACGAGGGCGTGGACTGACATGGCGAATAATCCCAAGAAGGTCAAAGATCCGACGGAGGTCGCTCTTTCCGCCATTCAGGAGGCTCTGAACGTCGGCGAGGCGTCGGCGGGCAGTCCGGACCAGTCCCGCTCCGACGTCACACCGCCGTTCTCCCCTGCAGGGATCCAGGGCGAGGACGGATTTGACGCCCGCGCCACGGCAGACCGGCCGGGCTTCGATAGCTCTGAAGCGTCGCTCTTCAAGCGCCGGCCCGCCAACGACGATCGCGAGACGATCGGCCAGATTCTTCAGGCTATCCAGAACGGCCGCCCGGCCCGCAATATCTATACGCTCGCCTCGCTTTTCGCAGGCATCTGGATTCTCGGCGCCGGCTTTCTGACCATCAGCTTCCTGCCCTCGCTTCAGGCTGCCATGGGCCAGGGCAGCGGTGGCACGCTCGCCCTCGCCGGCCTGATCGCCCTGTTTTTCGCTCCCGTTCTGCTGTTCTATTTCTTGGCGAGCCTGGCCTGGCGCGGCCAGGAACTGCGCATGATCGCGCAATCGATGGCGCAGGTCGCGATCCGGTTTTCCGAGCCGGAGGGCCTCGCCAGCGATTCGGTGGTAACGGTGGGACAGGCGATCCGGCGTGAAGTCGCTGCGATGGGCGACGGCGTCGAACGCGCCATCGCACGCGCCGGCGAACTGGAAGCCCTCGTCGCCAACGAGGTCGCCGCGCTGGAACGCGCCTATTCCGACAACGAGGTGCGGATTCGCGCCTTGCTTCAGGATATCGCGCTCCAGCGCGACAATCTCGTCGGCCAGGCCGAGCAGGTCCGCAGCGCCATCTCGGGTGTCCAGATCGACCTGCGACACGACATCGCACTGATCAGCGATGCCATCGCCTCGCGTGTCGATGAGGTCGCAAAAGGCATAACCGGTGCGCTGGAAGAGCGCGGCGAGCACATCACGACGGCACTCAGCAATGCCGGCGACAATATGATCCTCGCGCTCGGCGAACGTGGCGGCGACCTGCTCGACCGGCTCGAGGAGGCCAGCGCCGAGACCGCGCGCGCCGTGCTCGACGCGAGCGAGCGCCTGACCAGCAGTCTCAACTTCAAGACCGGCCACGTCCACGACGAGTTCGCCGATCTGGCCGACCGCGTCCACGAGATGCTCAACGAGCGGGTCGACCGGATTACCAACGAATTCGAGCAGAAGTCGGCCTCCATCGTCGAAGGCATTTCCGACCGCACCGAACAGGTCCATGACTCGTTGAAGAATTCCAGCGACTCCCTGTTGGTGGAGCTCGAGCTTCGCGGCGCCGACCTCGCCAGCAAGATCGACGATGCCGGGAACCGGCTGGCGACCCGGATTCTTTCATGCGGCGACAAGGCGGGCGAAGCGCTCGATGTCACGGTCAATACGCTGGTCGCCAAGGTCGCTACCCAGACCGAAACCGCGCACGATACGCTCAGCCTCCAGATGAGCGCGTTCGATCAGCTCATGAAGGACCAGGGCAGCGAACTCGCGGAAAAGTTCGCACGCGACAGCGGCACGCTCGGCGCGCTCATTACCCGCCACATCTCGGAATTCGACCGTACCGTGAAGACGTTCGGCGGCGAGATCGTCGATCGCCTGGGCCAGCGCACCGAAGATATAGCCCGGAGCATGAAGGCCTATGTCGATACCTTCGATTCGCGATTGACTTCCAACGGCGGCGAGATCAGCGCCGCGCTGGATCAGCGTCTGGCGCATTTCGAAACCATGCTCCAGTCGGGCGTCACCAATCTCGACGCCTCGTTCGACGCCAAAATCAGGTCCTTCGACGAGTCCGTCAACGGCCGCCTCGCGGTGCTCGAACAAACCTTCGACTCACGCGCAAAGTCGGTCACGGCGACGATCGAGAACCGGCTTGTCACCCTCACCTCGTCGCTGTCCGATGGCGCCGCCCATGCGATCGGCTCGATCGAGAGCCGCCTCGCCCACTTCGCAACCTCGCTGAGCGACGGCGCGACGGAGGCCGTTGCGGCGCTCGAGGGGCGCATCTCGGGAGTGACCGAGACCATCGACGATCGCAGCGCGATGCTTGCGGATACGATCACGGCGCGATTCCAGGAAATCCACCAGGGTCTCGACGAGCGCGTCGGTCTGGTCGCGACCACGATCGAAACGCGCGTCGCCCAGTTCGAAGACCTGCTTGGATCGCGGGTCGAAGCCGTGGCCGGCCGCTTTGAATCCAGTGGACGGCAGGCCAGCGAGGCTCTGTTGGTGCGCGCGGAGGAACTGTCGCACGGCATCAAGTCCCATGTCGACGACGCGGAGCGCTCGCTGACCAATCTGGTGGTCAATACCAGCGAAACCATTCAGACCGGCGCGCGCGCCGCCCAGCAATCCCTGCTTTCGGTTTCGACCGAAGTGGGCGCCCAGTTGCAATTGACCTCGACCGAGGTGGAACGCGCGCTGACCTCGGCCGGAACCGCCGCCGCCAACTCCATCCTCAACAGCGCCCGGGATGCGCAGACGACGCTGATCAACTCATCGGCCGAGACGGCGAGCCAGGTCAAATCCCTGTCGGCGGAAATCGAGCAGACGCTGTCCGCCGCCGGCACCAACACCGCGGATTCCGTGCTGGCCGGGGCGCGCGCGGCGCAGACCACGCTGGTCGCCGCATCTTCGGATGCCGCGACACACGTCAAATCGCTGGCCAGCGATATCGAGCGGACGATGACGGCGGTTGGCACCAACACGGCCGCTGCCATTCTGGGCAGCGCACGCGAAGCGCAGACCGCGCTCACCGCCGTCTCGGCCGATGCAGTCGGCCACGTCAAATCACTGGCGAACGAGGTCGAGCGGACCCTGACCACCGTGGGCGCCGACTCCGCCGCCGCCATCCTCGGCAGCGCACGCGAGGCGCAGACCACGCTCACCACCGCCTCCGCCGACTCCGCCAGCCAGATCAAGGCGATCTCTCTGGATATCGAACGCTCTCTCCACGCCGCCGCGGCGAATACAACGGAAATCATTCAGGCCAGCGCGCAGAATGCGCAGACCGCCCTCGTCTCCGCGTCGAATGAAGTCAGCACCAAGGTCAAGTCGGTATCGACCGACGCCGAGCGCCTGATCTTTGCCGCCAGCGGCAGCTTCGGCACGACGATCACGGGCAAAACCGACGAAATCGTCAACTATGTCCAGCAGCAGACCGATCTTCTCTCGCAGATAATCGACAGCAAGCGGGGAGCTCTGGTCGACGCTCTCGGCGGCAAGGCCGATCAGCTCAACTCCGATATCAGCCGCGTTACGGCCGATGCCCTCAAGTCGATCGAGGTCAAGGGCCAGGCATTCTCGCAATCGATCGCTGCGAACGGCTCCGACGTTGTCCGTACCATCACCAACGCCGGTGAACTTGCGACCAGCGCGATCACCAAGTCGATGAAGGATCTCGAGCAGGCGTCGCGCTCGGCCATCGAACAGTCGCGGCAGGCGTCCATCACGGCCGTCACCGACATGCAGGAAACCAGCAAGATCCTCCGCACCGATACAGTCGCCCTGTTCGAACGGCTGCGCGAGGGCAACATCCTGCTTCAGGAGGTCCTCACCGGCGCGCACGAAAATCTCAATTCGCTGGAGCGTGCGCTCGTCACCCGCGTCGCCGACTTCGTGTCCACCATGAAAGACGTCACGTCGCAAAACGGCCTCGCGACGCAGACGCTCGAGGATCAACTGGCGGTGTTCAACGCCAAGGCCTCGCAGGCCCTCAATGATTTGAGCACGCTGTCCGGCCAGTTCGAGACGCATGGAAACATTCTGGTCGAAGCTGCAGCGCGGGTCGAGCAGAGCAACCAAAGCGCCGCATTGTCGGTCGAGGAACGCAAGTCCGTGCTTGAATCGCTCGTGGCGACGATCGATCTGCGAACGACCGACTTCGATCAGCGACTGACGCGGTTTACGAGCCTGCTCGATGAATCGCTTGCCGCCGCCGAAGAGCGCGCGCGCGATATCGCGCGGGTGGTGGCCGAGACCGCCGGCGTCGGATCGGCTGCGATCAGCCGTCAGTTCGAAGCCGTCCGCACGGCGACCGAGGAAGAACGCCGTCTGACCTCTGAATCCATGAGCGAGATCTGCCAGCAGGCGACCGAGGAAGCCGGCGCGATGCTCCGGCGGTCGGCCGACAAGTTCGCGGCGCTGGTTCAGGACATGAAGCAGATGACCGCGGAAATGCACACCGAACTGGAAGCAACGCGCAACGAGCTTCGCCGCGGCGTGTTCGAGATGCCGCAGGAAGCGGCCGAGAGCACTTCCCAGATGCGCAAGGTGATCGTCGATCAGATCGAGGCACTCGCCGAGCTTAACCGGATCGTCGCTCGCCATGGTCACGGCTTCGACGTCGTCAGCAGCGGGCGACCGGCTGCGCAGCACGAGGAAGAGCCGATGGCGGCGATAGCCAATGGCCGCGGCGCGACGACGGCCCGCTCCGCGTCTCGCATGCGCGACAGCAGCAGTGCGTCGAACCTGCCGCCGCCCGACCTCGGTGTTCCGTCATCCCGCCGCACGGACACGCCTCCGGCCGCACCAGCGAGCGGAGACCAGGGGGGCGACGATTGGCTCTCGGATCTGCTGAACCGCGCCGATACCGGCAATGACCGCCCCGGGCGATCGGCACAGCAAGCCGCCGCGAACCCGCTGGACTCGCTATCGCTCGATATCGGCCGCCTGATGGATCGCAACCTTGCCGGGGAGATGTGGGATCGCTACCAGCGCGGCGAGCGCAAGGCTTTCAGCAAGCGTCTCTACACGGCCGCCGGCCAAAAGACGTTCGACGAGGTCGCCCGCAAATACCGGACCGACCGCACGTTCAAACAGACGGCGGATCGCTACATCGCCGAATTCGAGCGCCTTCTGGACGAAGTCGCGCGCGACGAGCGCGAGCCAACGGCGATACGCGACCATCTGATGTCGGAGACAGGGCTGGTCTATACATTGCTCGCCCATGCAGCGGGACGGCTTGGATAAAGGCCTCGCCTTATCGCTTACGAAGCGCTGCCGCGGCAATGAGGGTCCAAGGCCCCTGCAGGCCTGCGCCGTTACGGCCGCCTCGGAGGGCGGACCGGCGTCGCCGGAGCCGGCGAACTGCCGGTCGCCGCGCTGCCGTTGGCGCTCGCACCGAACAGCAGGCGGGTGGGATTGCGATCGAGATTATTGACAGCCCGACTGATGTCGCCAAGGGTGCGGCGGCCGTCAGCCATCAGCGCGCCCGAGCGCTTGTTGAAGTCCTCGGCGAGTTCGCGAATCGACTTCACGGCCGGAAGCAATTCGCCGCCCCCCTTGCCGCCAGCTATGGCGTTGAGGCCGAGCATCAGGTCATCGGTCCTTGCCATGACGCCGTCGGCCTTGCTCATGACCTCGTTGAACTTCTGCACCAGGTCGCCGATTTTCTCGGCGTTGTGAGCGAGCGAGGCCGTGAAGGTCTCGACGTTCTGCAACGTGTTCTTCACCGCCGTTTCGTTCTCGGCGACGACCCGATTGACGTTTTGCAACGTCGCGCGGATCGACTCGGTCACATCCTGCAAGCCCGCCGGATCGGCGGTGAGGATCGGAACGCCGTCCTGATCGAGAGGCACCGGCGGCGCCGCCTCCTCGCCACCCTTCAGCGAAATCGCAGCAACGCCGGTCAATCCCTGAAATTCGAGACCGACCCGGGTGTCCTTCCGAACCGGAGCGGCGTTTTCGACCATCGCAAGCGCCACAACTCGGCGCGGGTCATCAAGCTTGACCGATACCACCTCACCGACACGGATGCCGTTGAAGTTCACGCTGCCGCCGTTGCGCAGGCCCGAAGCCGATCCTTCGAACACGATACGAAGCGGGCTGCGCGCCTTGGTGGTATGGAGGCCCTGGAACCAGAGAACGAAACCGAAGGCTGCCGCGATCACTGCGAGCGTGAACGACCCGATCAGGACGAAGTTCGCCCGCGTTTCCATCAAATCTGCTCCGGTCCCGCTTAACCCACGACGGCGCGGGCGCGCTTGCCGTGAAAATAGGCTTTCAGCCAGGGATGCTGCGAGGCCAGCATATCGGCCATCGATCCTGCCGCAATGATCTTACCGTTCCCTAAAACGGCAATGCGGTCGCAAGCTGTATGAAGGCTGTCCAGGTCATGGGTTACCATGAAAACCGTCAGCCCCAAAGTTCGCTGCAGCGTCCGCACCAGGTCGTCGAAGTCCCCTGCCCCGATCGGATCGAGGCCCGATGTCGGCTCGTCAAGGAAAACCAGTTCGGGATCGAGCGCCAGCGCGCGGGCCAGCGCCACCCGCTTGATCATCCCGCCGGACAACTCAGAAGGATAGCGGTCCGCAACCTCCGGCCGCAGTCCGACCATGCCGAGCTTGGCGACGGTGATCTCGTCGAGCAGGGCTTGCGAAACGTCGAGATATTCCCGCATCGGAAACTGGATGTTCTGGCGGACGTTCAGCGACGAAAACAGCGCGCCCTGCTGGAACAGCACGCCCCAGCGGCGCTCGACCGCTCTCCGCGCGGTCACATTCGCGGTTTCCAGATCGACGCCGAAGACCTCGATGCTGCCGCCGACCTTCGGCACGAGTCCGATGATGGTTCGCGTCAGCACGGATTTCCCCGCACCCGACGGGCCGACGAAACCGAGGATCTCGCCACGCTTCACGTCCAGGCTCAAGCCGTCCAGAACCGTCGTGGTGCCGAAGCGGACCGAGACGTCGCGGGCGCGAATGATGGGATCGGATGCGTCGTCCGCCATTGCTACATCCCGATCGAGGCGAAGAAGATCGCAAACAGGCCGTCCATCACGATGACGAAGAATATTCCTTTCACGACCGACGACGTTGTGCGCCGGCCGAGCGACTCCGCGCTGCCCTGCACGGCGAGCCCCTCGACACAGGCAACGATCCCGATCACGGCCGCCATCACCGGCGCCTTGATCATGCCCACAACGAAGTGATCGATCGAGATCGCATCGCGCAACCGGATGAGAAATGCCTCGGGTTGGACGCCGCCGTAAAGCCACGCCACTAGCCCTCCCCCATAAAGAGCAGCGATCGCGCCGAGAAACGCCAGGATCGGCAGCGCGATCACCAGCGCGAGCATCCGAGGCAGGACCAGCACCTCGATTGGATCAAAGCCCATGGTGCGCAGCGCATCGATTTCCTCGCGCATCTTCATGGAGCCGAGTTCGGCGGTGTAGGCGCTGCCGGAGCGGCCTGCCACCATGATCGCAACGAGCAGCACGCCGATCTCGCGGAGCACGAGGACGCCGAGCATGTCGACCACGAAGATATCCGCGCCAAATTTCCGGAAATGAAAAATGCCCTGCTGCGAGATGATGCAGCCGATCAGGAACGTGATGAGAACGATGATCGGAACCGCGCGCCAGCAAACCTGTTCGAGGTGATGAACGGTCGAGGTCAGGCGAAACGACCGCGGATGGCGAATGACCCGGCCGCTGGCGGCCAGTACCGCGCCCAGCATTGCGATGAGGCCGGTCAGCGTCGTTCCGAACCCGACAACATTGCGCCCGACGTCTTCGAGCAGGCCGGTCAACGCGCTTTGGCGAACCGCCGATGGAACTGCGGAGGCGGGAACGCGGCGGACCTCATCGACCAGGCTCGAATAATTCACCGACAGCCCCGCGATCGTCGCCTCGATGCCGCCCTGTGTCAGATTGCGGCGCAGGCGTTCGATCAGCCATGCACCGAAGGTGTCGAGTCCCGAGATTTGCGATACGTCGATGAAGATACCTGACCGGCTACCGGCCAGTTTTTCCGCATCCGCCACCATCCGCTCGAGCGCGGGCGCGAAACGCGCCGTCCAGGTTCCGGCCGCACACAGCGCCAGAGCATCGCCGCGCGCAATCTGCTGCAGTGTGGGGCTATCACCCAAAACCAGCTCCCGGCCCGAATCTCTGCTATTATCAAGGCGAAGCTTTTAACATGACGTCAGCTACTCGTGGTGCGATATCCTTCACGCTCACGACCGTCTGCGAAGCGTTCAGGCCTGCCTAATTCCGGATCTGCCCAACTTGCCCAATTTGAAAACGTCGCGGAACGACGTAACCACGCTGCGATGCCGCATCGAGCGCTGGCCGATCGCGGGCAGTTTCACGATCAGCCGTGGGGCGAAGACCGAAGCCGTCGTGGCCGTCGCCGAGATCAGCCGGAGCGGGCGCACCGGTCGAGGAGAATGCGTTCCATACGCCCGCTATGGAGAAACTCCCGAGAGCGTGCTCGCCAGCCTTCTCGCGATGCAGGAGCCTGTCGCCGCGGGTCTGGATCGCCTCTCTCTCTCATCTACCATGCCCGCCGGGGCGGCGCGCAATGCTCTGGACTGCGCGCTGTGCGATCTCGAGGCCAAATGCAGCGGCCGACGCATCTGGACATTGCTGGATCGCCCTGCCCCGGCCCCTCGTTCCACGGCCTACACCATCTCGCTCGGCACGCCTGAGGCCATGGCGGCCGCAACGGCAAAAGCCGCGCGTCGGCCTCTCCTCAAGGTCAAGCTTGGTGGCGACGGCGATGCCGAACGCATCGCGGCCGTGCGCAAACAGGCTCCGGAATCGGAACTGATCGTCGACGCCAACGAGGCATGGACGCTTGATAACCTGGAGCGGAACCTGGCGGCATGCGAGGCCGCCGGCGTCACGCTCGTCGAGCAACCGCTGCCCGCGGGCAAAGACGAGGCGCTGGCGCGAATTCGCAGGGTCATCAGCATTTGCGCCGATGAAAGCGTCCATGACCGCACCTCGCTTGACGGCCTTCGCGAACGTTACGACGCCATTAACATCAAGCTCGACAAGACCGGCGGCCTGACCGAAGCCCTCGCCATGGCCGATGCGGCGCAAGCGCTGGGCTTCGAAATCATGGTCGGGTGCATGGTCGCGACCTCGCTGTCGATGGCGCCCGCCATGCTGATCGCACAGCAGGCCCGTTTCGTCGATCTCGATGGTCCGCTGTTGCTCGCCAAGGATCGCGACGACGGTCTCCGCTACGACGGCAGCACCGTCTATCCGCCCGACGCCGCGCTTTGGGGCTGATTCCGCCGGCCGAGCGTCCAGATGGCGCGACGACCGAATCATGGGGCCGGCCTACGGCGAATCACTGGGCGTCCCGACGCGACGGAGTCGGGGATTTCTGATTCGGACCGCGTCAATTCAATTGCGATTTGCGGCGGATCATGGTGATCGTTACAGTTACGCACAATGATTTGCGCGACGAGTTTGCCATGGCCGATGAAGCTTTCGCCCTGTCGCCGATGTCCGCCAGCGCTGCTCCGCCCAGCGCTGCGGACTTCGACGCCATTCGCGAAGCCTTCATGGAGACGTCGCGGGGCCGATGGTTTCTGACCGAATACGCCAAGCGCAACCGCAATGCGGATACCACCATGGTGCTCGATGCGGTTGCACGCATCGAGCAGACCGTCGCCGCCGCCCAACAGCAGGCAGCGGCCAGCGACGCGCTGCCCAAGGCTCTCGCCGCGATCAAGGTTAGCATCGCCGAAGCGAAAGCCGCCGCAGCCGCGTCATTCGACAAGCGGATCATGGACGATGCGCTCGCCCCGATCGAGAAGGGCGTTCGCATCATCCGCGAAATCTCGTGGAGGTGGCGCGAGATCGGCGGCGACAGCCGGATTTGCGATATTCTCGATTCGCAGGCTGGCGCAATTGATGCTGTTCACGAGCAGCTCGCCGCCAGAGACGATTCCGCGGCGCTTCAAGTTGTATTCGGGTTGATCGAGTCGACGCTCGACGAGTTGTCGGACTCTCCTGCCGCGACGACTTCACCGCGCGCGGAAACAGCGCGCCCGCCTCCGGCAGCCGACCACGAAACTGTCGCCTCGCCGGACGACACCGCGCCTTCGGAGCAGGCGCCCCCCGATGCCGTCACAGCGTTTTCGAGCGACGCGGAGTCCGGTTCACATGAAGAAAACGCATCGAATCAAGAACCTGGAGTTTCTCACGATGAAACGGTGAGAAACTCCAGCGTTGAATCGGAAAACGCGGCTTCCTCATCCGAAGCGCAGGTCGATACCGTCGATACTGCAAACACGGAAACCCGTTGCGAACAACCGGTTGCGGCCGTGAGCGAACAGGACGCGGCGCATGACGATGCCGTGCTGGATATGATCGCTCTCGAAATGGGCGCGCCCGATTTCGACGAGTCCGAAACCGTAGACGCCGCTATCGGCGATCCGGTGATTGCCGAACCGGAGCAGGCTTTCGAATCCGCTGCTAATAGCTCCAATGCAAGTCCTCATGAGCAGTCCGCGACCATTCCCGAGATTGCCGAGCCGCCGTCGCTCGGCGCATCGCTGCTGGAGAGCGGCATTGTCTCGCGCGCCGCACCCCGCTCCGACCCGCTGGCTCCGATCCGGCGTATGACTCAGGCCGAAAAGATCGCGTTCTTTTCCTGACCACATTTTCCATCGCGAACCCGGCGCGGATCAGGCAACGAACTGCGGAGTGACGAGACATGCCTCGCATCCCACTTCGGCCGCGCAAGCCTCTGCGATATTGCTGACGAAAATGCGGGCCGATTTCTCCCACGTGAGGCTTGCGGCGAAGTCAAGGCAAGCCGCGGGAGCGATTTTCAGCGCAGCCAGACACGCCGACCGCAAATCTTCGTCGAGAACGGCGACCGGAGCATCGCCGATGACATCACGGGGACCGGCCACAGGGAGGGCCGCGACCGGTACGCCGCTCGCCAGCGCTTCGAGAAGAACCAGGCCGAAGGTATCGGTGCGGCTCGGGAACACAAAGACGTCGGCGGCGGCATAGGTCTCCGCAAGTTGTTCGCCCGTGCGCGCGCCGAGAAAGACCGCATCCGGATAAGCCCGCTCAAGAGACGCGCGCGCCGGTCCGTCGCCGACGACAACCTTTGTCCCGGGAAGATCGAGACTGAGAAAGGCATCGAGATTCTTCTCGACCGCGACGCGACCGACCGACAAAAAGATCGGGCGCGGCAGGCAGAGATTGGTCGGGCGCGGATGAAACAGGCCAAGGTCGACACCGCGCGGCCATAGCACCACATTGCGAAAACCACGCTGACGTAATTCGTCTGCAAGTGCCGGGGTTGCCGCCATGACCGCGCTGCTGGCGCCATGGAACCGATTCAACGCGCTCCATACCCACGCTTCCGGAATCGGCGCCCGCGCCGAAACGTAATCCGGAAAGCGGGTATGGAAGCTGCTGGTGAACGGCCGCCCGTGCTTGCGGCAATAGCGGCGCACCAGGAGACCGATCGGCCCCTCGGTCGCGATGTGAATGCTGTCGGGAGCGGCCTCCGCAATCAGTGCTGCGATCTTGCGGGGCGTCGGCAGCGCGACGCGCAGGCCGGAGTAACACGGCAGAGCAACAGTCCGGAACGATTGCGGCGTAAGAAAGTGTATGTCGGCGCCGAGAGGCTTTACCGCGGCGGCGGTCATCGCCAGCGTCCGCACCACACCGTTGATCTGCGGAAGCCACGCGTCGGTTGCGATCAGGATACGCATTCAGGCGGCACGCGCGCTGGTCAGCATGAGGGGCGACGATCGCCGCAGCGTGTCGGTCCAGGTGATGATCTCAAACCGGCCATCCTCGTGCTCCGCCAGCGCGGTGCAACTCTCCACCCAGTCACCGCAGTTCATGTAGCGTATGTCTCGCTCGTCGCGGATCGTGGCGTGATGGATGTGACCGCAGATCACGCCGTCGGCGCCGTGACGACGGGCTTCGCCGGCCAGCATCTGCTCGAATGCGCCGATGTAGTTCACCGCATTCTTGACCTTGAATTTCGCCCATTTCGACAGCGACCAGTACGGAAACCCGAACGAGCGGCGGAATGCGTTGACGAAGCGGTTGAGGCGGATCGCGAAGTCGTAGGCTTTATCGCCGAGGTGGGCGAGCCAGCGCGCGTTCTGGACCACGAGATCGAAGATATCGCCGTGGATGACGAGATAGCGCCGCCCGTCGGCGCCCTCGTGGATCGCGCTCTCGACGACTTCGATGCCGCCGAAATGCGTTCCATAGTAGGATCGCAGGAATTCATCATGATTGCCGGGAACGTAGATAATCGTCGCGCCCTTGCGCGCCTTGCGCAGCATCTTCTGGACGAAGTCGTTATGCGACTGCGGCCAGTGCCAGTTCGACTTCAGCGCCCAGCCATCGACGATATCGCCGACGAGGTAGATCGTCTCGGCATCGTGATGCCTGAGAAAATCCAGCAACTGGTCGGCTTGAGAACCGCCAGCGCCCAGATGAATGTCGGAGATGAACAGGGTTCGGAAACGATAATCCGGATTGCCTTCGTTCATCTCGTCGCTCCCCATGACGGAGCAGCTAACACGATGTCATGACAACGCAATGACAGGCATCATCTCGATGGCGACACCTGTCAGCCGCGATCCAGCCTGTGCAGATGGTGGATCGGTCCGTGGCCGTGACCGACGCCGAGCCGGTCCGCCGCCGCGATCGCTTCGGTGATGTAAGTCTTCGCGCCGCGCACGGCGGTTTCGGTGTCGTCGCCTTTCGCAAGGCCGGCTGCGATGGCCGACGACAGCGAACAGCCCGTGCCATGGGTGTTTTTCGTCGCGATGCGCGCAGCGGCAAGCGCCAGCATCCCGTCGTGGGTGACGAGATAGTCGATGCTTTCCGCGCCACGGCCGTGCCCGCCCTTGATCAGGACCGCCGCACAGCCGAGCGCCAGCAGGCGCTGCCCCTGCCGCGCGATGTCGCTCTCGCTTTCGGCGACGGCTTCATCGAGCAGCGCCGCCGCCTCCGGCAGGTTCGGCGTTATCAATTGCGCACGCGGAACAAGTTTGCTCCGCAACGCCTCCACCGCATCGCGCTCCAGCAGGCGAGCCCCCGAGGTCGCGACCATCACCGGATCGAGCACCACATGCGCGGGCGACCAGCGCGACAGGCCGTCGGCGATGGCGTCGATCACGGCGGCGTCCGCGACCATGCCGACCTTGACGGCTCCGACATCGAGATCGCTGAACACCGCATCGATCTGCGCGGTCACGAAATCCGCCGGCACATGGTGGACCCCCGAGACGCCCTGCGTGTTCTGCGCCGTCAGAGCCGTGATAACGGACGCGCCATAAACTCCCAGCGCCGCGAATGTCTTGAGGTCGGCCTGGATTCCCGCCCCCCCGCTGGAGTCGGATCCGGCGATGGTCAAGGCAATCGGAACTGTCATTCGTATTCTCGCGCCAGGGTCGTCGGATTGCACAGCATAGGTATTCATTCACGGCAGGCATAGGCGCGCGCCGGACGCCGGATGTCTCTTCTCAGTCGACGGTCGGCTGGATTTTTCGGCTGGCTCGGTATTCACGCGGCCCGAAAGCGTTATATTGCAAGTTGACGTCCTCCGGAGATAAGCGATGGTTCCTTTCTTCGTCCAGTTCAAGTGCAAGCTCGGCCAATCCTATGCCGTCGCCAACGCTCTCGCGGAGGCCGAGATCGCCTCGGAGATCTATTCCACCGCCGGCGACTACGATCTGCTGGCCAAATTTTACGTCGATAACGACACCGATATCGGGCATTTCGTGAACGAAAAGGTGCAGGTCATTCCGGGCATTCAGGACACCCACACCATCATTACTTTCAAGGCGTTCGGAACCAACTAGTGGAGTGAATTTGACATTCGCTACCCACTTTGCAGCGAACGTGTCAGGCGAATGTCAAATTCAAAACTCCACTAGAAACCTGATAGTTGCTAGTGGTCCTTTGATTCTAACATTTGCAAGAACTCCCTGCGGCAACGGGATGCAAATGTTAGAATTGGACCACTAGTGTCCCGATTCCGAAGTTCGCATACCCTTGCAGCAACCTTTGATGCGAACTTCGGAATCAAAGGGACACGAGCAACTTTATGATTCTAGTGTGGTTTAGGGTTCAGAAGTTCGCTTGACGGACTCGATTGGGCAAGGAAGCGAACTTCTGAATCACCACACTAGCCCCTCCTGCATCTGGAACAAGTGGTGGTGCGCGCGGTTAAAGCTCGCGCCAACCCGAACATGATCAGGAGATAACGATGAAAGCCGCCAAGATTTCGTTCGTCACACTCGCTTTCGCTGCCGCGATCGGTTTGGCAGGCCAGGCGTCCGCCGAAACGCTCAAAGCAACCCTGAACGGCGCATCCGAAGTACCCGCCAATACCAGCAAGGGCACGGGGACGGTCGACGCGAACTATGATCCCGCGACCAAAAAACTGACCTGGAAGCTGACCTATTCGGGTCTGACCGGCCCGGCGACGGCCGCCCATTTCCACGGCCCGGCAGCCGCGGGTCAGAACGCGGGCATTGCGGTTGCAATCCCAAATGCGACCTCCAGTCCCGCCGAAGGCAGCGCCACGCTGACCGACGCGCAGGCCGCCGACCTTTTGGCCGGCAAATACTACGTCAATGTCCATACGGCAGCCCATCCGGGCGGCGAAATCCGCGGGCAGGTCACGAAGTAGGGTCCGGCCCAATCGGGACATAAGACATTCGGCAAAGGGGCGAACCGCCGGTTCGCCCCTTTATTCTTGCGCGCCGGATGGGCGTGGAAGTGCGAGCTTGTGATACAGTGAGTCGGTGAAGCCACTCGCGACTTATCAATCCCCGAAATGCTGAGGTCTGACCCAACCTTTATGTTGCGTCTTCGTGAAGCATTGGAATCGTCCTGGGATAGACAAACCGCTTACGGGGCGGGGCAAGCCGGCAATCCCGCGTTGGGTCAATGTTATCCAACCTCCCGAGTTGTGCAGCACTATTATCCAGAAACCGAAGTCATCAAGGGTAAAGTCTGGACAGGTGAAGGCGAACAAACCCATTTCTGGAATGGTCTGCCGGTGGGTGACGAGTGGCATCACATTGACTTGAGCTGGCGGCAGTTTCCTGCCGGCTCGATCGTCCGAGAATTTCTTGTGCTTGATCGCCGAGATTTTGATGACAGCGAGGCCACGATCCAACGTTGCGCTCTGTTGTTAAAACGCGTTGATGCCTACTTGCGCAACTTGTCAAAGGATTTGCCATCCTAGCAATGCGCATCGCCACTTCGCAACATCGCGTGTCATCGGCCGATACCAAGCAAAGCGGATGAAGGACCGTCACGCCGTCAAATTTATGGGTACACGTCCTAATTAGTCATGGCGCTGAGCTTCCCGGATCGCCGTCCAGACTCGCTCCGGCGTGGCCGGCATGTCGATGTGGTCGATTCCGTATTCGCGCCACAGGCCGTCGATGATGGCGTTGATCACCGCCGGGCAGGAGCCGATGGCGCCCGCTTCGCCTGCCCCCTTCACCCCGAGAGGATTGGTGGCGCAGGGGACATTGCGGGTCTCAAACGTGATTGAGGTGCCGTCGGCTGCGCGTGGCAGCGCATAATCCATGAACGTGCCGGTGACGAGCTGCCCGTCGGCGGCATCGTAGACCGCCTGCTCCATCAGCGCCTGGCCGATGCCCTGCATGGTGCCGCCATGGATCTGCCCCGCCAGCAGAAGCGGATTCAACGTCATGCCGAAATCGTCAACGACGACATAGTTGATCAACCCGATCTTTCCGGTCGCCGGGTCGATCTCGACCTCCACCACGTGGGTGCCGTTCGGATAGGTGCCGTCGGCGCTGCTGAAACTCTCGTTGGCTGTCAGCTTCGAGGGATCGGTGACGCGCTTTGCAAGATCGGCGAAGGAAACGGAACGGTCGGTGCCCGCGATACGAACCGAGCCGTCGCTGATTTCGAGATCGGCCGAACTGGTTTCAAGCGCCTCGGACGCGATCTCGCAGAGCTGGGCGCCGAGCTTGCGGGTCGCCCGCTCGACGCTGACGCCGCCGGAGGGAATCGAACTCGATCCGCCGGTGCCGAGACCGGAGACGACCAGGTCGGTGTCGCCCTGGATCATATGAATTCGTTCCGGCGGCAGTCCGAACTGATCGGCGATGATCTGCGCATAGGCGGTGGCATGGCCCTGCCCGCTCGACTGCGTGCCGATCAGCACGGTAACGTCGCCGTCTGCGTTGAGCCGCACGTCGGCCCGCTCCCGCCCCATCGTGCCGCAAACCTCGACATAGGTCGCAAGCCCGATGCCGCGAACCAGACCCCGCTTTTTCGCAGCCTTCGCCCGCTTCGGAAATTCCTTCCAGTTTGCGATCTCCTGGGCGCGTTTCATATGCGCTGCGAAATCGCCGGAGTCATAGACCTTGCCGGTCGCCGTCCTGTACGGCATCGCTTTCGGCGAAATGAAATTCCTGCGCCGGATGGCGTCCGGTGTCATGCCGAGCTTGCGCGCCGCGGCATCGACCAGCCGCTCCACCACATAGGCCGCCTCGGGACGGCCCGCGCCGCGATAGGCATCCACCGGCACGGTGTTGGTGAACACGGCGCGCACACGGCAATGAAACGCCTGGATATCGTAAAGGCCCGGCAGCATCCCCGCTCCGCCATAGGGAATGTAGGGACCGAAGGTGGAGAGATAGGCTCCCATGTCGCCCATCAGGTCGACGTCCATGCCGAGGAACCTGCCGTCTTGCGCAAGCGCCATGCGTGCGGTCGTGACATTGTCGCGGCCTTGCGAGTCACCGACGAAATGATCCGATCTCTCGGCCGTCCATTTGACAGCCTTGCGAAGTTTTTTCGACGCGACCGCGATCAGGGCGTATTCGCGATAGGGAAACAGCTTGGTGCCGAATCCGCCGCCGACATCGGGGCAGATCACACGCATCTTTTCCGTCGGAATCTTCAGCACGGAGCGGCAAAGAATCTCGCGCAGCCGATGGCTGCCCTGACTGCCGACCGTCAGCGTCAGGCGATCGTGCCTCGCGTCGTATTCGCAGACGGCGGCGCGCGTCTCCATGTAGTTGGTGACGACGCGCGGATTGACGATCGAGATTTCCGCCACCGCATGCGCACCAGCGAATGCGGCGTCAGTCGCATTCTTGTCACCGATCGAAACGTCGAACAGGAGATTGCCAGCATGATCGGGCCAGACCTGAGGCGCTCCCTTCTTCACAGCGTTGTCGACACCTACCACCGAGGCGAGCGGCCTCCACTCCACCTCGAGCGCCTCGAGCGCATCGCGCGCGTGCTCGACGGTGTCGGCCACCACGAAAGCAACGGCGTCGCCGACGTGCCGCACCTCGTCGCGGGGAAGGATCGGATACGGCGGCGCGGTGAAAGGCTGGTCCGGAAGGTTGAACTGGCAGGGCAAGCCGCCGAGGTCTACGACGTCGGCCGCGGCGAGGATCAGGGCGACGCCCGGCAGGCCACGGGCGCGCGACGCATCGATCCTGTAGGTCGCATGGGCATGCGGCGAGCGCAGCATCAGCGCATGCAACGCGCCGGGCGGCGCATGGTCGTCGGTATAGCGGCCTTTGCCGCGAATAAGCGCGTCGTCTTCCTTGCGCCGGACGCTCTGGCCGATGCCGAATTTCACGGGAGCCATATGATCTCCGCCGTTGCAGGGTCGTTATACTGCAGGGCAGCCCCACGAGGCTAGCCCCGCACCAGCGACCTCAGCCAGCGCGGGCCGAACAGCAGCAGGATCACGCTAGCATAGACGAGCGCACCGACGACGATCAGGAGTCCAAGAGCCGCTTCGTCGCGCATCGTGCTCCATTGCGCGAACTGCGCCGAGGCGACGTGCGCAGTCAGCCACAACACCGCCGCGAGCACCAGGCCTGCAACAAGGAATTTGCCGAGCGAGACCCGCAACGAACGGTCGATCTCGAAGTAGCCCGCCCGCACCGCAAATCCGATCACGAGCAGCAGATTGACCCACGCACCGATGGCGGTGGCCAATGCGAGACCGACCTGCGCCAGCGAGCCCATCAACGCGACCTTGAGCGCGAGATTGACTCCGATCCCCGTGAGCGAGGCTTTCACCGGCGTCGCGGTGTTCTTGCGCGCGTAGAACGTGGCGACCGCGCTGCGGATCAGCACGAAAGGGATGAGGCCTACCGCGTAAGCCGACAGCGTCGCTCCCGCGGCCGCGGCATCGGCTGCGGAAAACGCGCCGCGCGCAAACATCGCCCGCATGATGACATCCGGCACGGTGAGAAACGCCGCGACGAACGGCATCGAAAACAACAGCGTGAACTCGAACGCCCGGCGCTGCGACGCCGTCGCCCCCTCATGATCGCCGCCCGTAATCCGCCGTGACATTTCCGGCAGCAGCACAGTGCCGATGGCGATGCCGATCACCCCGATCGGCAGTTGGTTGAGCCGGTCGGCGTAATACAGCGCCGACAGTGCCCCGGTCGGGAGAAACGTCGCGATGATGGTATCGGCGAACATCGCCAGTTGCGTGCCCATCGAGCCCACGGTCGCGGGCCCAAGCGCGCGAAAAAATGATCTGATGTCGTCGCTCAGTTCGATCGGCGAGAACCGCGGCAATCCGCCATGCCGGCCGAGATCGCCAGCCAGCAAAAAAACCTGAAGGAAGCCGGAGATCAGCACGCCCCACGCCGCCGCATGGCCGGCGCTCGGGAAAAAGGCGGCGAGCGCCAGCGTCATGATCATCGACAGGTTGAGGAAGATCGGGGCCGCCGCCGCGCTGGCAAAGCGATGCATGACGTTCAACATGCCGCCGTACAGCGTCACCAGCGTAATCAGGAGAAGATAGGGAAAGGTGATCCGCGTCAGTTCGATCGCAAGCCGTCGTTGCTCGACGTCGTCGGAAAAACCCGGCGCCAGGATGCTCATGACCTGCGGCATGAAAATCCACGCCACGACGAGCAAAACGACCTGGGACAGGAACAGCAGCGTGAAGATGCGATCGGCGAACAGTCGCGCCGAGGCATCGCCCCCCTCGCCATGAACATGCGCATAGGCCGGCACGAACGCCGCGTTGAAGGCTCCCTCGGCGAAAATCGCCCGGAAATGATTCGGCAGGCGCAACGCGACGAAGAAGGCATCCGCGACCGGCCCGGCGCCGAGAATCGCAGCGAGCACAATGTCGCGCGCAAACCCCGTCAGTCGCGAGAGCAGCGTATATCCGCCGACGGTGAAAATGCGTCCAAGCATCCGGCGTTTCTACAGGATCGCCCCCCGGCGCAAAATGGCGAAATCAGTTCGCAAGCGCGGCGCGCACAGCCTCGATGATCCGCTCCTGGGTCAATTCATCGAGGTAAGCATGCATCGGCAGGCTGATGACCTCGCGCGACAGCCTTTCGCTGACGGCAAGACCTGCGGCGGCGACCGGGAAATTCCGGTACGCGGTCTGCTGATGCAGCGACTTCGGATAATAGATCGCCGTCGGAATGCCTTGCGCCTTCAGCGCGGAGGCCAGCGCCTCGCGGTCTCCGCCCGGAAGCCGGATGGTGTACTGCGCCCATACCGACGTGCAATCCGGCGCCACGCGAGGCACGATCGCAACGTCCTCGAGAGCTTCGTTGTAACGCCGCGCCGCCGCGTCCCGCGCTGCGATCTCGTCGGGAAATACCTTAAGCTTCTCGATCAGGATCGCTGCCTGCATCGTATCGAGGCGGCCGGTCAGACCCAGCCGCACATTGTCGTACCTATCGGAGCCCTGCCCGTGCACGCGCACGCTGCGCAACGTGTCCGCCAGTTCGTCATCGTCGGTGAAGATCGCGCCGCCGTCGCCATAGCAGCCGAGCGGCTTGGCGGGGAAGAAACTGGTCGCGGTCGCAAGTCCAAACGTACCCAGCCGTTTCCCCTTGTAGGTCGCGCCGAAACCTTGCGCGGCGTCATCGAGAACGAACATGCCCTCAGTCGCCGCCACGGCTGCGACCGCATCGTGATCGGCGGGCTGACCGAACAGGTCGACGGGAATGACGGCCTTGGGCCGGAGGCCCTGCTTTTTGGCGACCGCGATGCCGCTTTTCAGCGAAGCGACGTCGATATTGAACGTCGCTTCATCGACATCGACAAACACCGGCGTCGCGCCGAGCAGCGCCACGACCTCGCCGGTGGCGCAGAATGTGAACGTCGGACAGATCACCGCATCGCCGGGGCCGACGTTTTTCGCCAGCAGCACCATCAGCAGCGCGTCGGTGCCGCTGGCGCAGGCCACCACATGCTGCGCGCCGCTGAATGCGGCCAGATCGGATTCCAGGCGAGCGACCTCGGGACCGTTGATGAACTGGCAATGCGTCAGCACCCGCGCAACCGCATCGTCGATACGTTTGCCGAGACGGCGGCGCTGTTCGACGATATCAATGAATGGAATCGCCTTCGCAGGCATATGCTGCTGCATTCAGTCCTCTGGACGATCAGCCGACCACGCGGCGCGGAGCCGGCCGCACCGGCGGCGCGACGGAAGACGGCGCTTCAAGGCACTTGATCGCGATCTCGAGGCTGGCGACACCTTCGCCGCCGCTCACCGCCGGAGGCTTTCCTGAGCGCACCGCCTCGACGAACGCAATCAGTTCGGCGCGCAAAGGTTCGTCATGGCCGACCGGGAGGTGACGCATGGAATAGCTGCCGTCCGGCTGGAAACCGAAGCATTCGGTGACCTGGCGGGTCAGCAGATCGCCCATGATGTATTTGCCGCGAGTGGCGACCGTGACGCTGCGAGCCTTGAACGGCGTCAGCCAGTTCGTATTGATATGCGCGAGCACGCCCGATGCGGTTCGGAACTGAAGCAGAGCGATATCCTCGCGCTCGGCGACGGCGCTGGAAAGCTGGGGCTGCACGTCAACGATTTCCGATTCGGTAAACCAGCGGATCAGATCGATGTCATGCACGGCAAGGTCGATCACGACACCGACATTCGACATGCGCGGCGGAAACGGACCAACCCGTGTGATCGCAATCGATAGAATATCCTCGCCCTTGATCGCCTGCTTGATGGCGGCGACCGCGGGATTGAAGCGCTCGACATGGCCGACCATCAAGGTGAGACCGGCGCGCTGAGCGGCGGTAACGATCTTGCAGCCTTCCTCTACCGTCGAGGCGATCGGTTTCTCGACCAGAACGTGAACGCCGCGCTCGATGCAGGCCAGCGCCAACTCGCAATGAAGGTGTGTCGGCGCCGCGATCGTGACCGCGTCGACGCCGGCCGCCATCAGCTCGTCGAACGTTCCGAATGTCCGGCAACCGATCAGCTCGGTTGCGCGAGCGCGATGCGCGAGCAAGGGATCAACGATGCCGGCAAGCCTGACCCCGGCGAGACCGGACAGCACACGGCCGTGATTGCTGCCCATGATACCGGCGCCAACCACGCCGACACGCAGCACACGCTCCGACCCTGCAGTTTTCAATGCAGATGGCTTCAAACTCATCAGGTACCTCGAAATCGACCGGTCCAGGCATCCCTGAACCCTGATCGTGCGCTCTCCCTAGCACGCCATAACGAACGTGGCGATTAGAGGAATAACAATCCCAACACGTTTTGATTCAAAGAATTACATGATACCTAAACTTGTAGGACGTCCGCGTCCCGGGAACAGGGATATCTATACAATTGTTTCCACAGAATAGCTGATTCGTCTCCGCAACTCAGCTTCGACGATAGTCATCTTCGATCCGGACGATGTCGTCCTCGCCAAGGTAGCTGCCGGTCTGCACTTCGATCAGCTCCAGAGGAATCTTGCCGGGGTTTTCCAGCCGGTGGGTGGCTCCGATCGGAATATAGATCGATTCGTTCTCATGCACGGTCTTGACGAGGTCATCCACCGTGACCTTCGCGGCGCCCCGGACCACGATCCAGTGCTCCGAGCGATGATGATGTTTTTGCAGCGACAACCGCTCACCGGCCTTCACGGTAATGTGCTTGACCTGATGGCGCTCGCCCCTGTCGATCGACTGATAGGCGCCCCACGGCCGATGAACACGCAGATGCTCTTCGGTGACCTGGGGCGCGACGGCTTTCAGTTTCGCGACCAGGCGCTTTAACCCATTGGCATCCTTCTGGCGCGATACCAGCACGGCATCCTGCGTCGCCACCACCACGAGATCGTCGACGCCCTCAAGCGCGACCAGCGCCCTGTCGGTCGAGATGTTACAGTTACGGGAGTCCTCGAACACGGCGGTCCCTTGCGCCGCATTGCCCTGACTGTCCTTGTCCGACAACTCCCACACCGCGTGCCACGATCCGACATCCGACCAGCCGCAATCGACCGGCACCACGGCGGCGCGTTCGGTCTTTTCCATCACGGCGTAGTCGATGGAAATCGCCCGCGCCTTGGCGAAGGCGGCGGGGTCGAGCGTGACGAAGCCGAGATCCCGGCCGGCATGGGCCACAGCATCCGATACCGACCGAACGCTCTCGGGATCGACGTTGCGATATTCATCGAGCAGCACAGCGGCGCGGAACATGAAGTTGCCGCTGTTCCAGAGATACCCCGCCTCGACATAGCCCGCGGCGGTTTGAGGATCGGGCTTCTCGACGAATGTCGTCACCGCGCGCACATCGCCCGCGATCACCGCGCCCGGGCTGATATAGCCGTACTCGGTCGCCGCCCGCTCCGGCCGAACGCCGAAGGTCACGATGCGGCCGGCATTCGCGGCAGCCAGACCCTGACGGCATGCGGAGACGAACGCATCGGTATCACGCACCACATGATCCGCGGCGAGCGCGAGCACGACGGCGTCACTGTCGCGCGCCTGCGCGAAAACGGCGCCAGCAGCGATCGCCGGTCCGGAATCGCGCCGCGCCGGCTCCAGCAGGATATCCGCCTCAAGCTCGACTTCCGCGAGTTGTTCCAGCACCATGAAACGGTAGGCGGCGTTGGTGATCACGATCGGCCGCTCGAACAGCGCCGGATCGGAAACCCGCCTCAGCGTATCCTGAAACGTCGAGCGCGACCCGAACAGCGGTAGAAACTGCTTCGGACGGCCTTCCCGCGAGGCCGGCCACAGCCTGGTTCCCGCGCCGCCGCACATGACCAAAGGGATGATGCGCTCACTCACAAAACCATCTCCACATTCTGATGTGTCCATTAGAGCATTTTCCGGTGACGTGGATACCGGTTCGCCGCAAGAAAATGCGGCCAGGCCATGATTTCCGGAGCATGATCCGACCCGACCGGAAACCGATCACGGCGCGCCGAGATGCAAATGTCAGAACCGAACCGTTAGCCGACCCGATGATAGCGAGAATACCAGGTTGCAAAACGATGGATGCCATCTTCAAGCGAGGTCGAGGGACGGAAACCGATATCGCGCGCGAGATCGTCGATATCGGCGAATGTCGCCTGCACGTCGCCGGGCTGCATCGGGAGCATCTCCTTTCGTGCCGTCCGTCCGAATTCCTTCTCCAGGAGCGCGACGACGTTCATCAATTCCGCGGGCTTGTTGTTGCCGATGTTGTAGATTCGCCAGGGGGCTGAACTCGTCCCGGGATCCTGAGCGCCGTTCGCTTCGCCACTCGGAATATGATCGATCAGGCGGATAACGGCCTCAACAACGTCGTCGATATAGGTGAAATCGCGCCGCATGTTGCCGTGATTGAACAGCCTGATCGGCTGTCCGCCGACGATCGCGTCAGCGAACCTGTAGAGCGCCATGTCAGGCCGATACCACGGGCCATACACCGTGAAGAAACGCAGTCCCGTCATCGGCGTGCGATAAAGATGGCTGTAGGCATGCGCCATCAGTTCGTTGGATTTCTTCGTCGCCGCGTACAGGCTGACCGGGTGGTCGACGTTATCGTGGACGGAAAACGGAAGTTTCGTGTTCGCGCCGTAAACGGAGGACGACGAAGCAAACAGCAAGTGAGGGCAATCGCCGTGCCGGCATCCTTCAAGGACATTGGCGAACGCCGTGAGATTGGAATCGACATAGGCGTCCGGATTTTGCAACGAATAGCGTACGCCCGCCTGGGCCGCGAGATGGAGCACGACCGAAAGGCGATGTTCGGCGAACAGCGAGGCCGTCATCGCGCGATCGGCTAGATCGGCCTTGACGAAGTGGAACCGCGGATCCTTGCGCAGCATGTCCAGCCGAGCCGCCTTGAGCGCGGGATCGTAGTAGCTGTTGAGATTGTCGATTCCGACAACCCGGTGCCCCTGCTCCAGGAGCCGGGCAACGACATGAAATCCGATGAACCCCGCCGCGCCGGTGACCAGTATCGGGTGATCCGATATTTCTCTCCTCAGAGCATTCCCTCCTCAGGGTATCCGGGCCGGTGCGCAGCCCCGACATGGGGTAGCCGGTCTTTTTACCAACGGCGATCAGAGGGTCGAAGCGGATCGCAAACGCCCATCGCGCGACTATTGCCAGACGCTCCCCAAAACCATACCAAGGCAACAGGGCCATCGACTATCGTCCGGAAGGTCACCGGCAGCCAGCTTAATCCCGGCACATACAAGCGCAATGCGCCAGATCCTGCTTTCAACGGCAAAAATACTGGTCTCGGCTGCCCTGCTCTACCTTGCTCTCCGCAAGGTCGATTTCTCCGACCTCGTCTCGCGTCTCGGTTTTGCCGGCGCGGGATGGATCGCGTTCGCCGTCGCCGTGACCTTGCTGCAGGTTATTACCAGCGCGCTACGCTGGCGGGAAATCAGCGCCGACTGCGGCGCGCCGCTCACGATCGCGCGGGCGGTGCGCTACTGCATGATCGGCTCGTTCTTCAACCAGACGCTGCCTTCATCGATCGGCGGCGACGCCATGCGGCTCTGGCTGGTCGGACAGGGCCCGGCGGGCTGGCGCGCAGCGGCCTATTCGATCTTCGTCGACCGCGCGATCGGCCTGATCGCGCTCGCCGTGCTGATCGTCGCCAGTCTGCCATGGAGTTACCGGCTGATCGGCGATCCCCAGGGGCGGCTTGCGCTGCTATTGGTCGATTTCGCCGCGCTGGCCGCAGCCGGCAGCTTCCTGCTTCTCGGCAGACTGCATTGGCCATGGCTCCGGAATATCAGGGCGATAAACCATCTTCGCGCCTGTTCGATCATCACCGGCCATGCCATTTTCGGTCGCGGGCGCGGGCTGAAGATCGCGTTTCTGTCGCTATTCATCCATGTCCAGGCCATCGTGATCGCATGGTGTGTCGTGCGCGCGATCGCCGCGCCGATCCATTTCAGCGAGATCTTCCTGCTCATTCCTCCGGTCATGCTGATTACGATGCTGCCGATCTCGATCGCCGGTTGGGGCGTGCGCGAGGCTTCCATGGCGCTGATTTTCGGCTACGCCGGACTGGCCACGAGCGAAGGCGTCAACGTCTCGCTCCTGTACGGCGCGGTGTTTTTTGTCGTCGGCGCGCTCGGGGGCCTCGTCTGGATCTTCAGCGTCGAGCGCGCCGAAAAAAAACCGGCCTCAATCGAACTTACGGAATAACCGCGCCGACAGCCGGGGCGAGGTCCGTCAGGGATGGGTCCCGAATTCCGGCACCGCGTCCTTCAAGACCGAGCGGATCTTCGACTTGTCCTCATTGGCGACGGCTTCCGCAAGAACCGCGATCCACTTGTGCAGCATGTCCATCGGCGGCTCGTTCGGCTTCGCCGCCAAGATGCCCGGCAAGCCGATCTCGATCGTCGGCTCCTCGCTCGCAAACAGGATTTCATTCAACCGCTCGCCCGGCCGCACGCCGGTAAAGACGATTTCGATGTCGTGGTGGGGTTGCAGGCCGGACAGGCTGATCATGCGTTCGGCGAGATCGACGATCTTCACCGGCTGGCCCATATTCAGCACATATACCGATACGTCATGCCGTTCCGGCATCGCCGCATGGCTCGCCGCGGTGATGACGAGATCGCAGGCTTCGCGGATCGTCATGAAATAGCGAACCATGTCCGGATGCGTGACGGTCACGGGACCGCCCGCTTCGATCTGCGCCTTGAATTTCGGCACCACCGATCCGTTCGACGCCAGCACGTTGCCGAAGCGGACCGAAATCAGCCGCATCGGAATCTTGTCGTCGGTGCGCTGCGCCAACTCGCGGTCGAGGGCCTGACAGTACATCTCGGCAAAACGCTTGGTCAGTCCGAGCATCGAGACCGGCTCGATCGCCTTGTCGGTCGAGATCATCACCATGGCTTCGGCGCCCGCCGCCAGCGCCGCATCGGCGACATTGACCGAACCGAAGATGTTGGTCTTGACGCCCTCGCTCCAGTCGCGCTCGAGAATAGGCACGTGTTTGAGCGCCGCCGCATGGAACACGATATCGGGCCTGAATTCGTTCATCAGGCGCATCAGCCGCTCGCGGTCCCGAATATCAGCGATGCGGCCCTCCACCACAGCGGCCCGGGTTCTCGTCCCCAGTTCCTCCATGATCGCGTAGAGCGCAGGTTCGGAATTCTCGATGATCAGCAGCCGGCTCGCGCCGAACGTCACGACGCGTTTGCAGATTTCGGATCCGATCGATCCGCCGCCGCCGGTCACGACGATCGACTTGTCCTTGATCAGCCCGCCGAGCCGCTCATAGTCGATGGACCGGCTCGGGCGAAGCAGGAGATCCTCGACGGCAACCGGCGTCAGGCGCGGAATATCGCCCTCCTCGCCGAGCGACGGCAACCGGCTGACCTTCAATCCCAGCTTGCGGCCCCGCGCGAGAACGGCCTCGGGCTGAGCTTCGGGTTCGAATGCCGAGGGCGTCATGATAATGCGCTTGATCACGCTGCGCCGCTCGGCAAAGTCCGTGATCACGTCTTCGAGCCTGTCTACTGCGCCAAGGACCGGCACCCCACGTATCGTCTGACCGATGTCGGCCGCCGACGGCGACAACAGGCCGACCGGCCGCAAGTGCTTGACCGCGCCGCTCTCGACCGAGCGCAAGAGAATTTCGGCATCCGCGGCACGGCCGATCACGATGGCCGGCGTCGCGTCGTCGGCCTTGACGTGAAAAAGGGTGCGCCTGTAGCGGAAATACCGATAGGTAAAGCGCGTCGCTGCGAGCAGGAATATCTGCAACAGCCAGTACAGTATGATCGTCTTCTTTCCGAGAAAGAACGTGCCATAGAGATTGGGCGCGACGACGACATAGTCGAAGACAAGAACGACGAACCCCAGAACCGATGACGCCTTGACGATATTGAGGGCGTCCACGAGAGAAATGAACCGCCATTTCGTCGTCGTCAGGTTGAAGACATAAAAGACAACGAGACTGATGACGAGGAAATAGGGCAGCGCCTTCAGGAGCAACGGCAGGCGCAGGGCAAATTCACGATCGTCAAAACGGAAGTAACAGCTCACGAGCAGCGCCGCCACGACCATCACGAGGTCATGCAGCGCAATCAGGACGTTGCGCGAGGTCAACTTCGGATGCCGAGTCATGAGGCGATAGCCCGGACCATACACGGAGCGGAAAAGCGCCGGCCGCGGGCGAACAGGGTTCTCATACCCTGCCTCCCGCGCGTTTTACCAAAGACGTGGTGCTGAAGCCCTGCAGAATATCGATCAGCACGACCTCGCCACCATGCGCGGTGACGAATTCATGACCGACGACCTGTTCGAGCGAGTAATCCCCGCCTTTGACGAGCACGTTCGGCTCGGTCCGCTCGATCAGCTTCAACGGCGTGTCCTCTTCGAAAATCACCACGAGGTCGACGGCCTCGAGCGCAGCCAGCACCTCCGCCCGCGCCTCCTCGTCCTGAATAGGCCGGCCCTCTCCCTTGAGCCGTGCCACGGATGCGTCGCTGTTCAATCCGACGATCAGCCGGTCGCAGATCGCGCGTGCTGCGGTCAGCACCTTGACGTGACCCGGATGCAGGATGTCGAAACAACCGTTGGTGAAGCCGATCCGCAGGCCCTGGTCACGCCACGCCGACAACCGCGCGTCAAGGTCGGCCGCCGATCGCACAATTTTCTCTTCGGCCGCCAGAGACGCCGGCGCCAGAATATTTCTGCGGAGTTCGGCGAGCGTGACGATCGCCGTGCCGCTTTTGCCTACCGCCACCGCGGCGGCGGCGCTTGCCGCCCGCAACGCTGTCTCCCAATCGGCCCCGGCGGCGAGCGAAACCGCCAGCGTGGCGACGACAGTGTCGCCGGCGCCGGTCACGTCGCGAACCTTGACGGTGTGCGCGGGAACGTGAATGACCTGACCCTCGCCCGGCACGAGCGTCATCCCGTGCTCGCTTTGCGTCACCAGCACGGCTTCGCAATCCGCGATCTGCATCACCTCGCGTGCCGCCGCCGCAATGCTGGCCTGATCGTCGGCGCGGCTGCGGGTCGCGTCCGCAAATTCCTTCCGGTTCGGCGTCAGCAGGGTCGCGCCGCGATAGATGCCGAAATTGGCGCTCTTCGGATCGACGATCACGCGCTTGCCGAGCCCGCGGGCGGCATCGATGACGGTACGGATCACCCGCGCCGTCAACACTCCCTTCGCATAGTCCGACAACAGCACGATGTCGGCGCGCGGCAGTTGCGACTGAATGGCGTCGACCAGGGCCTGCTCCACCGCCCCGGACGCCGGAGCAGGCGTTTCCCAATCGGCGCGCAGCATGTGGGTCGAAAAATGCTCAGAAACGAATCTCACTTTGCGCGTCGTCGGCCGCGCCGGATCCGAAATCAATGACGGCTCGATCAGGGGTTCGCGCGAGAGTGCGGCGCGGAGCCTGCCGCCCGCCTCATCCTCGCCGGCCAATCCGACAAAGACGCAACGCGCGCCCAGCGCGGCGATGTTGCGCGCTACATTACCCGCGCCGCCGACATTGATTTCGCTCCGCTGGACCGCGATGACCGGCGCCGGGGCCTCCGGCGAAATCCGCGAAATCTCGCCGTACACGAACTCGTCGAGCATCAGATCGCCGACGCAGAGCACCGTCTGGCGGGAAAACGCATTCGACAAGCCGTCAAAATCGATCATCAAGCACTTCACCCACTGCCAGAGTCGGATTCAACCGCGTTGAATCAGGCTACGGCCTTCTCCTTTTAATCGAGCAGAATCCCATCCGAAAACCGCTTTCCACCTTGCGCTGGCGCAGTTCTTCGGGATCTCACGCCCCAACACCTTCAACGAAAGCGATCGTCGCGGTCGAGATAACCTTTGACATAGGCATCGACCGCTTCCTCGAGCGGCGTGAAGCCCCCGTTGTAACCTGCGCGTTGCAGGCGCTCGACCTCACCTTGCGTAAAATACTGGTAGGCTCCGCGAATCTGCTCAGGCATATCGACGTATTCGATGTTCGGCTTCGCGCCAAGCGAGACATAAGCCGCCGTCATCAAATCACGAAAGCTGCGCGCCTTCCCCGTTCCGACATTGAAGAGACCGCTGACCGAAGGCGTTGCCAGCAGCCACATCATCACGCGGACCACGTCATCGACATAGATGAAGTCGCGGCGCTGGTCGCCATCGGCGATGCCCTCACGGTGCGATTTGAACAACTGCACCGGCCGGCCAGCCTTGACGTCGTCGAACCGGCGCGCCAGCACGCTCATCATGGCGCCCTTGTGATATTCGTTGGGGCCGAACACATTGAAGAACTTCAGACCGGCACATTGCGGAGGCAGCGCCTCACCGTTCGCGATGCGGCCGGCGACCGCCATGTCGAACAGGTGCTTGCTCCAGCCGTAGAGATTCATCGGCCGAAGCGCCCGCAGCGCGGCCAACGACTGATCGTCGCGAAAGCCCTGCCGGCCATCGCCATAGGTCGATGCCGACGAGGCATAGATGAAAGGCGTCGCGGTCGCGGTACACCAGTCGAGCAATCGCAGCGACAGGCGAAAGTTGGTCTCGATGACGAGATCGCCGTCGGTCGCGGTGGTTTCGGAGATCGCGCCGAGATGAACGACCGCGTCGAGACGGCGGCCCCCCAGCCAACTCGGCAATTCTGCGGGAGGAACGATATCCGCAAGCTGCCGCTTGACGAGGTTACGCCATTTGCCGTCGTGGCCCAGCGCATCACACACCGCCACGTCGCCGCGTCCGGCGTCGTTCAGCGCGGCCACGAGATTCGATCCGATAAAACCGGCGCCCCCTGTCACCAGCAGCATGATGTCCCCGTCATGGATGTGCGACTCCTGGAGCGTTTTCGGCCGAAGTGGCTATCGGTTGTCATGAAGAAAACGCGTCAAATCAAAAGTATGGAGTCCCCGCCTCAGATTCCGTCAGAAGCGAACAGGCCCAAGCGGTCCAATTCTGACATTTTGCATCAGGTGCGGCGGGCATTCTTGCAAATGTCAGAATCGAAGGACCACCAGTAACCATAAGGTTTTCCAGTGGAGTTTTGAATTTGACATTAGCCTGCCGGTTTGCGGCAAAGCGGGTGCTAATATCGAATTCATTCCGCTGGTTTGCCCCACTCCCGCCTCCGAGGCAACCTGCATGGCGGGAGGCGGCGAAATCGCTCGCCAAACGCATCGCGCGAGATAACTTTACCTCCGACATGGGAGCGGATAGGGAGGATTTTTCATCCGTCCCGATGTTATTTATTCGTTAAGCTATGAAAACCGATTCATCAGAAGATCTGGAGATTGTGGGCGACGCGGACGACTCGCGCCCTGTTCTGATCGTTCCCTATATGTGGATCGGCGATTTCGTTCGCGGTCACACCGTGGTGCGTGTGCTCAAGCAGCGCTGGCCGAACCGGCCGGTGGATATGCTGGTGACGACGCTCTGTGCGCCGCTAGTCGATTACATGCCGGGCGTGCGCGCCGGTGTGGTCTGGGACCTGCCGCGAAGCCGGCTGGCGCTCAGGCAACAGTGGGGGCTTGCTCGCCAGTTGCGGGCGCGGGGATACGGAACCGCCCTCATCATGCCGCGGACCTGGAAATCGGCCATTGCGCCCGCACTGGCCGGCATTCCGGAACGGGTCGGCTTTGTCGGCGAAGCGCGATTCGGGCTGCTCAACCGCTGGCGCTGGGGCGAAAGAGCGCTGCCGCGCATGATCGACCGCAAGGCCTCGCTGGCGCTTCCGGCCAATGCGGCACGGCCGCCCGAATGGCCCGCGCCGCAGCTTAGCGTACCTAACGAGGACGTCGTTCGCTGGCGGCATGCGCAAGGCCTCGGCGGGGCGCCGGCAGTGGCGCTGGCACCCGGGGCGGTCGGTTCCAGCAAACGCTGGACCTATTACGCCGAGCTGGCGCGGCTGCTGGCCGAGCATGGGGTCGACGTCTGGGTGATCGGCGGCCCGAATGAAAAGGCGATCGCGGCCCAGATCGTGGCAACCGGCGGCTCGCGCGTCCGCGATCTCACGGGCCACGACTTGCGAAACGGCATTCTGGCAATGGCGGCGGCTACGCTTGCGATTTCGAACGACTCCGGCCTGCTGCACGTCGCGGCCGCGATCGGAACGCCCACAATGGGAATTTTCGGCCCGACCAGTCCCTATCACTGGGCGCCTTTGAACGGGCTTGCGGCAACGATCCAGACCAAAACGCCGCTGCCGTGCCAGCCGTGCCATCGGCCGGTCTGCTCCAAAAACGATCATCGCTGCATGAAGGATATCTCCGCAGCCGAAGTGCTGGCCATCGCGAAACGAGTGCTTGCGGAAACTGGCGCGCGCGCCACGCCTTGATGCGACGGTGCTTGCACGCCCGATCGGCGCAGCGCGATTCAATTTGAACGGATCACACCCTGATCCAGCAACCGCTCCGCGGCCTCGATCACCTGCCGCGCCGCCGGCGGACCGTTCCTGGCGCCGAGCGCCGCGATGCAACCGCTGCCGACAGGTCCCGTCAGGCCGGGATCGGTGCTGACATAGATGCCGACGAGCGGCACGCGATACGCCGCAGCGAGATGCATCAGACCGGTATCGACGCCGACGACCAGCGCCGCCTTGCCGATCACCTGCGCGGTCAGATCGAGGCTTTGACGCGGCAGGACGCGACTGCCCGCGATGTCCCGCGACAGCCGTTCCGACAGCAGCCGTTCGGCCTCGCTGCCCCAGGGCAATACGATCTGCAATCCCTTCGCACTCAGCCAGCGCCCCGTTTCGATCCAGTCCTCGACGCGCCATTCTTTCGCGGATCGCGACGTGCCATGAAGCAGCACGGCGTAGCGTCGGCTATCCGCCTGCGGCGGACGGATCAAACCGTAATCCACCTCTTCCGGCGGTCGATATCCGAGCGAGAGACCGGTCAGCATCCGGTTGCGCGTGACCGCGTGCAGATCGCGGCTCACCGTGTGCCGGACGTCGTAGAAGCGCGCAGCCAAGGGTTCACGAATGCTGCGGCTGTCATAACCGTGGCGCTTACCGCGCGCGAGTCGCGCCATGATCGCGGAGCGGATCAGGCCCTGGGTGTCGATCACCTTGTCGAACGCCCGTTTGCGCAGAAGCGTGCGGAACCGGCCGATCTCGCGCCAGGTCGCACCTGCGCCAAGTTGCGAACGCCAGCGCCGCGTCGCAACGGTGATGACATCGGCGACCATGGGGTGCAATCGCACCAGCGGCGCGAACGTCTCTTCCACCAGCCACGCGATCCGCAGTTCCGGACATGCACGCGAGGCATCGACGATCGCAGGCATCTGATGCACCACGTCGCCGAGCGAAGACGTCTTGACGATGAGGATGTCGGTCATCGACCCGCAAAGCCGCTCAAGAACATTCGGCTCTCGTTACAGTTTGGCAACCATAATGTCGATTCCCTAAGCGCGAGAGGCGGAAAATCGCGCCGATCAGCGTCATGCTATACGGCAACTCCACCGGTTTGTGCGAGATAACAGCAAACGCGGGAGAGCCCGCAGCGAGCCTTCGCACAGAGGAGCAGATATGACCGTGCTCGTTACCGGTGGTGCCGGCTATATCGGCAGTCATATGGTTCTCGCGCTGGCCGAGGCCGGCGAAAGCGTCGTCGTGATCGACAATCTCTCCACGGGATTTTCATCGGCGCTGCCGGACGGCGTGCCGCTGTTCATCGGCGACGCAGGCGACGAAAGTCTCGTCGAGAACGTCATCGCCCAGCACGGCATCGAAAGCATCATTCATTTCGCGGGGTCCGTGGTGGTACCGGAATCGATGCGCGACCCGCTCGCCTACTACCGCAACAACACGATGACGACGCGCAATCTGCTCAACGCCGCCGTCCGATGCGGCGTCAACCGCTTCATCTTCTCCTCGACCGCCGCCGTCTACGGCAATCCGGAGCGGATGCCGGTTCCTGAAGAAGCGCCGACCCGGCCGCTCTCTCCTTACGGATCGTCGAAGCTGATGACCGAGATCATGCTGCACGACGTCGCGACCGCGCACGGCATGAACTACGTCGTGTTGCGCTACTTCAACGTCGCGGGCGCTGATCCGCTGGCGCGGATCGGTCTCTCAACCGAGGGCGCCACGCATCTGTTGAAAATCGCGGTCGAAGCCGCGACCGGGCAGCGCGCCAAGATCGACGTGTTCGGCACCGACTATCCGACGCCGGACGGAAGCTGCATCCGCGACTTCATCCATGTCAGCGATCTCGCGCAGGCGCATCGCGCCGCGTTGACGTACTTGCGCACCGGCGGACGTTCGACGACGCTGAACTGCGGGTACGGACGCGGCTACTCCGTTCTGGAAACCATCGAGGCGGTGCGGCGGGTCTGCGGCCGCAACTTCGCGGTTCACTATTCCAAACGCCGCCCCGGCGACATCATGACCATGATCGCCGACACCGGCCGGATACGCTCGGTACTCGACTGGACGCCACAATACGACGACCTCGCGACCATCGCCGCGCATGCGCTGGCGTGGGAAGAAAAGCTGGCGCGGCGGCAGGTCTCGCAGGCGCTCGCGGCATCGGCCTGATAAACCGGGCAAAACCCGGTTTTGGCTTGAAAAAGACCGCTATTGCGGGCATTGAGTCGGACGCTTTCGCAACAACCCTGGCGCGCGGGCAACAGCCCACTCACGGCGTCAATGGAACGCGATGACCGAGCTTCCGAAGAAAATCACCGACGATCCCTACGGCGCGGCGATCCTGATCCGCCGCCTGATCACCGAACAGGGCATGGCCTACTGGCGGCGCTACCTCGCCGCCTTCGCGCTGATGGCCGTCTCCGCGGCAACCACGGCGTTTTCCGCCTACCTGCTCGGCGAAGTCATCAATCAGGCCTACGTCGACAAGGACGTGCGCAACATTTTCATTCTGTCGCTGGTGACGGTCGCCATTTTCGCGCTGAAGGGCGCGGCGACCTATGGCCACTCGGTGATCCTCTCGCAGATCAGCAATGCGATCCTCGCCAACAACCAGCGCCGCCTGTTCGCAAAGCTGATGAGCGAAAGCATCGGCTTCTTCTCGGAGCGGCATTCATCGGAATTTCTGGCGCGGCTGACCGCAGGCGCCACCTCGGTGACGCAGGTGCTCAGCCTGCTCATCAACGCCGTCGGCCGCGACCTGCTCTCGCTGGTCGGACTGGTCATCGTGATGGTGACGCAGGATCCCTACATGGCGCTGTTCGGCCTGCTGGTGGCGCCGCCGGCGATGCTTGTGCTGCGCAAGCTGGTGAAGCGTGTCAAGCGACTTGCCCACAACCAGTTCAGCGGCACCACTGATATCATGGAGATCATGCAGGAATCGCTGCAGGGCATCCGCACGGTGAAGGCGTTCACGCTCGAACAGACCATGCGCGAACGGATCGACGCCAGCATCGCGGCCGTCGAACAGACCAACAACAAGATGGCGCGTGTCTCGAACCGCGCCAGTCCGCTGATGGAAACACTCGGCGGTTTCGCCATCGCGGGCGGGCTGATGTATGGCGGTTACCGCGTCGTCGCCATGGGCGCGACGCCCGGCCAGTTCTTTTCGTTCCTCACCGCCTTCCTGCTGGCCTATGAACCGGCCAAGCGGCTGGCGCGCCTCAATATCGAACTCAACAGCAGCCTGATCGGCGCGCGCAAGCTTCTGGAGATCGTCGACAGCCCGGCGAGCGAGCCCGACGACAGCGACAAGCCGGCGCTAAAACTGACGGCCGCCCGCGTCGAACTGCGTGATGTCACCTTCGCTTATCGCGCGGACGAGCCCGTCCTCAACCGCATGAGTTTCGTCGCCGAGCCGGGCAGGATGACCGCGCTGGTCGGCCCGTCCGGCGGCGGCAAATCCACCGTGCTGGCGCTGCTGCTGCGGTTGTACGAGGTAAGCGATGGCGAGATCCTGATCGACGATCAGGCTATCTCTGCCGTGTCGCGAACATCGCTGCGTCAGCAGACCGCCTACGTCGGACAGGACGTGTACCTGTTCCGCGCCACCATCCGCGAGAACATCGCGTTCGGCCGCCTCGGCGCCACCGAGGACGAGATCATCGCGGCGGCGAAAGCTGCCTGCGCTCACGACTTCATCATGGGTTTTCCGCTCGGCTATGACACGCCCGTGGGTGAGCACGGCACGCAACTCTCCGGCGGGCAGCGCCAGCGGATCGCCGTGGCGCGCGCGCTGATCAAGGACGCACCGATCATCCTGCTCGACGAGGCCACCGCCGCGCTCGATTCCGAATCCGAGAAGCAGGTGCAGGAAGCGATCGGGCATCTCTGCCAGAACCGTACCACGATCGTGATTGCGCACCGCCTGCACACCATCATGCATGCCGACGCCATCCTCGTGGTCGAAGGCGGCGAGATTGTCGAACGCGGCCGTCACGACGAGTTGCTGCGGCGTGGCGGACGCTACGCGTCGTTCTTTCGCCTGCAGCATCGCGACGCGCCGGCTCTGGCTCCCCTCAGCGCATCGGCGTAAGCTGTACCTGTTAGGCGTATCCAGGCGATCCCGCCGCATAGCCTGCGAACGAACGCGGAGAGCCGCATGAGTGCAGCGTCCTTTGTGATTCCGCAACCACCGCAAGCGGCTATCGCCGTCGCGGGCGAAGACGGATTTTTTCCGGTCCGCCGCATCTGGTGCGTCGGCCGCAACTATCTCGACCACGTCCGCGAGATGGGCAACGACGAGCGCGCACCGCCGTTTTTCTTCGCCAAACATGCCGACATGATCGAAGCCGACGGCGCGGCCATCCCCTATCCGCCGCTGACCGGCGACCTGCATCACGAGGTCGAGTTGGTGGTCGCGATGAAGAGCGGCGCCTTGCGCATCCCCGCCGACCGAGCGCTCGACCATGTCTACGGCTACGCCGTCGGCATCGACCTCACGCGGCGCGACCTGCAGAACGCGGCGCGCAAGAAGGAGCAGCCCTGGGAGATCGCAAAATCGTTCGATCACTCCGCGCCTTGCGGCGCGCTGCAACCCGCAGCGAGGATCGGCCATCCGACGAAGGGACGCATCTGGCTTTCGGTCAACGGCAGGGAGCGGCAGTCCGGCGATCTCGCGCAGATGATCTGGAACGTGCCGGAGATCATCGCGCAACTGTCGCAGCAGGTTGCGCTTGGCGCCGGCGACATCATCATGACCGGCACGCCCGCCGGCGTCTCGCCCCTCGCGCCGGGCGACAGGATCGAATGCGGCTGCGAGGGCGTCGGCACGCTGACGGTGACGATCGGCCCGCCAGCCTGACGCGTCCGCCTGCGGTGGATACCCCGGAATGACTGTTCACCGTTCCACGGAAACGATGCGACTCCAGCCTCTTGATTTGACGCGTTATCTTCACGCGAAGCGGATTCCACTTCGCTCGAAAACGCTAGTTCCTCATCCCCCGATCAGATCGAGCCACTCGTCCTCGGAAATCACCCTCACGCCGAGCTTCTCCGCATCCTTCAGCTTCGAACCGGCGCCGGGACCGGCGACGACGAGGTCGGTTTTCTTCGACACCGAGCCCGAGACTTTTGCGCCCATGCGTTCCGCCGCTGCTTTGGCCTCGTCGCGGGTGAATTTTTCAAGCGCACCGGTGAAGACCACGGTCTTGCCCGCCACGGCGGAGTCGCTGCGTGCCTGCGCAACCGGGAGCACCTCGATCTCCTCGAGCAGATCGTCGAGCGCCTTGACGTTGCGCTTCTCGGCGAAGAACTCGACCACGGCATCGGCGACGATCTCGCCGATGCCGCCGATGTTGTTCAGATCGGCATAGGCCTCGGAGTCGTTGCCTTCTTCCGTCTGAGCCGCGGCGGCTTCCGCCATGGCGCTGCGAAAGTTTTCGATGCTGCCGTAATGCCGTGCCAGCAGCTTGGCGTTGCCCTCGCCGACATGGCGGATGCCGAGAGCGAAGATCAGGCGATTGAGTTCGATCCTGCGGCGCGCGTCGATCGCGGCGAACAGGTTGCGCTCCGAGACCTCGCCATAACCTTCGCGATCGCGCAGTTTTTTTGCCGCGCGCGCGTCGCGCTTCTGCAACGTGAAGATGTCGACGGGATGCATGATGAGGCCGTCGTCATAGAACTCCTGGATCTGCTTTTCACCGAGGCCGTCGATGTCGAAAGCGAGACGCGAGACGAAATGCTTGAGCCGCTCCACCGCCTGCGCCGGGCAGATCAGCGCACCGGTGCAGCGGCGCACCGCCTCGCCCTCCTCGCGCACGGCGTGGCTGCCGCAGATCGGACACTTGTGAGGAAACACGTAAGGCTGTGCGTTCGCCGGCCGCTTGTCGATGGCGACGCTGACCACCTGCGGGATCACGTCCCCGGCGCGTTGCACCACCACGGTGTCGCCGATGCGCAGATCAACACCGTCGCGGATCGGTTGCCCGTCATTGCCGATGCCTTTGATGTAGTCCTCGTTGTGCAGCGTCGCGTTCTGCACCACGACGCCGCCGACGGCGACCGGCTCGAGCCGCGCCACCGGCGTCATCGCGCCGGTACGGCCGACCTGGATGTCGATGCCCTTGAGAATCGTGGTCGCCTGCTCGGCGGCGAACTTGTGCGCGATCGCCCAGCGCGGGCTTCGCGACACGAAGCCGAGGCGTTCCTGCCAGTCGAGCCGGTCGACCTTGTAGACCACGCCGTCGATGTCGTAGCCAAGCGTGGCGCGCTGCTCGCCGATCTTGCGATAAAATGCCAGCACCTCGTCGACGCTGTGGCACAATTCAATCAGCGGATTGACGACGAAGCCCGCCTTTTCCAGCCACCCCAGCATGCCGTGCTGGGTATCGGCAGGACGATCCGTCATCTCGCCCCAGGCATAAGCGAAAAACTTCAGCGGACGCGAGGCGGTGATCGCGACATCCTTCTGTCGTAGCGAGCCGGCGGCCGAGTTGCGCGGATTGGCGAACACGGTGTCACCGGCTTCCTCCTGCTTCCTGTTGAGCGCGAGAAAATCCTTTTTCAGCATGTAGACTTCGCCGCGCAGCTCGCAGGCGGCGGGAATGTCGCGGCCCTTCAGTCTGTGCGGCACATCCTTGATGGTGCGGACGTTGGCGGTGACGTCCTCGCCGGTAAAACCGTCGCCGCGGGTCGCCGCGCGCACGAGCTCGCCGTGTTCGTAGCGCAGGGACAGCGACAGGCCGTCGATTTTCGGCTCCGCGACGATGGCGGGCATATCGTCCGCGCCGAGTTTCAGGAAACGGCGGATGCGTTCGACGAACTCCGTCACGTCCTCGTCGCTGAAGGCGTTGCCGAGCGACAGCATCGGCACCGCGTGCCGCACTTTCGCAAAACCGCGCGCGGGCGCGGCGCCGATGGTCTGTGTCGGCGAACTCGCGGTAACGAGTTCAGGAAAGCGCGCCTCGATCGCTTCGAGCCGCTGCCGCAGCACGTCGTAAGCGGCGTCGGAAATCGTCGGCGCGTCCTTCTGGTAGTAGCGCGCATCATGCGCCTCGATCTCCAGCGCAAGCCGCTTGTGCTCGACCTTCGCCTTCGCGCGGGTGAGAGAGGCGATGGCGGGAGCGTCCTTGGGTTCTGACGGCATCTGGGCATCCGAACTCTTGCGGACTAGTCTTAGTCATTCCGGGGCGCGAGCGGAAGCGAGCGAGCCCGGAATCCAGTCAAGGGCGACGGATGTTCTACGTTTATCTTCTGGCGAGCCGCAAACAGGGAACGCTCTACCTTGGGATTACGAAGGACCTGGTCCGTCGAACCTGTCAGCACAGAGAGAAACTGCTTCCCGGATTCACCTCGCGCTACGATATCCGCCGACTGGTCTGGTTCGAGACATACGATGATCCCGTCACCGCGATCGAACGCGAAAAGGAAATTAAGAAATGGCGACGCGCTTGGAAGATCGGATTGATTGAGAAGGACAATCCCGACTGGAGAGACCTTTATTCTGAAATTGCTCGTTGATGTTATGGCCGGATTCCGGGTTCGCGTCTGCGACGCGCCCCGGAATGACGGAATAACTAATGGCGGCGGAAATGGTCACGCGAGGGATCAAAACCCAACCATGGGTTACGCGCCGATGAAGGCCATTGCGGTCGGATTTTCGTCGCTAGCGTGTCCGGGAATGACATCCTATCCCGCAGCCTTGAGCAGCCGTTCCGCAGCCGCGCGGGCTTCCGCCGTGATCTCCGCGCCGGCGAGCATCCGCGCGATCTCCTCGCGACGGTGATCCTCCGCCAGCGTCGCGACGCGGGTGGCGACGCGTTTGCCGCGATCGAGCGCATCCTTCGAGATGAGCAGATGCTGGTCGGCGCGCACCGCGACCTGAGGCGCGTGCGTCACCGCCATCACCTGCACCTTGCAGGCCAAGCGCGCCAGCCGCGCGCCGATGGCGTCCGCCACCGCGCCGCCGACCCCGGTATCGATCTCGTCGAATACCAGCGTCGGCGCCGAGCCCTTGTCGGACAGCACCACTTTAAGCGCCAGCAGGAAGCGCGACAGTTCGCCGCCGGAGGCGACCTTCATCAGCGGCCCCGGCCGGGTACCGGGATTGGTCTGCACCCAGAACTCGACGCGATCGAAGCCTTGCGGTCCCACTGATGCCGGATCCGACTCGATCTGGGTGGAGAACGTCGCGCGTTCGAGCTTCAGCGGCGCAAGTTCGGCGTTGACCGCCTTGTCGAGTTTTTCCGCGGCCTTGATGCGCGCGGCGGACAACTTCGCGGCGGCAGCCGCATAGCGCTTGTCGGCCTCAGCAACCTGCTTCTCAAGCACCACCAGCCGCTCCGCGCCAGCGTCGATCAGCGCGACGTCGTTCACGAACTTCGCGGCAAGCGCCGCGAGCCCATCCACCGGCGTCGCATATTTGCGCGACGCCGCGCGCAACGCGAACAGCCGTTCCTCGATGCGCTCCAGTTCGGCCGGGTCGAAATCGGCGGCAGCGAGCGCCGCGGCGAGATGCTGGTCAGCCTCCTCCAGCTCGTTGATCGCCGCGTCGATGGACCTGACCGCTGGTTCGACCAGGCTCGGCGAACTGGCGGCCCGGCGTTCCAGCCGCCGCACCGCCGCCGCCAGCACGCTTACCGGCGAACGATTGCCGCTGACGGCGTCCTGCGCCTCGCGCAAGTCGGCCGCGATCTTTTCACCGGCCATCATGGCGGCGCGGCGCTCGGCCAGCGCGGTTTCCTCGCCATCCTGCGGCGCGAGTTGCCTTAGCTCATCGGACGCATGACGCAGATAGTCGGCCTCACGCGCTGCGCGTTCCACGCCGGCGCGGTGATCGTCGAGCGCGGTGCGGGCGGCGCGGCGGGCTTCCCACAGCGCCTCCAGCGCGGCAACATCGGTCTCCAGCCCGGCAAACGCATCGAGCAGCCGCCGATGAGAGGAGGCATCGACCAGCGCCCGCTCGTCGTGCTGGCCGTGAATCTCCACCAGCGCCGCACCCACCGCTTTCAGGGTCTGCACGCTGATCGCCTGATCGTTGATGAAAGCGCGGGTGCGGCCGTCGGCGAGTTGGACCCGGCGCAGGATCATCTCGCCCGAATCGTCGGACACTGCGCCGTCGATGCCGTTGGCGGCGAGAATCGCGGCCGCCGGATGGCTTTTCGGAATCTCGAAGGTGGCGGTCACCTGTCCCTGCTCGGCGCCGTGGCGGACCAGCCCGGCGTCGCCGCGACCGCCGAGCGCCAGCGCGAAGGCATCGAGCAGAATGGATTTTCCCGCGCCGGTTTCGCCGGTCAACACCGCAAGGCCGGAGGCGAACTCGATATCGAGCCGCTCGATCAGGACGATGTCGCGGATCGAAAGACGCGCAAGCATCTGAGGCTGGTTCCTGCCATGGGTGTCGCTGACGGGCTTGCAGAGACGCGTAACGGAGAGTCTAGCGAAGTTCTGATCAGGACACTAGATCGCGATGATCTTGGATCGATTCGATCCGTCACGATTGCGAAGTTCGCATGCCCTTGCAGCAACCTTTGATGCAAACTTCTGAACCACTCCGCTAGCCGAGCCCCATCTTCTTGAACGCCTTGCTGATCCACGAGCCCCGATTCTCGCTCGGCTCGGCCCCGCCGGACTTCACGAGATTGTAGGCGTCCTTGTACCAGCGGCTATCCGGAAAGTTGTGGCCGAGCACGGCGGCGGCGGTCTGCGCCTCGCCGACGATGCCGATCGCCATATAGGCTTCGGTCAGCCGCGCCAGCGCCTCCTCGACGTGCCGCGTGGTCTGGTAGCGGGTCACCACGGTCTTGAAGCGGTTGATGGCGCCGGTGTAATCGCGCCGCTCCATGTAGTAGCGGCCGATCGCCATTTCCTTGCCGGCGAGTTGGTCGCGCGCACCCTCGAGCTTCTTCTTGGCTTCGCCGGCGTATTCGGACGTCGGATATTTGCGGATCACTTCCTCAAGCGAATTCATCGCTTTTTCGGTCCGGGCCTGATCGCGCGAGATATCCGGAATCTGATCGTAGTTGGATGCGGCGATCAGATATTGCGCATAGGCTGCGTCAGGACTGCCGGGATGCAGGGTGACGTAGCGCGAAGCGGAGCCGATGCAGGTGTCGTAATCGCCGGCCTGATAAGAGGCGTAGGCCGACATCAGCAGCGACTTCCGCGCCCATTCCGAGTACGGGTGCTCGCGGTCGACCTCGTCGAACTTCTTCGTCGCTCCCTTGAGGTCCTTGCTGTTGTTCATCAGGAACAAGCCCTCGTTATAGAGCTTGTCCGCCGGTTCATCGCTGAAGGTCTGCTCGTCCTTCGCCAGGAACTTGTCCCACAGCGCGCCCGTCCCGCAACCGCTCAGGGTCGTCCCCAAAACCACGAGACCGGCGACGAGCCGCAGTTTCCGGCTCAACCGGTCGAGGCGAACTGTGCGATTCGTCAACGCGATCCGTCCGAGCGCCATACGCTTAGCCAACATCGATGAAAACCTGACGTCTGTGATGCGGTGACTCGGGCACCGCCCGGAACAGGCGGTAAACCGGTTCCCAATTTTCGGGATCATGCTCCAGAGCGCATTTTGATGGAACACTGTGTTCTGTCATGGCCGGGCTCGTTCCCGCCATCCACATCTTCCTAAACTCCAAAGATATTCCAAAGACATGGATGCTCAGCACAAAGCCGGGCTGACGGCTGCTGATTCCGCCAAAAGGCAATCTACTCTAACCAAATCGGGTACGCAGCTAATTCGCCCGGATTAAGGCGAAACGCCGGGCCGCAGAACGCTCCAGCTTGCCAGATGACGCCTCAGGCAATTTGCAGAGCGACAGAACAGAACCGAGATGCATGGACAGGGTAGAACTGTTGTGTCCTGCCGATCAGGACACGTTGGGACCATAGGCCGCAGCCATGCCGCCTACCATTCCGCCGACTGCTTCGCTCTGACTGCGCTGACGCGAGGCTGGCTGGCCCTCGACCACCCGCCATGCGGTCCGATCGGCCATCATGGCCGTGAGCACCGCATGGTTGAGCTTGTGACCGCCGCGCACCGAGCGATAGCCACCGATCAGCGGCAGCCCCGCGAGCGCAAGATCGCCGATCACATCGAGAACCTTATGCCGCGCGCACTCGTCGGCATAGCGCAGGCCTTCGGCATTCAGCAGGCGCTCGTCGTCGAACACCATGGAGTTTTCGAAGGACGCGCCGCGCGCAAAGCCCGCGCTCCGCAGTTTTTCGACATCGTTCATGCAGCCGAACGTACGGGCGCGGCTGATTTCGCGGCGAAAGCTTTCGGGATTGAGGTCGAGCGCATAATCCTGATGACCGATCACCGGATTGGCGAAATCGATCTCGACCTCGATGCGAAAACCGCGCGCGTGGGGATGCAGTTCGCCGTAGGCGTCGTCCCTCTTCACCCGCACCGGCTTCAAGACCTGAATGAACCGACGCGCCGCGGACTGCTCGACAATGCCCGCCTGATCGATCGCAGCGACGAACGCGGCCGAACTGCCGTCCATGATCGGCACTTCGGGGCCGTCGATTTCGATGGTGGCGTTGTCGACCCCGAGGCCCCGCAGCGCAGCAAGAACGTGTTCGGCGGTGGACACCAGCGGACCCTGCTGGTCCCCCAGTACCGTGGCCAGTTCGGTCGAGGTGACGGATTTTGCGACGGCGCGAACGCGCCGGTCGTCTCCGTCGGTGCCGCTCCGGACAAAAATAAAACCTGCGTCAATGGCCGCAGGTCCAAGGGTCAGACTGACCGCTGACCCGGAATGAACGCCGACACCCGTCACGGTGGCTCGCGAACGAAGCGTCGTCTGACGGTTGAATTTCATTACCCGTGCCCAAGTGACTCATTCGCGAATGCCGAACTCGTGCCTGGAAGGCAGCGAATCGATTCGTGATCCCCAAAGTCACCGCTAAAACATACCGGTTGCCCCAAAGAGCGCCAATTCACGCTTCTTTACCAATTGTTACCCCATCTCCGCCGCAATCACGCCGCCGGTTGACCAAATTTGTTATCGCCGGCACGATCTTAAAGCGAAACATGAGATTGAGAATTTTCTGTTAAATTTTAATCGCTTGTCGAGAAAGGCTGAAATATCCGATTAAGCAAGAACAAGGGGCCCGGCACGGGGTGGCCGAAGCCCCTGAGTTCGATTTGTTACAAGTGCTCAGTTGGCCTGCCGCCGCAGAAAAGCGGGGATATCCAGGTGGTCGTCCCCTTGCGGCGCCGGTGCGACAGGCGCCGGGCGGCCGTGCGAGTCGAGCCCCTGGGGCGCCGGACGTCTTGCATATTCCGAAACCGGCTCGTGAGCCATCTGCTCGGCTACGCTGCGCTGCGGCCGGCGCTCCGGCAAGGGCGGCATCGGCGCCATGGCCGGCCCGGAGGACCGCGCCGCGATCGGCGGCTCGTCCTGGTCGCGGCGACCGAGGCTGACATTGGCGAGGCGCTGCAACAGCGACAGCCGGCTTTTCTGCGGATGATCCCCCTCGGTCTCGCCCCTCGCCTGACGAATCTCGTTTTGCGCGGGCATCGGCAGTTCCTCGATCCTCGGCATCCGCGGTGCGCGTACCGGCGCGCGCTCGGCCGGCTGCGGGATGAAATTCTCCGGCGGCGGGGGCTCGTGGTTCTCACGCGGCGCGGGATCGTGATCCGGAAACAGCGTCGGCTTTTGCGCGATCGGCCGGACGGTGACGTCGCCGTAGGACGCCGGCTGCATCGCCGTCGGAGCGGCCGGCGGCAGCGGCTCGGCGACGGCGGCGGCAATGGCCTCCAGCGCCGCACGCTCGACGGTGGGAGCGGGGGCTGCGGGCTGCGCCGCTGCAACCTGAACGATCGGGCGCGGCTGCTCGGCGGCCTTCTGCGTCTGAGCAGCAGCCAGAGCGGCCTGGCGCTTCTGGTCCTCGCGCAGCTTCGCGCTCAGATCGGAGATACGGGTGTCGTTCGTGGTGGTCGTTGGCGGAGTGGGCGAAATCGGTTTCGTGGCCGGGGTGGCGGCTGCGGTGCGCGCGATCGTGCTCTGGTCGATGCCGGTCGCCACCACCGACACGCGGATGATGCCGTCGAGGCTCTCGTCGAAGGTCGCGCCGACGATGATGTTCGCGTCCTGATCGACCTCCTCGCGGATGCGGGTGGCGGCCTCGTCGACCTCGAACAGCGTCAGGTCCTTGCCGCCGGTGATCGAGATCAGAAGGCCGCGCGCGCCCTTCATCGATGAGTCGTCGATCAGCGGGTTGGCGATCGCGGCTTCGGCGGCGGTGAGCGCGCGCTTCTCGCCCGAGGCCTCGCCGGTGCCCATCATCGCCTTGCCCATCTCGCGCATCACCGCGCGGACGTCGGCGAAGTCGAGATTGATCAGCCCTTCCTTCACCATCAGGTCGGTGATGCAGGCGACGCCCGAATAGAGCACCTGATCGGCCATCGCGAAGGCATCGGCGAAAGTGGTCTTTTCGTTGGCGACCCGGAACAGATTCTGGTTCGGGATAATCAGCAGCGTATCGACCACCTTGTGCAGCTCGCCGATTCCTGAATCGGCGGTACGCATGCGGCGCTGGCCTTCGAAGTGGAACGGCTTGGTGACGACGCCGACGGTCAGGATCCCCATCTCGCGCGCGGCCTTGGCGATCACCGGAGCGGCTCCCGTCCCGGTGCCGCCGCCCATTCCGGCGGTGACGAACACCATGTTCGCGCCCGAGAGATGATCACGGATCTCGTCGATGACCTCCTGCGCCGCCGCCGCGCCGACATCCGGCTGCGAGCCGGCGCCGAGACCCTGGGTGACCTGCGTGCCCATCTGGATGATGCGCTGCGCCTTGGACATTGTCAGCGCCTGCGCATCGGTATTGGCAACCACGAAATCGACACCCTGCAATCCGGCGGTGATCATATTGTTGACCGCGTTGCCGCCAGCGCCGCCGACTCCGAATACGGTGATCCGCGGCTTCAGCTCGTGAATGTCGGGAACGTTGAGATTGATGGTCATGGTTGCCTCTCGATTACGCGCGCGGTGTCGCTGTGCCAGCGGTCGTCGACCGTGGGAGTTGATGGAATCTGCAAATCGGCGGAAAATTCATCAGAAGCCCTCCCGGAGCCATCGTCCGACCTTTCCGAAATAACCGTTCGTCCCTGTGCGAAGCTCCCGCGTGTGCCGCGGTTCGACATGTTCGAGATGTGCGTATTGCGGATACACCAGCAGGCCGGTGGGAACCGCAAAGGACGCGCTCTTGGCCTCGTGGGGCAGCCGTCCGAAGCCGAGCGGACGGCCGATGCGGACCGGACGGCGGAGGATGCGCGTCGCGAGTTCAGGAACGCCGGTGAGTTGCGACGCGCCGCCGCTCAGCACCACCCGCGCGCGCGGCTCGGCGGCAAAGGGGGAATCCGCGAGCCGGTCCCTGACCATCTCAAAAATCTCCTCGACACGCTGACGAACGATATTGGCGATTGTCGCGCGCGATACGACCTGAGGCGCGTCGCTGTCGCTATCTCCGGCTGCCGGAACCGTCATCAGTTCGCGGACGTCGGAACCGCCCGTCAGCACCGTGCCATATAACGTCTTGATTCGCTCGGCATCCGCAATGCACGCGCCAAGCCCGCGGGCGAGATCCATCGTGACGTGATGCCCGCCGATGGCGAAACCGCTGGCATGAACGAAGCGGCCGGCCGAATAAATCGCGATCGTGGTCGTTCCGGCTCCCATCTCCACCACCGCGGCACCGAGATCGGCTTCGTCGTCGGTCAGAACCGACAGGCCCGCCACATAGGGGCTCGCTGCCATGGCCTCCACGGTGAGGTGACAACGTTCGACCGCCAGCATCAGGTTTTTCGCGACTGTTGCCTCCGCCGTCACCACGTTCATGTCGACGCCGAACCGGCGAGCCACCATGCCGCGGGGATCGCGGATTCCCTTGACGCCGTCGAGCGAATAGCCGACCGGCAGTGCATGAAGCACGGTGCGGCCGGGGGCGGTAGCGTGGCGCATGCCGGTCGAGGTGACGCGGCTGACGTCGGCCGGACTGACCGCGCCGCCCTGGATTTGGGACGCGGCTTCGATCAACTGGCCCTGCAGCCGCCCTGCCGACACCGGCAGCAACACCGATTCGACCCGGACCTTCGCCATCTGCTCGGCGAGCGACACCGCCTGGCGCACCGCCTGTTCGCATTGGGCGAGATCGGCCACCGCGCCGGCCTTCATGCCGCGCGACTGGATCTGGCTGTAGCCGATCAGTTCGACCGAATGGGTCCGTCCGCGCAGGGCTTCGTTCGGCGCGCTCGGCTTCAGCCGCGCGATCAGGCAGGCGATCTTGCTGGTGCCGATGTCCAGCGACGCCACCAGCGCGCTGCGATTGTGCGGCATCGGCCGCGTCTTCGGGGTCTGGTTGCGGTCGAGGCCGGTCATGCGCTGCCGGCCTTCTTGCTGGATTTCTTGAACTGCTCTTCGCGCGCCTTGGCGGCCTCTTCCGAAAGCCGCACAGTCATGCGGTCGGGCAGCCGCATGTCGATGGCGGTGATGTCGCGCGACAGCAGCTTGTCTTCCATGTCGTATTTCACCAGCGCAGCGAGCGCGCGACCGACGTCGGTCTCCGGCAGGCGGATATCGAGGCCATCCTTGAGACGCAGATTCCAGCGCCGCTCGCCGACTAGGATCGCGGCCTTGAGCTGGTTGTTCACCACCGGGTATTGCGCGACCAGAGCGAGGAAATCTTTGGCGCGGGTTTCCGCCCCCTTCCCGACCACGAGCGGCAGCGAAGCGAAGCGGCGGGTGACGTAAGGCTCGAGTACGACACCGTCATCCGCGATCACCGACAGCTTGCCGTCCTCCTGCCATAACGCGAAGGGACGGCGCTCGGTGATGTCGATCTGCAACGCCCCGGGATAAAGTTTCAGCACGGTCGCGTCCGCAATCCACGGATCGCCTTTCAGACTGTCGCGCACGCCGGCCGCATCGAGGAACAACAGCGAGGAACGGCCATTGACGCCGCCGACCGCCAACACCTCGTCCTGCGTCAACTGCTTGCGGCCGTTGACGGTGACCGAACTGATGCGGAAACCCGCAGCATTGGCGAGCGCATTGCGCGCATCGCTCAAAGCACCGATCGCCGCGTCGACGTGTCCGCCCGTGATGACACCGAGCGCCGCGCCGCCGCCGAGGACGATCACGGTCAGCGCCATGCCGAGCCGGCGCGGAACGTAGCGCTCCAGAAAGGCGATTGCGCGGTTGGGGTTCCTGGCACGCGCATCGAGGCGATCCGCCCGGGCGCGCTTCAGCTTCGCGATCTGCTCGCGCAGCAAGATACCCGCGCCGCTCGCGGCGAGCCTGATCAGGTCGGCCTGCTTCAGCAGGCCGGACCCCGTCAGGTCAGATATGGACCCCGGCGATCTCAACGACCGATCGAGACGTCCTCCACCCTTCATCGCGCGCGCTCGTCAACGTTTTGCCCTGCACCGCTTTGGAACTCGCGGCGCCTGAGGCAGGAATCTCAAATCGGAGACACGCGCGACCACCTGGCAATGCCGGACGGGGGCGCCGACCTCGCGGCAGGTCCGCAATTCCCTCGATGCGATCGTCGAAGCGGAAAATCCGCAACAGCTCGCGCCCCGGCAGCCAAGCGTCACATGGGCCGCCAGCGTTAACCTTCGGACGTACTGGTAAACAAAAGGTAAAACTGCTGCCGACAGAGCGCATTTTGATACGAGAAAAGAATGCCTTGCGGCTTTTCGGACGCGGGCCGGCTGTCCTGACCGAAATACCCCGGCGGTTCCTTGCCGGCCGGCAAACTCTCAAGCCGGGCGGATGGCTTTTTCCGCAAGCACGATCTGATCGCGCAGGAAATCCGAAAATCCGATCCCCTGCGCACGAAGCGCCTTCGGGTAGAGGGAGGCCGCGGTCAGGCCCGGCAGGGTATTGGTTTCGAGATAGACCGGTTTTTCGCCGGTCACGATGAAATCGGTGCGGGAATAACCGCGGCAGGACAACGCCCGGTGCGCCCGCAGCGCATCATCCATGATCCGAGCAGCGATCGCGGGCGAAAACCTCCCGGGGCAGATCTCCTGCGTCGTCGCCGCCAGATATTTCGCGGCATAGTCGAACGCCCCCTCCGCCGGCACGATCTCGACCGGCGGAAGCGCGATGACCGTGCCGTCGGCGCGCTCCAGCACGCCGCAGGTCGCCTCGACGCCGGGCACGAACGGCTCGATCACATATTCTTCGGTCCTCGCCGCCTCGCGCACGGCGACGAGATCCTGCGTCGCGTTGACGAAGATCAGCCCGTAGCTCGACCCATCCCGCGCGGGTTTTGCGATCAGCCGGCCATGCTCGGCCAATGCACGATCGATGTCCTGCAGCAGCACGCCGGGCGGCACGTTGACGCCCGCCAGCGCCGCGAACCGCTTCGCCGCGACCTTGTCGAACGCAAGATGTGAGGCGGCCGAGCCGGAGCCCGTAAAAGGAATGCCGCGCAGTTCGCACATCGCCTGCAATTCGCCGTTCTCGGCGCGACCGCCATGAAGGCCAAGCACCAGCAGGCGCTGTTCGGCCTTCGCCGCATCGAGCGCCCGCTCAAGCGCGACGCCTGTGCCGCTGGGGACGAACTCGTCCTCGAACGGCCGCGCGTGACCGAGCAGCGCCTCGGAACGCACACGATAGACATCGTCGCGCACATCCCAGAACCACAGCTCCGCGTCCGGCAAAGCGCGATGCAGCGCCTGCGCGCTCGCCACCGAAACGAGGCGCTCCTTGTTGCTGCCGCCGAAAAGGATGGTGATGCGCATAAGCCTATTCCAACCCGATCCGCTTGATTTCCCATTGCAGGTCGACGCCCGACTGCTTCTTCACCTGCGCGCGCACGAAGTCCCCCAGCGTCTCGATGTCGCGCGCGGTAGCATCGCCGGTATTGATGAGGAAATTGCAGTGCATCTCCGAGACCTGCGCGCCGCCGACGCGATGGCCGCGCATCCCGGCGGCATCGATCAGTTTCCATGCGCTCTGCCCCGGCGGATTCTTGAAGGTCGAGCCGCCGGTCTTGTCGCGGATCGGCTGCACGGTTTCGCGATGGCTCTGCACCTCGTCCATGCGCGCACGGATCGCCTCCGGCGCGACCTTGCGTCCGCGAAACGTCGCACCGGTGAAGATGACGGAAGGATAGATCGCGCTATTGCGGTATTCGAACTTCATGCCGGCATTGTCGAACGTCATCTTGTCGCCGCGGCGGCCGACGGCGCGCGCCTGAACCAGAACATCTTTTGTTTCGCTGCCGTTGGCGCCGGCATTCATGCGCAGCGCACCGCCGATGGTGCCGGGGATACCGAAATAGAATTCGAGGCCGCCGAGACCCGCCACGGCCGCAGCTTCGGCGACGCGCTTGTCGAGCGCCGCGGCGCCGGCGTGCAACGTCTCGCCGTCGGTCGCGATCTCCCCGAAGCCGCGCGCCGACAGGCGGATCACCACGCCCGGCAGGCCGCGGTCGCGCACGATCAGGTTGGAGCCGACGCCAATGCAGTAGATCGGAATTTCCTCCGGCAGATGCCGCAGGAAATAAGCGAGATCGTTTTCATCCGCCGGCGTGAACAGCACCTGCGCCGGACCGCCGACGCGAAACCATGTCAGCGGCGCGAGCGGCTCGTTCGCCAGCATCCGCCCGCGCAACTCCGGCATCTGCGATTTCAGTTTTGCGGTGACGTCGGGGAAGGTCATGGCTGCTTGAGCAATGGCGTCGCCGAACCGCACGGTCGGCTCTCTCCCCCCTTGTGGGGGAGGATCACGGAGGGGGATGTGCAACATGCACCGACGTTAAAGATACCCCCCTCTCCACCTCTCCCCCACAAGGGGGGAGAGAGCAGTCCATGCCACGCGGCAAATTCACCACTTTTCACAAACATCATCGCGAGGACCATCATCCCAGCGCCTTGAGTTCGCCCGGCAGCGCATAGGCCCACTGCGTGATGTTGCCGGCGCCGAGGCACACCACATAATCGCCGGGCTTCGCCAGACCTGCAATGACACCCGGCAGCGCCGCCGACTCCTGCAACGGCACCACCTGGCGGTGACCGTGAGCGCGCAGGCCGAGCACGAAGTGGTCGCGGTCGATGCCCTCGATCGGCGCCTCGCCCGCCGGATAGACCTCGGCGACGACCACGGTATCGGCATCGTTGAAGCACGTGCAGAATTCCTCGAACAGCGACTGCAGGCGGCTGTAGCGATGCGGCTGCACCACGGCGATGACCCGGCCGGCGGTGGACTCGCGCGCCGCTTTCAGCACCGCGGCGATCTCGACCGGATGATGACCGTAGTCGTCGATGATAGTGACGCCGTTCCAGTCGCCGGTCTTGGTAAAGCGCCGCTTGACGCCGCCGAACCCAGCGAGGGCGCTGCGGATGGTTGCGTCGGGAATGCCGAGTTCATGCGCCACCGCGATCGCCGCCGTGGCGTTGAGCGCGTTGTGGCGGCCGGGCATCGGCAGCACCAGATCGGAGATCTCGTGGGCGGCGTCGGTCTTGCGGTTGCGGAACACGACGCGGAAATGCGAGCCGCCGCCGTTCGGCGCGAGGTCGACCAGCCGGGCGTCGGCCTGCGGGTTCTCGCCGTAGGTGATGATGCGGCGGTCCTCGATCTTGCCGACCATGCTCTGCACGACGGCATGATCGATGCACATCACCGCGAAGCCGTAGAACGGCACGTTCTCGACAAACGAGCGGAATGCATCCTGCACGGCGTCGAAAGTCTTGAAGTGATCGAGATGCTCGGGATCGACATTGGTGACGATGGCGACGTCGGTCGGCAGTTTCAGAAACGTGCCGTCGCTTTCGTCGGCTTCCACCACCATCCACTCGCCCGCCCCCAACCGCGCATTGGTGCCATAGGCGTTGATGATGCCGCCGTTGATGACGGTGGGATCGAAATCGCCGGCGTCGAGCAGCGCCGCGACCATGGACGTGGTCGTGGTCTTGCCGTGGGTGCCTGCGATGGCGACGCAGCTTTTCAGCCGCATCAGTTCGGCGAGCATCTCGGCGCGACGCACGACGGGAATGCGCTGTGCGCGCGCCGCCATCAATTCGGGATTGTCGCGCCTGATCGCGGTGGAAACCACAAGCACGTCCGCGCCGTTCACGTTGCCGGCCTTGTGGCCGACCGTGACATGGATTCCCTTCTCGCGCAGGCGGCTGACATTGGCGCCCTCGGAAGCGTCCGAACCCTGCACTGTATAGCCGAGATTGCACAGCACCTCGGCGATGCCGCTCATGCCGATGCCGCCGATGCCGACGAAGTGGATGGGGCCGATTTCGCGCGGCAGTCTCATGTCTGTTCCTTGCCGTCATCGTCCCAAGCGGACGATCCGTATTCCGCGCCACCGATTCCCAGCGGCCGCACGGCGTACTGGATGCCCCGCTTTCGCGGGGCATGACAAGTCCGAATCAGCTAGATTCCGGCCACTTTAACGACCAGATCCGCGAGCCGCTCCGCCGCGTCGAGCCGGCCCACGGTGCGTGCTGCCGCCGCCATGGCCGCAAGCCGCGCCGGATCATCGGCCAGCGCGGACAATTCGGCCGCGAGACGTTCCGGCGTGAAATCCGCCTGCACGATGCGGATCGCGCCGCCGGCATCCGCCAGCACGCCGGCATTGGCGAACTGGTCCTGATCGATCGCGCCGGGAAGCGGCACCAGGATCGAGGCGCGCCCGATCGCGCCAAGCTCGGCCACCGTGCCTGCGCCGGAGCGGGAGACGATGATGTGACTCGACGCCAGCCGCGCCGGCAGGTCGGCGAAGAACGGCGCCAGCTCGGCATTAATCCCGAGCCGATCATAAACCGCGCGGACCCGCGCCATGTCTTCGTCGCGCACCTGCTGGGTCAGCACCAGCCGCCGCAGCAGTGCGGCTTCGAGCTTTTCGATCGCCGCCGGCACGATGTCGCTCATGACGCGCGCGCCCTGGCTGCCGCCGACCACGAGAACGCGGATGGGATCGCCCGGACCAGGCGCGGCAAAGGGAACGGCGGCGGCTGCGAGAATAGCCGGCCGCATCGGCGTGCCGGTCGTCGTGGTCTTGCCGATCAGCGAAGGCTCCTTGGCAAGCACGCCCGGCAGCGAGGTGGCGATGGCGCTGACGCGGCGCGACAGGAAGCGGTTGGCGCGGCCCATTACCGCGTTGGCGTCGTGGATCAGGGTCGGAATTCCGGCGAGCCGCGCGGCAAGCAGCGGCGGCAAGGTCGGATAACCGCCGAAGCCGATCACGGCGGCTGGCTTCAACCGATGCATCAGCTTGAACGCGACGGCCGTGCCGGTCGCGAGCATCAGGCCGGTGCGTGCCAGCGCCAGCGGCGAGCGGCCGCGCACGGTCTCGCTCGGCACCACGTCGGTCATGTCCTTCGAGAACAGCCCGCTATAGCGCAGCGCGCGCGAGTCCGTCACCAGCCGCACCCGCAGGCCGCGCTTCATCAGCTCGACGCCGAGCGCCTCGGCTGGAAACAGATGTCCCCCGGTGCCTCCGGCGGCGAGCAGGATGAGAGGTTGTTGTTCGGTCACAAGATCGTCACCCGGCCCAAATCACCATCGTCATGGCCGGGCTTCGTCCCGGCCATCCACGCCTTTTCCTATCACACGCTTGCAAAAGGTGGATGCCCGGCACCATGGGGGAGCACCGTTCTTCGAACGGCTATGGCCCGGGCATGAGGGTCAGGCCGCGGACACACATCCATCTACGCATAGCTCGCGGCGGCGGTGGCCTCGCCGATCGATTCCATTTCCGTGCGCGGCCGCTGCCGCGTCAGCGCCAGCATCAGGCCGACGCCATAAGCGAGCGAGACCATCGACGAGCCGCCATAGGAAATGAACGGCAGCGTCATGCCCTTGGCGGGGATCAGATGCAGGTTGACCGCCATGTTAATGGCCGCCTGCACGCCGAACATGATCGCGAGCCCGGACGCGGCGAAGCGCGAGAACAGATCCTCCGACGCGTAGGCGCGCGACAGGGTGCGCATGACGATGAAGGTGAACAACGCCAGCAGCGCAAGGCACATGATGATGCCGAATTCCTCGGCGCCGACCGCAAACACGAAGTCGGTGTGACTGTCGGGAAGGCTCCGCTTGGCGATGCCCTCGCCCGGACCGAGCCCGAACCAGCCGCCGTTGGCGAAAGCATCCATGGCGGTATCGACCTGGAATGTGTCGCCGGAAGCCGGATCCATGAATCGCTGGATGCGGACAGCGACATGAGGAACCAGCATATAGGCGGCGAACAATCCGGCGATCGCGGTGCCTGCGAGACCGAACACCCAGACGATGCGCATGCCGGCGATGAAGAACAGCGCTCCCCACACCATCAGGATCAGCATGGTCTGGCCGAAATCGGGCTCCAGCACCAGCAGCGTGACGAGTCCCAATAGCAGCGTCAGCGCCATCGAGGTCGCGGGCATCTCGGGCTTGCGCGCGGATTCCGAGAAGAGCCACGCCGCCAACACGACGAAAGCGGGTTTTGCGGATTCCGAAGCCTGAATGTTGACGCCGAGGATCGTGATCCAGCGTTTCGCGCCCTTGACCTCCGGGCCGAACACGAGCGTGGCTACGATCAGCACGATGCTGAGCCCGAACACGATCAGCGCCGAGCGACGGATCTGGCGCGGCGACAGGAACGACACGCCGACCATCACGACGACCGAGGGCAGCAGAAACAATACGTGGCGATGGAAGAAGTGAAACGGATCGAGTCCGATCCGGGTCGCGACCGAGGGGCTGGCGGCGAGCGACAGCACCACGCCGGTCAGCATCAGAAGGATCATGGCCGCCAGCAGCCACCGATCCACGGTCCACCACCATTCCGAGAGCGGCGTGCGTTGTTCGCGTGAAATCATGACGGATCCTGCGGGCGGAGATCACGCCATTGGTCCCCGATCGTGATTACCGGGAGGTTAAGGAAACCGGACAAGTTTTCGGGAGCGATTTTTTCCTCGTCATGCCCGCACCTGTTGCGGGCATCCACGTCTTAGGAACTGGAGCGAAAAAAGGCGGGTGGCCGGAATAGATCCGGCCATGATGAAGAGTCGGCTCCGTCTACATCACCGGCTTGACGCCCGGCAGTGCCCACACCAGTTCACGGAAACGGTCGCCGCGGACTTCAAAATTGCGGAACTGATCGAACGAGGCGCAGGCCGGCGACAGCAGCACCACGGCATCCGCAAGGCCCGACGCCTCGGCGTCGCGCGCGGCGGCGGGCACCGCTGCTTCCAGCGTCCCGCTGATCTCGTAATCCACTTTGCCGTCCAGCGTCGCCGCAAACTCCTTTGCCCCCTCGCCGATCAGATAGGCTTTGCGGACGCGCGGAAAGAACTCGGCGAGCGAGGCAATGCCGCCGCTCTTGGGCTTGCCGCCGGCAATCCAGAAAATGTCAGCGAAGGACGACAAGGCCTTCTCGGTGGCGTCGGCGTTGGTGCCCTTGGAGTCGTTGACGAACAGAACGTTGGCCTTGCGGCCGACCTGCTCCATGCGGTGCGCGAGCCCGGGAAAGCTGCGCAAGCCCTCTTGCAGGATCTCGTTGGTTACCCCGAGCGCGAGCGCAGCCGCCGAGGCGCAGGCGGCGTTCTGCGCGTTGTGCCGTCCGCGCAGCGAACCGATGCCGCCGATATCGGCGATTTCGGTCTGCGCTCCGCCGCTGGCGCGAACGATCCTGCCATGATCGACACAGATGCCGTCCGCGAGCGGCCGCTTCACCGAGACGCGCAGCACGTGCTTGCCGGCCTGTTCGATGCGATCAGCGGCGGCGCGGCTCCAGATATCGTCGACGCCGACGACAGCCGTGCCCTGCGGCTGCACGCTTGCAACCAGCCTCTCCTTCACCGCCGCATAGTGCTCGATTGTACCGTGACGGTCGAGATGATCGGGGCTGACATTGAGCAGGATGCCGACCGTCGGATCGAGCGAAGGTGTCAGGTCGATCTGATACGACGACATCTCGATGACATGTACGCGCCCCTTGCGCGGCGGCTCCAGCGACAGGATCGCGGTGCCGATATTGCCGCCCATCTGCACATCGTGACCGGCTTCGCGCATCAGATGCGCAACCAGCGCGGTGGTGGTGGACTTGCCGTTGGTGCCGGTGATGGCGACGAACGGCGCGTCGGGAACGTGGCGACGCCGCTCGCGGCAGAACAGTTCGATGTCGCCGATCACCTCGACGCCGGCCTCGTGCGCCGCCAGCGCGCTCCAGTGCGGCGTCGGATGGGTCAGCGGCACGCCAGGCGCAAGTACGAGCGCGGCGAAATTGCTCCACGCCACCGTGCGCAGGTCCGCGGTCATGAAGCCGGCCTGCGCGGCTCTTGCGACGTTGTCTGCGTTGTCGTCGGCGGCGATCACTTCGGCGCCGCCCGCTTTCAGCGCGTGGCAGCTCGCAAGACCGGAGCCGCCGAGGCCGAACACCGCGACCATTTTGCCGGCGAAGGAGGTAACGGGAATCATGGAAAGGCCTTGCCCACCGCGATGCTCAAACCGATCATCACCGCAGCTTCAGTGTTGAAAGACCTGCCAGCGCCAGCATCACCGAAATGATCCAGAACCGGATCACGATCTGCGGCTCGGTCCAGCCGAGCTGCTCGAAGTGATGGTGGATCGGCGCCATCTTGAAGATGCGTTTTCCCGTCAGCTTGAACGACGTCACCTGCACGATCACCGACACCGCTTCCAGCACGAACAGGCCGCCGATGACCGCCAGCACGATCTCATGCTTCACCGCGACCGCGATCGAGCCAAGCATGCCGCCGAGCGCCAGCGAACCGGTGTCCCCCATGAAGATCGAGGCCGGCGGCGCGTTGAACCAGAGGAAGCCGAGGCCCGCCCCGAGCACCGCGCCGCACAGCACCGCGAGTTCACCGGCGCCGGCGATGTAGTTGATCTGGAGGTAGTCGGCGAACACGGCATTGCCGGCGAGATAGGCGATCATGGCGAAGCTCGCAGACGCGATCATGACCGGCACGATGGCGAGACCGTCGAGACCATCGGTGAGGTTCACCGCATTGCCCGCGCCGACGATGATGAACGCGCCGAAAGCGAGGAAGAACCAGCCGAGGTCCAGCACCACGTCCTTGAAGAACGGGATCACCAGCGCGGTCGAGAACGGCTCGCGGCCGAGGCGGACCAGCGCATAGCAGGCGGCCAGTGCGATCACCAACTCCAGCATGAGGCGGGTCCGCCCGGCGAACCCGGCATGGGTCTGCTTCGTCACCTTCAGATAGTCGTCATAAAATCCGATGATGCCGAAACCGAGCGTCACCGCGAGCACGATCCAGACATAGGGATTGAGCGGATTGGCCCACAACACAGTCGACACGACAAGTCCCGACAGGATCATCAGGCCGCCCATGGTCGGCGTACCCTTCTTGCTGACAAGGTGTGACTGCGGCCCGTCGGAGCGGATCGGCTGTCCCTTGCCCTGGCGCAGGCGGAGGTTGTCAATGATCCAGGGGCCGAACAGGAACACGAACAACGCGCCGGTCACCATCGCGCCGCCGGTGCGGAAGGTAATGTAGCGGAAGACGTTCAGGAGCGGCTTGAAAATGCCGAGTCCCGGAACAGTGTTTGAAAGATCGATCAACCAATAAAACATGTGAAACCCTAAACCGCGACTCCGTCGTGCGCGGCGTTGCCGGGAAATCGCCTTTCGAGCGCCGTCACGATCACTTTCATTCGCGATCCGAGCGAGCCCTTGACCATGATGACGTCGCCGGCACGGATCGCCGCCACCACCTGCGATTCGAGCGCGCCCGATCCCTCTGCATAGCCGCCCCGCCTGCCGGAGGAAAGCGCATCCCACAGGTTGCGCATCAAGGGACCGCAGCAAAATACCATGTCGATGGCATTGGCATTGATCGGCTCGGTCAGGCCGCGGTGCAGATCGGCACTTCCGGGACCGAGTTCCAGCATGTCGCCCAGCACGGCGATGCGACGGCCCTGCGTGCCCGTTTCAGCCTGGCCGAGCACGTTGAGCGCCGCCGCCATCGAGGCCGGATTGGCGTTGTAGCTCTCGTCGATCAATGTCGCTTCGCCGTTCAGCACGTTCAGGACATGACGCACGCCGCGTCCCGCAGCCGGCTGCGCCTGCGACAGCGCAAGACCCGCCAGCGCGAGATCCGCGCCGGCCAGCGACGCCGCCGCCAGCACCGCCAGCGAGTTCATGGCCATGTGGCGGCCGGGCATAGCGAGCTTGTAGGTCAACTCATGACCGAGAATTCCGGCATGCACGGCTAAACACGCCGGATGCAACGCCAGGTCGAGCAGGCGCGCGTCGGCCTCCTCGTCCGCGCCGAACGAGACGATCCTCGCGATGCCGAGCTTCTCGGCGCGCTGCCGCAGCCGCGCGAACTGCGCATTGTCGCGGTTCAGCACGACTACGCCGCCCGGCTCGACGCCTTCGAAAATTTCCGCCTTGGCGTCGGCGATCGCCTCGACGCCGGAGAAAAATTCCAGATGCACCGGCTCGACCGTGGTGATAACAGCGATATGCGGCCGCACCATCTTCACCAGCGGCGCGATCTCGCCGGCGTGATTCATCCCGATCTCGAAGATCGCGAAACGCGCGTCCGCCGGGCAGCGCGCCAGCGTCAGCGGTACGCCCCAGTGGTTGTTGAACGAGGCCACCGAGGCGTGGGTCTTGCCCTGCGCGGCCAGCACGCTCCGTAACGCTTCCTTGGTCGAGGTCTTGCCGACCGAGCCCGTCACTGCGATCACCTGCGCTGAAAGCCGCGCGCGCGAGGCCCGCGCCAGATCGCACAATGCGGCAAGCACATCCTCGACGATCAACAAAGGTACATCGGCGGCGAAATTGTCGCGCTGCGCGGCTTCGACGACGGCCAGCGCTGCGCCCGCCTTCAAGGCCGCATCGACGAAGGCATGGCCATCATGCACGTCACCCTTGATCGCGAAATAGGCCTCGTCAGGTGCAATGGTGCGGCTGTCGATGGAGACGCCGGTGACGACCGCGGGCAACGCCCCTCGCCTTTCGGCGCGCATCGCCGCGGCCATCGCGTCCAGTGTCCACAACGGCTGCGTGCTCATGCCACTCTCGCTGCCAACGCCGCCGCCGCCGCCTCGTGATCGCTGAACGGCAGCACCCGGTCGCCGACGATCTGTCCGGTCTCGTGGCCCTTGCCGGCGATCAGCAATGCGTCTCCAGGCTGCAGATCCGCGATAGCGGTCTGGATCGCCTCGGCGCGATCGCCGATCTCGCGCGCGTCGCGCGCGGCCGCGAGGATCGCAGCGCGGATCGCAGCGGGATCTTCGCTGCGCGGATTGTCGTCGGTGACGATAACCGCATCAGCATTGTTGACGGCGATCTCACCCATCAGCGGACGTTTGCCCGCGTCGCGGTCGCCGCCCGCGCCGAACACCACCACGAGCCGCCGCCTGGCATACGGCCGCAGCGCTTGCAGCGCCTTCGCCAGCGCATCCGGCTTGTGCGCGTAATCGACGAAGACCGGCGCGCCGTTGCGCTCGCCAACCAGTTCGAGCCGCCCCTTGGCGCCCTCGAGATGCTCGAGCGCAGCGAACACCTGATCGGCATCGCCGCCGGTGCCGATGACAAGACCCGCCGACACCAGTGCGTTCTCGATCTGGAATTCGCCGACCAGCGGCAGACGTATGATGCGATCTCGCCCCACATGTTCGAGAGTCACCCGTTGCGCAAAGCCCTCGATAGCGGCATCAACTAGACGAATGCCGAGGTGCGCGCCGTCGCCACGACGGCCGATGCGCATCACCGGCAGGTTGCGCGCGGTCGCCGCCTCGATCACCGTGCCCGAGCAATCGTGATCGGCGGAAATCACGGCGACGCCGTCCGGCTCAACCAGTTCGCGGAACAGCCGCAGTTTCGTCTCGAGATAGTGCGCGACGGTCGGATGATAATCCATGTGGTCGCGCGAGAGATTGGTGAAGCCTGCGGCGCGCACACGCACGCCGTCGAGGCGATGCTGGTCGAGTCCGTGCGACGATGCCTCCAGCGCGAGATGCGTTACGCCCTCGCCGGCAAGCTGATCGAGTTCGCGATGCAGCGCGATCGGATCGGGCGTCGTCACTGAGCCGTAGACGTTGCGCGAGGGCGAGACCACACCGATGGTGCCAATGCTCGCGGCGGGATGCCCGAGCCGCTGCCAGATCTGCCGCGTGAAGGCTGCGACGGAAGTTTTGCCGCTGGTTCCGGTAACGGCTGCGATCGTCCCCGGCTGCCGCGGAAAAAATTTCGACGCCGCCAGCGCCAGCGCACGGCGCGGATTCGACGTCACGATGAACGGAACGCGACTACCCCCTGGCGCGTGTTCACCGGCAACCGCGACGGCACCGGCGGCGACCGCGGCATCGACGAATCGCGCGCCATCGGTCGTCGTGCCGGCAAGCGCGAAAAACACATCGCCCGGCTTTACGTCGCGGCTGTCCGCGGCAAGGCCCGTGACGGCCAACTCGCCCGTGCGCGCGTCCATGGCGGCATCGTCGCCGAAAAGCTCGCGAAGTTTCATGCTCTCCTGGTCCCGGCCCGCGCGGCTGGCCCCGCGTTTACTGCGTCGCTCGGGATGCCGCAAGAATAAGGCGGTCGGACGGCGGCAGATCGAACCGGGGCTGGACGCCGAGAAGCGGCGCGATGCGGGCGATTACCTTGCCGCCGGTCGGCACCGCGTTCCAGCCGGAGGTGATGAAGCCGAACGTCTCCTTGAGCGGCTGCGGCTCGTCCAGCATCACCAGAAGCTGGTACTGGGGATTGTCCGCCGGCAGGATCGCGGTGAAGGCGTTGAGCACGCGCTTCTTGGCATAGCGGCCGTTGATGACCTTCTCGGCGGTGCCGGTCTTGCCGCCGACATAATAGCCCTTGACGTCCGCTTTCTTCGCGGTGCCGACCTCGGCGTTCAGCCGCAGCAGGAAACGCATCTTGTCGCTGGTTTCCTTTTTAATAACCCGCTTGGCGAGTTTCATCGCTTCCGCTTCGGATCGCTTCAGGAAGGTCGGCGGAATGAGGTAACCGCCGTTGACCAGCGCATCGATTCCCATCACGGCCTGCAAGGGCGCCACCGCGATGCCGTGTCCGAAGGCAATGGTGACGGTGTTCAGTTCGCCCCACTTGCGCGGCAGGATCGGCGAGGCGCTTTCCGGCAATTCGGTGCGCAGGCGCTCCATCTGCCCCATCTTGCGCAGGAAGGCCTTGTGGGCCTCGACGCCTTGCGCAAGCGCGATCCGCGCCGCGCCGATGTTGGACGAATAGGTAAACACCTCTTTCATGTTGATGAAGCGGCCGAGCCGATGGTCGTCATGAATCGTGAAGCGGCCGAAATGCAGCGGCGCACGCGCATCCCACATCGAATTCAGATCGTACTTGCCGGAGTCGAGCGCCATCGCCAGCGTGAAGGCCTTGAAGGTCGACCCCATTTCGTACACGCCCGTGGTCAGGCGGTTGATGCGATCGGGATCGTGCGCCTCTTTCGGATTGTTCGGATCGAAGTCCGGCAGCGAGACCATCGCGACGATCTCGCCGGTGCGCACATTAGAGACGAGGCCCGAGGCCGCCTTGGCGTGATAGTGCTCCTTGGCCTTGAGCAGTTCGTCGCGCAGCGCGTGCTCGACGCGCAGGTCGATGGACAGTTCCACCGGTTTCTGCAGGCGGTCGGTAGCGAAACCGGCGCGATGCAGATCGGCGAGCCCGTTGGTGTCGAGCCACTTCTCCATGCCTGCGATGCCCTGGTTGTCGATATTGACCAGGCCGATCAGGTGCGCGACCTCGCTGCCGCTTGGATAGACGCGCTTGTTCTCGCGCAGAAAGCCGATACCCGGAATGCCGAGATTATGGATTTCCTTCTGCTGCGACGGGGTGATCTCGCGCTTGAGCCAGACGAAGCCCTTGCGGGTGCCGAGACGCTGACGGACCTCGGCGGTTTCAAGGTCGGGAAGCGTTGCCGTCAGCAGTTCGACCGCTTCGTCGCGATCGATGATGCGGCGTGGCTCGCCGAACAGGCTCGGCGCCTTGACGTCGGTGGCGAGAATCTGGCCGTTGCGATCGACGATATCGGGCCGAGCAGTGGCGATGGCATCCTGCGACGCCGTGTGGTGTCCTCCCCGCTCATCCGGGAATGCCGCAAACATCACGAGGCGCGCTGCGATCACCGCATATATCAGACCGAATATGATAATGACGAGGCCGACGCGCACCCGCGCCTTGGCGGCGCGATCGACGTTGCGCCCGTAGAGCAGGTTGCGGATCATGCGCTGGCTCCACGCCACCGACAGCGTGCGGCTGACGCCTCCGGGTCTGTTCCGGCCGGTCATCGCGGGCCCTCCGACGCGGGAAGCGAGCCGGTGATGACATCAGGATCGACGATCTCGATCATGGCGCCGATCGGGTCCGCAGTGCCGGGCGGCACCAGGCTCGGCGGCCGCTCCGGCAGGTTCTTCAGCGAATCGAATTGCGTGGCCTCAATGGGCTTCAGTTTCAAGTGCCGTTCGGCCAGAACCTGCAGCCGCCTCGGCGCGTCGAGCCTGGCCCATTCCGAACGCAAGGCCGCGATCGCTTCCCGCTGCTCGCGCACCTGAGCGTGAAGCCGCAGCACGCGCTCGGTGCGAGCCGTGGAATCCATCTTGATGCGGTAGACATAGGATGCCGCATAGACCAGTGCGCAGACGACGAGGAAATGGATGATCCGCATCGATCAGCCTCCCCGCATCGCGTTTGTTAGCGAAGGCCAGTCCGGATGCGTGTCCGCGTCGAACGCCGGCGCGGCGGTGCGTTCGGCGGCGCGCAGCTTGGCGGAGCGGGCGCGCGGGTTGGCGCGTACCTCGTCTTCTTCCGCTGTCACCGGACGACGCGTCAGAATGGCAAAGCTCGGCGCGGCGCGTTCGATTTCCGGCCGGTGGCGCGAACCGCCGCCCGCCTTGCCGCGCGCGGCGAAGAAGTTCTTGACGATGCGGTCTTCCAGCGAATGAAAGGACACTACCGCGAGCCGGCCGCCCGGCTTGAGCACACGCTCCGCCGCCGCCAGCGCCGCGATCAGTTCATCAAGCTCCTCGTTGACGAAAATCCGCAACGCCTGGAACGTCCGCGTCGCGGGATGGATCTCGTGCGGCTTGGCGCGAACCACCCTCGAGACGATGTCGGCCAGCGCCCGCGTGGTCACGATCGGCGCGTCCCGCCGCGCGGCAACGATGGCGCGCGCCACCGCGCGCGAGCGCCGTTCCTCGCCGAAGATATAGATGATATTGGCGAGATCGGTCTCGGAGGCGCGCGCCACCACGTCGGCCGCGGTCGGCCCCTGCCCGCTCATGCGCATGTCGAGCGGACCATCGAGACGAAACGAGAAGCCGCGACCGGCCTCGTCGAGTTGCATCGAGGATACCCCGACATCCATGACGATGCCGTCGACGGCGTCAGCGCCCCCCGCGGCGCAGATCGTGGCAAGATTGGAAAAGCGGTCCTCGACCAGCGTCAGCCTGCCGCCGGACTGCTCGACCAGATCGAAACCGCCGGCAATCGCGGTACGGTCGCGGTCGATTCCGATCACGCGGGTATCGGCAGTGGCAAGGATGGCGCGGGAATAGCCCCCGGCTCCGAAGGTCGCATCGACGTAGACGCCGCCCGCACGCGGCGCGAGCATGGCGACAGCCTCGCGGCCGAGCACGGGCACATGACGAACCGGTAGAACCGTCATGGTCCCACCCCCGATGGTTCCGCCCCCGTCCGCAAATGCATTGTTCTCGACACGCGCGCGCCCATTCCGCCTTGAATGCCCGATAACCAACCGGCCGCGTCGATCCTCAAGGCCCCTCGCCAAGGCGGGTCTAGCCGGCTTGGTCCCCGCCAGCTTCCGCGCCAGGAGATCGACTGACAAACCCGGGCTTCCGCATGGAATTTGAGGGGCTGCCATGGGGATTTCGAGCGCAAATGGGACCTCGGCCGCCCCGAAACCGGTTCGGCACTTCATCACTCAGTAACGGCGGTTAGCGTTAAGAAAGTGTTGATGGTTTCGGCTGGAATCGAGTTGTTGCGTCCGATGCGCCGCGCGGAGATTCAGCATTCCAAAGTCGGGGAAAAGGCGAAAGAGGGTCGGGCTTCGATTGCCTGCCGGACCAGGCGTCCGGATAGTGATCCCACTTTGAGTCGTCGATAACGGACCGCGCGCTTTCCGCCTCGTGCCGTTCTCCTATCTGTTCCGGGTTGTTGCATGCTATCAGGTCCGTCCGCATACGCTTATTCTGATCCCAGACGTCGACGTCCTCTCCCGGTCCCCAAGGCTCTCGCTGGAATGCCGACCTTCATCCCGGACTCATCGGTAGTCTCCGATACCGTGCCCTCCATGAATTTCGGCGACCGGGCCAAAGGGCGGCAGCCGGACATGATCGTGCTGCACTATACCGGGATGCCCGACGTCGAAGGCGCGCTGGCGCGACTGTGCACCTCCGGCACCGACGTGTCCGCACATTATGTTGTGCTCGAGGACGGCCGCGTTGTGCAGTGCGTCCAGGAGGCCAAGCGGGCCTGGCACGCCGGCGTCGCCTCATGGGCCGGCGAAGAGGACATCAACTCCTGCTCGATCGGCATCGAGATCGTCAATCGCGGCCATGACTGGGGCTATCCGGACTATCCGCTCCGGCAGATCGCTGCTGTCATCGCGCTGTGCCGCGGCATCATTATTCGGCGCGACATTCCGCCCTGGCGCGTTGTCGGGCATTCCGACGTCGCGCCTGCACGCAAGAAAGATCCCGGCGAAAAATTTCCGTGGCACGCACTGGCGGATTCCGGCGTCGGGCACTGGGTCCAGCCGGCGCCGATCGTGCCGGGCGACGTGATGATGAAGACCGGCAGCGAGGGCGAGGAGGTCCGCGCGCTCCAGCAGTCGCTGGCTCAATACGGCTACGGCATCAAGGCCAGTGGGACATTCGACAACACCACCGCCGAAGTGGTCACGGCCTTTCAGCGCCACTTCCGGCCGGAACGTGTCGACGGCGCTGCCGATCAGTCGACGCTGAAAACGTTGCAATCCCTGCTCGAGAGCCTGCCGGGCGCGGCCAACGCGGCCTCACACGAGACGAGTTCCTGAATTCCGGAAGGAACGCCCGGCTGCCGTGCGGCCGTTTGCGCCCGCTCCGGTGTCGCGGCGATGGAAAAGCCGACAAGGCCGTCCTATACTCAGCCCGTTGTCAGTGGCACACGCCGGGTGACAACCGGCCGCTACGGGGATGATGGACGTAGCCTCTTTTGCCGGTTTCAGGCTGCGGTACCAACGCATCGGCACGCGTTTTATCTAACCCGTGCCCGGCGTGTGATTTTCACGCAGGCCGTCGGCCGTTTCAGGAACGGCAGCGACGCTCGACGAACTCGCCCCTTAAATGTTTGCCCCTTTCGGGGCTGCGCCTCGAAGCCTTACGGCGGCAGATCGGCGACGAATCCGGGCGCTTCAAGACCGGAATCGGCAAAGAAGGACAAGATCGCTGCCTGTGACCAGTATTGCTCGATCAGCAATCTGGCGAAACGTTCCTTCTCCCGCGCGAACATCGCCACCAGCGTATCGATGCTGTCCGGTTTCTTTCCAAAAAGGTCGGCGTTCCATGGTTGCTCGTTGAAAAAGTCCTCTTCAAGCACCACCCGTTCCGAAACATCATCGTTCGCCGCACCGCGCCGCGCGCGCACATTCCGAGACTTCGGTGATCAGGGTGAAAAGCCGCGCTTGTTCAATGAGAAGATCCTGCGTCGGGAAAACATTTTCCACCAGCAGGCCCGGAACGAAGTCGCGCGCCAAAGCGGTCGCAAGCTGCATCCAGGCATCCTCAGGCGATCGCGCGGCGATTTTGTAGAAGTCGAACAGCGCCATCCATCGGCCCCGCAATTCCTCGACCTGGGAGTCGTACCATCGCGACCAGACCGAGTGCTCGCCGACCGGCCCGCCCGCTTTTCTGGCCGCGTCGATCCGCGCCAGCAATCCCAGGTCGACCCTCATGGGATCGCTCAACCGTTCGGGAAGGTCGGGCGCGATGTACTCTTCAAGATCGTGAACAAACTCAGTCGCATCGGGATCCGGATAGGACGTCTTGTGTTTTCCGCTTCCAGTCTTCTGCTTCATTCAACGCCTCCCGACGTCACGATCCGGCAACCGCTTTCGCAACCGAAGCAGCAAAATCCGACCTCGCATTCGGGTGCGACCATTTGACCACGGAACAAACATGCAGGGACCGATTTCTCTTTCGCTACCATGGAGGAGGACTAAAAATGGACTGGAATCGGATTGAAGAAAACTGGGATCAGGTCAAGTACAAGGTCAGAGATCAGTGGGGCAAGTTCACATTCGACGACCTTTGGGAAATCGCTGGCAACAAGGAGCAGCTCGAGAAGAAGCTGCAGCAGCGTTACGGGTGGGGAACAGACTTCGCAAAAAAGGCAGTCGACGATTGGTATTCGACGAAGGCCCTGAGCTGGCCTGACAAGTTGAACGAACCGCCCCGCTGGATGGGGTACTGAGCATCTTTCGGCTAAGTGGAACTCCGTTAGCCGGACAATGCTCTTGAGCGATGACCAGCGCATATTCCGATCACAATCGGCTTTTTGATATGCGCTGATGGCGGTTCGGCCGCGTTTTCGTGAATGTGACGTCGCCGCAAGGGGAATATACGCAGCAGGCAGCCAGGTGCAGCGGATGCAGTGCTGTATTATCTCCGGCGGGCGATCGACGACAGCACGCGCCGAAGAAGAATCGATCGACGGTGCGCCGGGGATCTGGTAGCCCCCGGCGTATCCGCGAAAGAGCGCCGCTTCGGGTTTACGGTATATAGCGTTTCCGTGAGCCGGCCCTTCGCGTGTCCATGCCCGCAAAGGCGGTTTTCAAGAAGGTTGGCGCGGAAATCGTGCGGATCGCCACAGGTTGCGTCGATTGGCGATGTCATCCCCGATGCGTTCCCGCCGTCTCCCGTGAGACTGTCCGCTCCACCTTTTTGGCAAGCAAACATTGCGATCTGCACGCGCCAGCGTCAGGGTTGGGGCAGCCAGCGATGGCTTCCCGATCATCCCGCCCAGTTCAACCTGGATAACGCGCGAAGAAGTCTGACGAGAGTTGGAACCGCTATCCTTAGGAACACTACCGCATCAGAGGCGTAGACACTCCGAAACTCTTTTGGAGGATGCCATGAACGGAGATACGCCCCTGAGCTGGCTTATGTTCTTCACCCTGGCTGCAGGCGTCATCGTCGCAGCGGGGTTCTTTCTTGCCTTCCTGCGATCACGTCGCAACCGCGAGGTGGCGGCTTATGCACTCAAGGGTGACGGCACCTCGCGCGGCGTCGAACCCTCCGGCGCAGGCGCGGAACTCTTCGGCCTGCTCGGCGTGGCGCTAATCGGGATGACTCTCTTGACATTCGGATACCGCTCTCATTCGGGAACGGCGGTCTCGGAAGCCACGCAACCCAACAACCAGTTGTCGACCGAGCGGACGGATCCGAACACGCCAAAACCCTATCAACCGCAAAATCCGTCGCCGGATACCCGCAAGGCTCCGACCGGATCTTCGAGCGGATCCGGGCCTGACAGCGGCGGTCATCTGGAAGGCGTCCCGAAGTGACGGACCCCTTCCGTGCGACACCCCACCTTTAAAGACGTCGATCCGGAACTTCTACGTTGGTCCAGACCGGCGTCAGGCCGCACGCGCCAGTCCGACCTCGGCCCAGATCTCGGAAAGCGCAGTCACCAACGCATCGATATCCTCGTCCGAGTGAAACGGCGACGGCGTGATGCGCAGGCGTTCCGTACCACGAGCGACGGTCGGGTAATTGATCGGCTGCACATAGATGCCGTAGCGATCGAGCAAGGTGTCGCTGATCTGCTTGCAGAGCACCGGATCACGCACCATCACGGGCACGATATGGCTTGGATTATCGAGATGCTGCACACCCGCTTGATCCAGCCGGCGCCGCAAGGTGGCGACGCGATCCTGGTGTCGTTCGCGCTCCTGCGAACTTGCCTTCAGATGACGGATGCTGGTCAACGCTCCGGCAGCGACCGCCGGCGGCAATGCGCTGGAGAAGATGAATCCCGAGGCGAAGCTGCGAACGAAGTCGCAGAGGGTGTGAGAGCCTGTGATGTATCCGCCGATCACACCGAACGCCTTGGCGAGCGTTCCTTCGATGACGGTCAGGCGGTCGGTGAGCCGCTCGCGGTCCGAGATGCCGCCGCCGCGCGGCCCGTACAGACCGACGGCATGCACCTCGTCGAGATAAGTCAGCGCGCCATAATCGTCGGCGACATCGCAGATGTCTGCGATCGGCGCGATGTCCCCATCCATCGAATAGACCGACTCGAACGCAACGAGCTTGGGCGCGTCGCGATCGAGGTCGGAGAGCTTGCGCTTCAGATCAGCGACATCGTTGTGCCGAAACACCCGCGTAACGCAACGACTCTGCTTCATGCCTTCGATCATCGAGGCGTGGTTCAATTCGTCCGACAGGATGACGCAGCCGGGCATGCGGGATGCCAGGGTGCTCAGCGTGGTCCAGTTCGAGACATAACCCGAATTGAATAGCAGCGCTGCCTGCTTGCCGTGCAGGTCGGCCAGTTCCGCTTCCAGCAGAACGTGATAGTGGTTGGTGCCGGCGATGTTGCGCGTGCCGCCGGCGCCGGCGCCGCAACGATCGAGCGCTGCATGCATCGCAGCCAGAACCTCCGGATGCTGCCCCATTCCGAGATAGTCGTTCGAGCACCACACTGTCGCTTCGCGCGGGCCGGAAGGCGTGTAATGCGTGGCGCGCGGGAACGAGCCGGCCTTGCGCTCAAGATCGGCGAAAACACGATAGCGGCCCTCGCGGCGGAGACCATCCAATTGGCGGCGGAAATAGTCTTCGTAGTTCATGGCGATCTCCCCTCAGCTGTCCGGTTGAAACTCAACGATGCGTCCTGCTCGGCAACGCCGGCATGCCCCGACACGATCTGGACTGCGCCGGCAGCCTTGCTCTCGCGGTAGGCCTGGCGAAACTGGTCTTCCAGGCGTTGTCGTTCGAGAAAAGCGGCACTTTTTGCAGCCGGTCGTTCTGGCGCCGAGCCGCCGCCGCCAGGAATGACCGCAAGAACCGGCCGTACCGGCGGCTCCGGGACATCCGCGACGGGCTTCTGCGAGCGGACACTCCAGCGCCAGAGGTCGACCACCGGCATCGGAAGGACCATGAACCAGTGTTCGAGCGCTCCCAGCGCAACGAGCGCTGCCAAAAGCGCAAAGCACAGCGCTTCAAAATTCGATCCTGCATCGACCGCGGCGACGGCGAGCCACGCCGCGGCCGCGGTCGCGAGCGTCACCGAGAGCGGAAACAGCGCATTGATCGGCTTGCGCGCAAAATAACTGCGAAGAAAATTAACCTGCGCTGGCATCAGTTCGTCGTTGAGCGTGCGCACGCCGAGGAACAGATTGATCTTGGCGCTCTGCCGCAACAGCAGCATCGCCGCGAATGTCCACCAGCCAAGCTGATTGGGCGCGCCTGACGTCACCAGGAAGACAAGGCCTGCCGTCGCGATCAGGGCAAACTCATGATAGGCGGTCGCCTGAAGCGCAAACCACACGCGATCGCCCTTGGAGCAATCGCGCGGGCAGGGTTCAGGCCGCGGGCCGGTGATCCAGCCTGCCAGCAGCGATATCTCGACCGCGCCCCACAGCAAAATGGCGCAGGTGAAGACGCAATAGGCGCCTGTGTCGCTCGCTATCTGACTGCTGGCGGTGAGTCCCGCGAGCGACGTCACGAACAGAACTGCCGTCCCCGCTTTCAGCACCGCCTCGTGCCGCAACGACAGTCCGACCAGCAACAGCACCGTGCCCGTCGAAAACCACCAAACGAAGAGAACGTAGGGAATTGCGATTGCAAGTACGCCCATGACAGGCTCCCATCACCAAGCAGGTTGAAGCCTGATCTCGCGCGGCAACTCGTTTCTTTTGGCCGGCAGCATGAACAACCGGGCGAAGGCCGTGGCGGCCGCGAGCGGCAGGACGACGCGCTTGAAGCGCGCAGCCAGTCCACCGCGCGCCTTTGCGTCGGCAATCGCTTCAGCATTCTTCCGCAGCCGTTCAAGACCGGCCAGGAAGCGCGGGTCGTCGATATCGAGCAGGACTGGAAACACCTGTCGCGAGATTTCCGAGGTGATCCTGAACACCCGCATATCGTATTCCGTCGGACTTACGCCAAGCGCCGCGTGAAAGGCCGGTCGCATGTGATCACGCACATACATGGTGGCGAACACCGCAAGCAGGAAGAATTTGATCCAGAGCTTGTTGTAACCTCTGAGTAGGCTGGGATCAGCGCGCATCAGCAGCGCAAAGGCTTCGCCATGGCGGAACTCGTCGTTGCACCATCTCTCGAACCACCGAAAGATCGGATGAAACTGCCGGTCCGGATTGCGCTCCATCTCCCGGTAGATCGTGATGTATCGCGCGTAGCCGATCTTTTCCGACAGATAGGTCGCATAGAAGATGAACTTCGGTTTGAAATAGGTGTATTTCTTGACCTTGGTCAGAAAGCCGAGGTCAACCCCGATTCCGTGATCCTTCAGGATCTCGTTGATGAAGCCGGCATGCCGCGCCTCGTCGCGACTCATATAGGTGAACAGCTCGCGAATATCGGGGTTCTTGATGCGCTTCTTGATTTCGGCATAGAGAACGCAGCCGGAAAACTCCGCCGTCAGCGAACTGACCAGAAAGTCCTTGAATTCCTTACGCAGATCGTCCGGCAGTTCGTCGAACCCTTTTTCGAACTCCGTGGTCTTGACGAAATGCTTGCGATTGAAGTCAGCACGCAGATCGGAGAGCACGGCGTCCCATTCACGCCGCACGAGATCGACGTTGAGCCGGTCCATCGCGTCGAAGTCGGTCGTGTAGAAGCGCGGGCTGAGGATGGTGTCCTCGCTCGCCATGTCGGTGCTCGACGATGTCCGGGTCCCGCCTTCGATCGCAATCATGATGCCCTCCCGTCCGAGAAGCTGACTTCGTAGAGTTCAGTGAGTTCGAGATAGCCGGCGACGTATGTCATGAAGCGCTTGAGCGCGCCGGCACGCACGACCGTGGCGGTGCGACGCAATTGGACGCAGTCGCCGAATGCGACCCGGACCGGTGCGCCCTGAATGGTGACCTGATCCCCAGGGCGTATATCGACATCACCGTCGAGGCTGACATGAGCATGAAGGCTTTCACCGGTCTGCTCGATTTCAATGGTGCATTCGACGTCGAAGCGACGGGGTTCCACTCTGCGGAGCAGGGTCATGGCCTGTTACCCCGCATGGCGATCACATGTTCGAAGGCTCCCATGTTGACCGCGCCGAATGCCCCGAGATCGACGCGGCGACCTGTGGCAGGATCTTCGATGGTGGAATGCCCATCCGACCACTTGGCGATAACGAAGGCCGGTTCCGCGTCCACACCGTAGCGCTGGCGGTCGAAGGCGAGACTGCGCAGCACGGTGCGGACGAAGCCGTCGGTCCCTGCCGGTACGATCCCGACGACCGCGCCGCTCCGGGGCGCTATCACCGCAACGCCGCCATCAGCGCGATCCTCGAACCGGACCGATACGCTTTGCACCACCTTTGCGTAATCGGCTCGGACCGTGCCGATGCCCGTCAATCGACTAACGCTAGCGACGACAAGCGAGAATCCGATCAACGCGGCTGCTCCAAGGATCGCCCCGCGAGGAACCATTCTTTCGGCACGGGCTCCGCTCATCATCTCCTCCCTAAGCCGCAGTCGCGACAACAGAGCCCACCTCTGCCGGCTGCGGCACCGGCATTGCGGTAACGACCGGCTCAGGCGCCGGCGAGGACGCGGTTGTCAGCGCCTTTGTCAGAAGATCGGCGACGTTGTGCGCGTCCGGCACGCAGCGAAGCATGGGCTCGACCTTCGTCAGCCGCCACGGTCGCACATGCGGCCACAGCAGCAGAAACGCCAGTCGTTTTTCGCTGACGACGGCAATGGGCAGATCGCCGGTGCCGTCGGCGTATTCCTTCACAGCAGCGCTCGCGATCTGCTTGAAGGGGATGTTGAGCGTCATCGGCAGCACCGCACCGAATTGCAGCAGCAAACGCCGGTTGGTCACGGTGTACCGGGTCGTGCGGCTGTAGAGCAGCGCCAGTCCGCAAAGCAGGACTAGGCCGGCCGCGAGCGGAATGGCCAATCGCGACGCAGCAATCGTGGCATCAATCCACGACCTGCCGTCGGAGAGGTCAATCATGATCCGCGCCGCGAAAAGCAGCGCGAAGTAGATCGCAACCAGCCGGACGTGAAACACCCGGACCGCCAGAGCGCGCGCATCCGGCCGGCCCTGCCAGAGCAGGTTCTCGCCACGAGGCATATCAAGATGATCGAACTGGCCCACCCGGATACTCACAGCAGCGGCTCCTGGCGAGCGGCGATGGCGTACAGATTGCCGCCGCCGAAATAACCGACGATCCTGTCCTCTTCGCGCTTGGTCACCTGATCGGGGTTGGCAAGCACCGGCGCATCCGCGAATTGCCGGCCAAGGATGGACCGAACCAGGACGCTGCCCTCGCCCCAGCGCATCTTGATACGCGCCATGGTCATCGGCACGAGAACGTTGCGGTTGGCGGCTCCCGCGACCTCGACCTCGAGATAGCGGATCAGCATTTCGGCACGGTCGACCCACACATCCCGAACTATGCCGCCGACCTCGCCATCGGCGCCGATCACGGGCATTCCGCGCGGGTCAGGATCACGCTGCTCGATCACGATCGTGGACTCGACGCGCAGCGGCACGATCGCCGGGACGTCGTCCATCGAGAGTTCGGGGACGTCCTCGCGATCGGCATAGGAGGCAGGGCCGACGCCGTCGAGCATTGGATTACCCGTCGGCACATAGGGCGATCCCGGCCAGGGCGCCATCGGCGTGACCGGCGCATCGCGCCGATCGTTTTTCCAGTTCGGCACGGTCGCGGTGTGACCGTGGCGAAGCAGGTACTTCTTGAGGCCGGGAAAGGAGGGGAAGCCGACGCCACTGCGGCGGCCACCATCCTCATATTGCAGCGGATAGCCTTCGCGCTTGTCTTCGCGCCGCAGATAGAAGATCAGGCAGCCGAAGAAGATCCAGAACGCGTACAGTGTGACCTGCGCGACATCCACATAACCGGTAAGATCTGAGTGCATGACGTCCTCCCGAATGAATTAGCCTGGAAATTCCGCAATGCCGAATTCGGACTTTTGCTGTGGCGCAGGATGCCCCGACCGCACCAAGGGCCCGATCACGGCGAGCGTTGCGAACAGAAGTGCGATCTCGATGTGATAGACGATGCTGTAGCCGGTCGCGGGATTGGCGAGCGCCACGCCAAAATGACCTTCTCCTGCAAGTGCCGACATCACGTCACGAATGGCGCCGCCACCGGCGATCGCTGTTCCCGCCGCTGTCGCCTGCACAGCGCCCCAGGTGCCGAGCGCAAGACCGCTCGCACCATCCCGCGCCAGAGCCATTGCGGCCGTCAGCGTTCCGACGGCAAACAGCCCGCCCCCAAAGCCGATCAGCGTCGTGCCGATCCGGAAAAGCAAGGGTGACATCATCGGTGCAGAAAAGATCACGGAGGAGAATGCAATAAGGCCGACCAACGCGCCGATGGCGGCGATCCGATACGGATCCGATCCATTGCCGAGACGCCGCGCGGAGATGGCAAAGCCGGTCAGCGTGCCAGCGGCAAACAATGCGGTAAGCCCCGTGGTCTCGCCGACGGTGAGATGCAATATCTCGGCGCCATAGGGCTCGAGCAGGATGTCCTGCATGGTGAAGCCGGCGGTACCGAGGGCGACCGCCAGAAGCACGCGAGATGAGCCGCCCGCTTCCTGAAACTTCTGCCAGGACTCCTGGAAGCGCGGTCGCTCGATTGCCGCCGAAGTCCGTGACGGATCGCGTGCCTCCTGCTTCCACAACGCGATGATATTGAGCACCATCTCGGTCAAGGCTGCGCCCTGCACCACCTGGATCAGGCGCATCTCGCTGAAGTTGGCCAGAAGCGCTCCGAAGAGAAGCGCGCTTGCCATCATGCCCAGCATGAGCATGACATAAAGGAAGGCCACCACGCGCGGACGCGAACGCTCGGGCGCGATGTCGGTCGCGAGAGAAAGTCCGGCCGTCTGCGTGGTGTGCAAGCCGGCGCCTACCAGCAGGAACGCAATCGCCGCCCCGATCCGCCCGGCGATAACCTGTCCGGCCGCGTCGCCCGACAGCACCAGCAACGCGAAGGGCATGATCGCAAGGCCGCCGAACTGCAACAGCGTGCCGATCCAGATGTAGGGCACACGACGCCAGCCGAGCACCGAGCGATGATGGTCCGACCGGAAGCCGATCAGCACGCGCAGCGGTGCGAAAACCAGCGGCAGGGCGACCATCAGGGCCACCAGCCAGCTCGGCACGCCGAGCTCGACGATCATCACGCGATTCAGCGTTCCGTTCAGCAACACCACGGATATGCCGACCGACACCTGGAACAGAGACAGGCGCATCAACCGCGGCAACGGAAGCTCGCTCGTGGCCGCGTCTGCAAAAGGCAGGAATCGCGATCCCAGTCGCATCCAGCCTTGCGCAAGCGATGGTACGGCCCTTGTCATCGTCGCAGCAGCTCCAATGCGTGGGACTTGTAGAAGCCGCTGGTGACGCGGTGGCTTCTCTCGAACGACCAATCATCGAGATCCGCATGTTCGGTAATCAGCTTCTTGAGATATCGCTCGCTGACCGGCTCGATCGCAGGCGCACGGTTCTCGCGGGGAAACGCGCGTCCGACCGTATGCATGAACGTCAGCGCCGGCGTCCTTGGCGCAAAGGTCACGAGCAGCGAGTGCAGCGTCCGCGTCGCAAGGCCTGCGAAAATCCGCACCATGTCATCCGGGCGATAATGGATGACGGAGTCCATCGCGACGACGAAATCAAATTTGCCGAAGCTCGGATCCAGCATGTCGCCGGCGACGAAACGAATGGCGCCGGGACTGATGTCGGCGGGAAGCCTGCCGCCCGCGATCTGTATCAGGCTCGGCGAGATGTCGACGGCAACGACATTCGCGCCGCGACGCGCGGCATCGATCGATAACGCGCCGGTCCCGCAGCCGGCATCGAGCAGGCGTGCGCCGCTCATATCCTCCGGCAGCCAGGACAGAAGTGTCCGCCGCATCTCGTCACGGCCGGCGCGGACCGTGGCGCGGATGCGTCCGACCGGCGCCTCCGACGTCAGCCGAGTCCAGGCCGCGACCGCCGTACGATCGAAATAGGTTTCCAGTTCGCTACGCCGCTCAAGATAATGTACGGTGGTCATCAGTCGAACCCCAACAAGTCAAAGATGTCGCGATCTTTCAGCGGGACGGCGTTCAACGGCTCCGCCCCTGCCAGCAAAGAAGCAGCGAGCCGCAGATATTCGTTCTGCACGGCCTCGACCTCCGGGGACGGCTCCATCTCGAACAACGTCGATTTCTTCAGGCGACTCTTGCGGACGACATCAAGATCCGGAAAGTGCGCGACCGTCTTCAGCCCCGTCCTTTCGTTGAACTTGTCGACCTGATCGGTACCGTCGCTGCGGTTGACGATGACCCCGCCGAGCCGGACCGGATAATTGCGCGACTTGGCCTGGATCGCGGCCACGATTCGGTTCATCGCGAAGATCGAATCAAAGTCGTTCGCCGCGACGATCAGCGCGCGGTCAGCATGCTGCAGAGGCGACGCAAACCCGCCGCAAACGACGTCGCCGAGCACATCGAAGATCACGATGTCGGTGTCCTCGAGGAGGTGATGTTCCTTCAGGAGCTTGACGGTCTGGCCGACGACATAGCCGCCGCAGCCCGTTCCCGCCGGCGGCCCGCCGGCCTCGACGCACATCACACCGTTGTACCCGCGATAAACAAAATCGTCGGGGCGCAATTCCTCGGCGTGGAAATTCACCTGCTCGAGGACGTCGATTACGGTCGGCACGAGGCGTTTGGTGAGCGTGAAGGTCGAGTCGTGCTTGGGGTCGCAGCCGATCTGAAGCACGCGCTTGCCAAGCTTGGAGAAGGCAACCGACAGGTTCGACGAGGTCGTGCTCTTGCCGATGCCGCCCTTGCCATAGACCGAAAAGACCTTCGCCGTTCCGATGACCAGGTTAGGATCCATCTGAACCTGCACGCTGCCGGCGCCGTCGGGGCGACGGATCGGCGCGGTCGCAACAGGTTGCCGGACTGGAATGTTCATGCTGCTACTCCCACGCCTTCGAGGCGATCTTCGAACTGCTCTCCCGCCTTGCGCAGGATTTCGAGCATGGCCTGGTCGGGTGACCAGTAATTTCGCTCATGTGCTTCGATCAGGCGGTTCGCGATCTTGGCCGAAGCTGCGGGGTTCAGCGCGAGAAGGCGCTCGCGCATGGCTTCATCCAGCACATAAGTCGTGGTGATCTGCTGGTAGACCCAAGGTGCGACCTGTCCCGTGGTGGCGGACCAGCCGACGGTGTTGGTGACATGCGATTCGATCTGGCGGACGCCCTCGTAGCCGTGCGCGAGCAGCGCCTCGTACCATTTCGGATTGAGCGTCCGCGTGCGCGTCTCCAGCGCGATCTGTTCGGAGAGCGTGCGAACGGTGCCCTCCCCCCTGGTCTGGTCACCGATATAGACCGGCGCCGCTTCACCGCGCGCCCGCTTCACCGCGCGGCTGATGCCGCCGAGCGTATCGAAGTAGTGGTCGACAGTCGTGACACCGAGTTCGATGGAATCGATGTTCTGATAGGCGGCATCGACGCCGGCCAGAACGTGGCCGAGCAATGCGTCGCGGCGAACCGGGCGGCCGTCCGTGCCATAGGCAAAGCCTTTTCGCCGCGTATAGGCCTCGGCGAGTTCCTGCTCGTCGGTCCAGGCGCCGCAATCGATCAGATGATTGACGTTGGCGCCATAGGCGCCCTCGGCATTGCCGAAGACGCGCAGTGCGGCCTCTCTGATATCGCCACCCTGCTTGGCCTGATAATCAAGCGCATGCTTGCGGACGAAATTCTGCTCGATGGGTTCGTTCGCCTCGGCAGCGAGCAATGCCGCCTCGGCCAGCAACTTCGTCTGCAACGGCATCAGGTCCCGGAAGATGCCTGACAGGGTCATGACGACATCGATGCGCGGCCGGCCCAGTTGCTCGAGCGGAATCAGTTGCGCTCCGGCAAGCCGGCCATAGCTGTCGCGGCGGGGCTCGGCGCCAAGCAGCCACAGCGCCTGCGCGATCGGCGCCCCTTCGGTCTTGAGATTGTCGGTACCCCACAACACCAGCGCTACGGTTTCCGGCACTGTTCCCGCTTCGCCAGCGTAACGTGCGAGCAGGCGCTCGACCTGCCGTGCCCCATCCAGCACCGCAAACGCGCTCGGGATGCGGAACGGATCGAAACCGTGCAGATTGCGCCCCGTCGGCAGCACATCGACATTGCGCAGAAGGTCTCCGCCGGCCACCGGATGGATATATCCACCATCGAGCGCGTGGATGAGGGCGGGCGTTTCGTGGTCCTCGGCCAGTATCTTGTCGAGCGAAGCCCGTCGCTCTTTATCGGTGACGCCCGCGGCGTCCAGCATGTCCGCGCGCTCCGTCTCCGAGGGCGGCGCTCCAACGACATGCAGTCCGTGCGGTATCAGAGAGTATTCGAGCTCGATCACGGCGTTGGCGAGTTCCGAAATGCGCTTGGCCGCAGTTTGTCCCCAGAGGGGCTCCGCCTCGGCAAGATCGACCGCGGCGGCCTGAGCCTGGATGAGCGCGAGTGCGTCGGCGCGCTCGCTTTCCCTTGCCTCCGGCTCCATGGCGCGCCAGCTATCAAGCGAAGCCTTCAGATCGGCAAGTCCCTTATAGAGGCCCGCTTTCGCGATCGCCGGCGTCAGGTAGCTGATGAGCGTTGCCGACCCGCGGCGCTTGGCCAGCGTCCCTTCCGAGGGATTGTTGGAAGCATAGAGATAGAAATTTGGCAGGTCATCGATCAGACGATCGGGCCAACAATCGCCGGAAAGGCCGACCTGCTTGCCGGGCATGAACTCGAGCGCACCATGGGTGCCAAAATGCAGAACCGCGTTCGCGCCAAAGTCCTCCCGGATCCAGCGATAGAAGGCCGCGAACGCATGGGTCGGCGCAAAGCCGCGCTCGAACAGCAGCCGCATCGGATCCCCTTCATATCCGAAAGCCGGTTGCAGGCCGACAAAGAGATTGCCGAACCGTTCTCCGAGCACCAGCAGATGGCTGCCATCGGTCTGATGCCTGCCCGGTGCGGCGCCCCACTGCGTTTCGATTTCCGGAAGCCAGCGCTCGCGGCGCACGTAATCGTCGACCGGAATGCGCGCGGAGACGTTCGCGTCGGTTCCGAACCGCTGTGCATTCCCCTTCAAGACACGCGCGCGAAGCTCGTCCACTGTCGCCGGGACATCGACCCCGTACCCGGCTGCCTTGAGAGCAGTCATCGTGTTGTGCAGCGACTGGAACACCGAGAGATAGGCGGCCGTTCCGGCGCTGCCGCCGTTCGGCGGGAAGTTGAACAGCACGACCGCCAGCTTGCGTTCGGCACGCGCACTCCTGCGAAGCGCCACCAGCCGGGACACGCGTGCCGCCAGCATGGCCGCCCGTTCCGGCACCACGACCATGTCGCGGCCGGCATCGACGATGGAAGATCGTCCTCCGAAGGTCATCGGCGCGATCGCGCCATCGAGCTCCGGGATCGCCACCATCATCGTAGCTTCCACAGGCGTCAGGCCGCGAGAATCCTCGCGCCATTGCTCGACGGTCTGGAATTCCAGCGGGTGCGCGGCAATATAGGGAACATCAAGTTGCGCCAGCATGGTCTCGGCGGCACGGACGTCGTTGTAGGCAGGACCGCCGACAAGGGAGAAGCCGGTCAGGGAGAGCACCGCGTCCACCGTCGCCACGCCGTCCCGGATGAAGTACTGCTCGATCGCCGGACGGGAATCGAGACCGCTGGCGAAGGCAGTAATGACGCGAAGTCCCTTTGCCTCGAGCGCGTCAAGGACTCCGTCATAATGCGCGGTATTGCCGGCGAGCAGATAGGATCGCATAACCAGGACGCCAACCTGTCCCGTGGCGCGGGGCGACGGCGGCAACTCTTCGATGCGTGACACAATCCTGTTCGCGAGCTTGTGGTGATAGAGCCCAAGCTCCGGATAGACGACTGGGTCCGCGCCCTGGACCTTTCCGCGCAAGGACGAACGTGCACCATCGGCATACCGGCCGATCAAAAATTTCACCAGGCTGGCGAAATTCTGTTCCGATCCTGCAAGCCAATATTGCAGCGTCAGGAAATAGGCGCGCAAATCCTGCGCCGTACCCGGGATGAAGCGGAGCAGCCGCGGCATCTGCCGCAGCATCTTCATCTGGCTCGCGCCACTGGAATTGCCGGTGCGGCTGACGCGCAGCCGCTTCAGCAGAGATATCATGCCGCCGCTGGAGCCGGACATCGTCAGGCGGCCGAGCCGGGTCAACCGCACCACCTCGCCGGCCGACAGGCAGCCGATCATGGCGTCGCAATGCTCGCGGCGGGCGGCGAGCGCGGGCAGGACCGCCTGAATATGCTCATCCAGAAACAGCATCGTTGCGATAACGATGTCGCCGTGCGCGATGTCCTCCCGGCATTGCTCCAGCGACGCCGGATTGCAGTTCCATTCGTCGGCTGCGTGGATCGCGAGATCGAGCCCGGGCAATTCTGCACTCAGGGCCGTTCGCGCGCGCGACGCTGCGGACGCCAGATGGCTGTCCATCGTCACGATGACGACCCGGATGGGTGTCCTGTCAGCGGCCGAAATGCGCTTTGGCATCGTACAAAGTCTCGAGTGTGATCAAGCCGACATTGCGCTCCTGCGCGAAGCGCTCCGTGTTGCGACGCGCCTTGCCGCGCACGAAGAAAGGAATCTTGTGAAGCTCTTGCTCCGCCTCGGCCGACCAGGCGGCACCCGCAAGCGCCTGCGGCAACTCGATCGGGCCGCCGAGATGCGACGGAGCTGTGTCGTTGAATTCTGCGTCGTCGCGGAACATCCCGAGCAGATGCTCTTCGAGTCCCATCATCAGCGGATGAACCCAGGTGTCGAAGATCACGTTGGCGCCTTCGAAGCCCATCTGCGGTGAGTAGCGCGCCGGAAAATCCTGAACATGCGTCGGCGCGGAGATGACGGCGCAGGGAATGCCGAGCCGCTTGGCGATATGGCGTTCCATCTGAGTGCCGAGCACAAGTTCGGGCTGCAGTTCGGCAACCTTCGCTTCGACCTCGAGATAGTCATCGGTAATAAGCGCCTCGATGCCGTAGGAATCCGCCGCCTCGCGAACGTCGCGGGCGAATTCGCGGCTGTAGCTGCCGAGGCCCACGAGCTTGAAGCCCAGTTCCTTCGTCGCGACCCGTGCCGCAGCGATGGCGTGCGTGGCATCCCCGAACACGAAGACGCGCTTGTCGGTAAGATAGGTCGAATCGACGGAGCGCGCGTACCAGGACGAACGCTGCTCCGCGTTCACCTCCGCTGATGCCGGATCGATGCCGGCGAGCTTGGCCACTTCTTCAATGAATTGCCGGGTCGCAGCCGCGCCGATCGGCACGGTTTTCGTATAGGGCTGGTTGAAATTCCGCTGCAACCACTGCGCCGTCGTCAGCGCAATTTCGGGATACAATACGATGTTGAAATCAGCCTCGGGCAAGCGCGCGATATCGGCGGGGGTCGCATTCCAGGGCGCGACAACGCCGATGTCGATGCCTAAATCCACAATCAACTTGGTCACTTCCGCGAGATCATCGCGGTGACGGAACCCCAGTGCCGTCGGACCAAGCAGATTGCAGACTGCGCGTACACTTTTTGCTCGCGGGTCAGAGGGATCTTCCCGGAGAGGATTGGCAAGCGTACGCACAATTCGATAAAGCGTCTCCGATGCCCCCCAGTTCTCCTTGCGCTGGTACGAGGGCAATTCCAGCGGCACGATCGGAATCGGCAGGTTCAGCGCTTGCGCCAGACCGGCGGGATCATCCTGGATCAATTCTGCGGTGCAGGACGCCCCCACGAGCATCGCGTCCGGTGTGAAGCGCGCGTAGGCATCGCGCATGGCTGCCTGCAGCAAGTCCGCCGTGTCGCCGCCAAGATCGCGAGCCTGGAACGTCGTGTAGGTGACGGGCGGGCGGCGGTCACGCCGCTCGATCATGGTGAACAGCAGGTCGGCGTAGGTGTCCCCCTGCGGCGCGTGCAGGACATAATGGACTCCGCGCATGGCGGTGGCGATCCGCATCGCGCCGACATGGGGAGGCCCCTCATATGTCCAGACCGTGAGCTGCATCTAAGCCACCAACCTTGAGCGGCGGATCAAGGAACGTGCGAACAGCTCAGCGAGATCACCCGCTTGCTCGTAGCCCTGGATCGGCGTGAAAATGAGTTCGATCGACCACTTCGTGGCAATGCCCTCGGCCTCCAGCGGATTGGCCAGACCGAGACCGCAGACAACGAGGTCGGGAGCCGCCTCGCGGCAGCGGTCGAGTTGACGGTCGACGTCCTGTCCTTCGCTAAGACGGACGCCCGCGGGAAGCAGCGCGAGTTCATCCGCAAGATGATCGCGATGCAGATATGGCGTACCGATTTCGACGATATCCATGCCAAGCTCACGCGCCAGAAAGCGCGCGACGGGAATCTCGATCTGCGAGTCAGGAAAGAGGAAGATGCGCTTGCCCGCGAGCTGCGACCTGTAACGCCCGACGGCGCGATCGGCCCGTGCGCAGAGCGGAGCGGTTACAGCATCCAGATGTCTGGTGCGGACACCGAATTGCGCGGCGGCAGCGCGAAGCCAAGCTGTCGTACCTTCGCTCCCGAGCGGAAACGGCGCCGCGATCCGCCGACAGCCGCGCTCTTCCAGCGCGTGCGCGGTTTCGCACAGGAACGGTTGAGCCAGCAGGTAGGACGTATTCGGTCCCACAGCCGGCAACTCGGACGAACGCCGCGGCGGCAGAAACGAGACGGAAAGGATTCCAAGCTCGGCGAACAGCCGGCGGAACTGATCCTCCACAACGTCAGCCAGCGCCCCGACGATTAACAGCGTCGGCGGAGACTTCGAATTGGCCTCGGGCAGAACCGGCACGAGGGAGGCAAGGCAGGCGTCCTCACCCTGGGTAAAAGTCGTCTCGATCCCGCTGCCGGAATAATTGAGCACGCGCACATCCGGCATAAACCGCTGCGAGAGCCGCAGGGCAGCGCGCGACAAATCGAGCTTGATCACTTCAGACGGACAGGAGCCGACCAGAAACAGCAGCTTGATGTCGGGGCGGCGTGCCAGTAGTTGCGCAACGATGCGGTCGAGCTCGTCATTGGCATCGACGAGGCCGGCAAGATCGCGCTCCTCCATGATCGCCGTCGCAAATCGCGGCTCGGCGAAGATCATCACGCCAGCCGCCGATTGAATCAGGTGCGCGCAGGTTCTGGAGCCCACGACCAGGAAAAACGCATCCTGAATCTTGCGATGCAGCCAGACAATGCCGGTGAGCCCGCAAAATACTTCCCGCTGGCCACGTTCGCGCAGAACATTGTCACCGAAGGAACAGGGCTGGGCGCGCGTATTCATTTGACCTCCTCGACGGCAAACTGTGCCGTCAGTCGTCCGGCCTGATCTTGCAGGCGCGCGGCGCGGAACTTGAGGAGGAACTGGGTGGCGTTGATCGCATAGGAGGCATAGGCCGCGAGCGCGAGCATCATCTGCTGCTGCGGGCTGCCGATGTCGCCGATGATCGCGGCGAGATAGGCTGTGTGTAGGGCCAGCACCAGCATGCTGAACACGTCTTCCCAGAAGAAGGCGCGCGCAAAAAGGTAGCGACCGAACACAACGCGCTCCCAGATCGAGCCCGTGATCATGATTGCGTAGAGCAGCAACGTCTTGATTACGACGGAGCAGGTGGCGATCCAGAATCCCTCGCCGGTTGCGAGATAGCGCAGCACCAGACCGAGACTGATCGCGAAGGCAAGAAACTGAATGGGTGCCAGAATGCCTTGCACCCGGGTCCAGGACGTCTCATCGCGGCGACGTTTCTCTTCGGCCGAATAAAGCGGACGCAGCGCACGCTTCACCTGCCGCGACCGCGGCTCGCCGAAAGCAGCGACGTTTTGGCGGCGCATGGGATCGGTCAAAAATGTGAACTTACCATCACAGCAATAGTAAAGTTTGTTTGACAATCCGCTGAGCGAGTGATGCGATGGTGTGGGACCAGGCAGCACCATCAGATCATCCGGGCCGGCAGTATCGGCTTGCGATCGATTGGCCCTCGGATGGTGCATCGCTTGACCCCTGAAGTGCGAGCCCGATGCGTAGAAGGTAACTCCCCCCACGAAGAGTGTCAATAAAAACTTACGTCAATACTTCTTGACGATCTGACCGACTTCCGTTCAAATGTTCAGGGAGGCATTCGATGACCGATCTCAATGAAACAGCCCCTCCACCAGCCGGGTTCGGCGTCCGCACAGGGCGCCGAAGCTTTGAAACCAGTCTTCACCGCAAACTTCCATCCCTGGTCATTCGCAGCGCAACGGTGACGAATATCAGCCAGACTGTCGAGGTCGAGATCATTCCCCGCCTGGTGATGGCTCACGGAAACGGGGTACATCAGACGGCGCCGTCGAACATTCTTCCCGCAACCGATGGCGGAGCATCGGGCTTCGCGGAGTTAGTGTTGGGGACAGAAAGCTATCGGGCCGCGGAACTAATCCAATCCTATCGCAATAGCGGGGCGTCTCTCGAGACGATCTACCTGGATTTGATGGTTCCAGCCGCCCAACATCTCCGTCGTCTCTGGATGAACGACGAGTGGGATTTCGCCGCGATCACGCTTGCGCTCTGGCGCATGCAGCAATTGCTGCGTGACTTCAGTCCCGCCTTTTGCGCCGACGGGGGTTTCAAATCCGCGGGCCTCCGCGCCCTGCTGACGGCGGGTCCGGGCGAAAAGAACGACATCACACATATGATGTTTGGCCTCGTGCTGGCCGGAGAATTTTTTCGGCGCGACGGTTGGGATACGTGGATCGAACCCGATCCCGCCGGCGCAGCGTTCATTGAAACCATCCGCACGCAATGGTTCGACGTCGTCGAATTCTTTGCCAGTCACGACAGGAAACTGGACGACCTCGCGACGAACATCCGCATGATCCGGCGCGAATCGTCCAATCGGAATATCGGTGTAATGGTATGCGGTCCCGCGTTTACCGAACGGCCTGAACTCGTCCTGTTGGTCGGCGGCGATGCAGTCGTCTCCGACTTCAGTCAAGAAGTTTCGCAAGCCCAGAATGTCGTCAAGCTCCTGACCGAGCGGCGATAGCCTGACTTTGTGAAAGCGACTTCGGGATGAAATTCGCCGCTAGAGAACCGCTGCTGTCAGAGGGTGATTTCGTCCGTGAAGGTTTTCAGGGCTCCGAAACAATCGCTTGGCGATCTCGACGCAGATGTCGCGGCCACCCTGATTGCGGCGGCCTCAGACATTGCCCTTGCCATCGACGATGAAGGAGCGATCCACACCGCCTCCTTCCAGCGCTCGGATCTGTCGCTCGAATTGAAATACAGCGATCAATGGATCGGACGCCACTGGCAGGCCACCGTTGCCGAGGAAAGCCAGTGGAAGATCGAACAACTCCTGGAGGAAGCGGCCGCGAAAAAAGTCTCGCGATGGCGGGAGGTCCGCTATCCGGCGACGCGTGGCCCCGACATTCCGATCCTCTACTCCGTGGTCGCAACAGGAAATCGGCGTTTCGTCGCCCTCGGTCGCGACGCGCGCGCGACCGCGGCCCTTCAGCAAAAGCTGGTCGAGGCTCAGATCGCCATCGAGCGCGACTATTCGAAGATCCGCAACGCGGAATCGCGCTACCGGATCCTGTTCCAGATGTATTCGGAGCCGGTGCTGATCGTCGATGCCGCCACCCATCGGGTTGTGGAGGCCAATCCCGCGTCGTCCATCTTGCTCCACGAAGGTGCGGCACAGTTGATCGGAAAGCTTTTTCCGGATGCCCTTCTGATCGATGACCCGGTTACGGTCCAGTCCATTTCCACCGCCTTGCGCAGCCAGATGCGCATCGAGGCGCTGAAACTGAGGTTGAATAACGGGCGGGACTTCATTCTCGACGGAATGTTCTTCAGGCAGGACGTCTCGTCGTTTTTCCTGCTGCGCTTTATGCCTGCCATTCCAGCGCTGGCCGCTGCCTCGTCTCACGCAGACGAGACTTCGCAGATGCTCAGGTTCGTCGAGGATGCTCCGGACGGCATTGTCCTTACCGATCGCGAGGGTCGACTGCTCCGCGCCAATACCGCCTTCCTGCAACTCGCCCAGATCGAAAACGAGAAGCACGTTCGCGGCGAGAATATCGATCGCTGGATCGGCAAATCCAGCATCGATTTCGAGATTCTGCTGACGAACCTGCGTCAACACAGATCACTCAAGCTCTTCTCGAGCGTGATCCGCGGCGAGCACGGCTCGCCTGTCAACGTCGAGATCTCAGCCGTCGCCCTCGGGCGCCAGGAGGAGCCCAGCTTCGGCTTCATCATCCGTAATGTCGAACCCCGCATCGGCGCCATCTCCGACCCGCATTCGGAAATCCCGCGGTCACGCGAACAACTTGCGGAGCTGATCGGACGCGTTCCGCTGAAGGAGTTGGTGCGCGAAACAACCGACGTTATCGAACGCATGTGCATCGAGGCAGCCTTGAAGCTGACCGGAGACAATCGCGCCACCGCCGCCGAAATGCTCGGACTCAGCCGCCAGAGCCTTTACGTCAAGCTGCGGCGCTTCGGACTGGCCGATGCCAGTGAATATGACGAAGGCAAGGTCGAGTAACGCATCATGACCGATATCGCTCCAACCTCCTCGCCCAAGCGCCCCTCCCCACTGGTCGTGCTCGAACTGCTGAAGCCGCTCACCTGGTTTCCGCCGATGTGGGCGTTCGGCTGCGGGATCGTGTCGTCGGGACAGAGCCCGGCCGGACGCTGGCCCACGGTCCTTGCCGGCGTCGTGCTGGTCGGGCCTCTCGTTTGCGCGACGAGCCAGGCGGTCAACGACTGGTTCGACCGCCACGTCGATGCCATCAACGAACCCGACCGGCCGATCCCTTCCGGACGCATACCCGGCCGCTGGGGTCTCGTCATCGCATGGATCTGGACGGCATTGTCGCTTGCTGTCGCCTCGCAGCTCGGTCCCTGGGCATGCGCCGCAACAGTCTTCGGACTCGTTCTGGCCTGGGCTTACAGTGCGCCGCCGGTCCGCCTCAAGCAGAACGGCTGGATCGGCAACAGCGCGGTCGGCCTATGCTACGAGGGACTGCCGTGGCTGACCGCCGCCGCAATCATGACGAACGGCGCGCCGGACCAGCGTATCGTGCTTGCGGCCCTGCTCTATAGCATCGGTGCCCATGGCATCATGACGCTCAACGACTTCAAATCCATCGAGGGCGATCGCAAGATGCATGTCGCCTCCCTGCCAGCGCAACTCGGCACGCATCGCGCAGCCCTGCTCGCCTGCGTCACGATGGCATCGGCACAGGCGATCGTCATCGCACTTCTGTTTCTCTGGGGGCAGCCGGTTCACGCCGCGATCGTCATCGCTCTGCTCTCCGGCCAATTCGCGCTGATGCGTCGACTGCTGCAAAGCCCGCGCGAACGAGCGCCCTGGTACAACAGCACCGGGGTCAGCCTGTACGTGCTGGGCATGCTGGTCACGGCGCTCGCCCTCGGGAGGATCGCGGCATGATACGGGAAACCTTGCGACCGCTTTCCTGGCTGGGAATTGTTCGCCTCGGTCTTGTGCAGGCGGCACTCGGCGCGATTGTCGTGCTGACCACGTCGACGTTGAACCGGGTCATGGTGGTCGAACTTGCCTTGCCGGCGATGCTGCCCGGCGTTCTGGTCGGCCTTCACTACGCGATGCAGGTGTTCCGCCCTCGTCTGGGCTATGGCTCCGACCTCGGCGGCCGCCGCACGCCCTGGATCGTCGGCGGAATGACGGTGCTTGCGGCAGGCGGCGCGCTCGCCGCGGTCGCAACCGCATGGATGGCAACATGGCTGCTCGCAGGCATTATCCTCGCAGTGATCGCCTTCATCATGATCGGCATCGGTGTCGGCGCCGCCGGGACCTCGCTTCTCGTGCTGCTCGCCAAACGCACCGCGCCGGAACGCAGGAGCGCGGCTGCTTCGGCCGCCTGGGTCATGATGATCATGGGCTTCATTGTCACCACGCTCGTTGCGGGTCGCGCGCTCGATCCTTACTCGGGCGGCCGGCTGATCATCGTGTCATCTGCGGTCTCGGCGATCGCCCTTTTCGTTACGATCCTAGGTATCTGGAGGATCGAGGGCGAGACGCTGCCGAACGAACGCTTGAACGCCGCGCCTCGCGAAGGATCCTTCTCGAAAGAACTCAAGGAGGTCTGGACGGAGCCCAAGGTGCGCAGGTTCGCCGTTTTCATCTTCGTCTCGATGCTGGCTTACAGCGCCCAAGACCTCATCCTCGAACCATTCGCCGGAGCGGTTTTCTCCATGACGCCCGGTGAAACCACGCGGCTCTCCGGTGTCCAGCACGGCGGCGCGCTGACCGGCATGATTCTCGTCCCCGTCATCAACATGCTGATGCCTTCGTGGCGAATGCAAACCCGCCCCTGGATCATAGGCGGCTGCATCGCTTCCGCGCTGGCGCTGTTCAGCCTTGCGCTTGCGGCACTGGTCGGCCCCAGATGGCCGCTGCAGCTTTCGGTGTTGATGCTCGGCATCACCAACGGCGTGTATGCGATTGCCGCGGTCGGCGCGATGATGAATCTGGTCGGCGCCGGACATCGGGAGCGTGAAGGCACCCGCATGGGCGTGTGGGGCGCATCTCAGGCGATCTCGTTCGGTCTCGGCGGTCTGCTGGGGACATTCGTCAGCGATGCCGCGCGACACATCCTCTCCTCACCTTCCCTTTCCTACGCCTTGGTGTTTACGGCCGAGGCCGGCCTGTTCGTCGTCGCTGCCTACCTCGCGTTCTGGATCGGCGAGCCGCTGGCCAAGGATAACACCGGCAGTTCGATGACCTTGGCAAGTCACGCAGGGAGCACGACATGACACATCCTTCCACATTCGACGTCGTGGTTGTCGGCGGCGGACCGGCCGGCGCCACGGCGGCCAACGACCTGGCGCACCTCGGATATCGCGTGCTGCTGCTCGACCGCGCCGGTCGAATCAAGCCGTGCGGAGGTGCAATCCCGCCTCGGCTGATCGCAGAGTTCGACATCCCCGACGACCTTCTGGTCGCCCGCATCTCGTCGGCGCGGATGGTGTCGCCCACCGGCAGAGAGGTCGACATGCCGATCGATGGCGGCTTTGTCGGCATGGTCGATCGCGACGTCTTCGATGAGTGGCTGCGCGAACGCGCCGCACAAGCCGGCGCCGAGCGGCACACTGGCACTTTCAAGGAGTTTCGACGCGATCAGGATGGCGTGGCGACGATCATTTACGAATCGCGTGATGCCAATGGCGCCTCGCAGACGCTCTCTGTCCGCGCCAGCGCCGTGATCGGCGCCGATGGTGCCTTGTCGGCAGTTGGCCGCCAATGCATCCCCGGCGCGGAAGACATTCGCTACGTCTTTGCCTATCACGAAATTGTCCGGTCGCCCGAACACGGACAAATCCCCTTCGACGGCACACGATGCGACGTGATCTATCGAGGCAAGCTGTCGCCGGACTTCTATAGCTGGATTTTTCCGCACGGCGCCACCACGAGCATAGGCACAGGCAGCGCATGCAAGGGATTTTCCTTGCGCGGTTCGGTGAGCGAGTTGCGGCAGACGCTCGGTCTCGACCAGGCCGCGACCGTCCGGCGTGAAGGCGCGCCAATCCCGCTCGAACCACTCAAACGATGGGACAACGGCCGTGATGTTGTGCTGGCAGGCGACGCCGCCGGCGTCGTGGCCCCGGCTTCCGGTGAAGGCATCTATTACGCGATGGCGTGCGGGCGCTTCGTGGCCGAGGCAGTCCATCAGTTCCTGCTCACGGGCGACGCGCGGCAGCTCAAGCGCGCGCGCAAGCGCTTCATGCGCCTGCATGGCGGCGTGTTCTGGATCCTCAAGCTGATGCAGCGCTATTGGTACATCAATGACAGCCGCCGTGAGCGCTTCGTCGCGATCTGCCGCGACCGGGACGTCCAGCAACTGACCTGGGATGCGTACATGAACAAGGCTCTGGTGCGCGCCAGACCCCTGTCGCATGTCCGAATCTTCTTCAAGAACATCGCGCATCTGACCGGACTGGCGCGCGCGGCCTGAGACGGGACGGCAGCTCGATGATCGATTTCCTCTCCGGCGTCCACGCGGTCGATCTGATCCTGGCGATTGTCGCAGCCGAAATCGTCGCGATCACGCTTTACTGGTACGCGACCCAACGCGGCATTGCGCCAGCACAGTTGCTGCCGAATGTGCTGGCGGGCGCATTCCTGCTGCTCGCGCTCCGCCTCTCGCTGAGCGGCTATTCCTGGCCGTGGTACACGGCATGCCTGGCGCTGGCGGGCGTGGCCAACGTTGCCGATCTCAGGCAACGCTGGCGTTGAGGCGAGAATTCACTTCTTGTCCTTGTCCGGCGAGAAGGTCTTGATATAGGCGATGACGTCCTTGCGTTGCTGTTCATTGGTGAGACTGTACGTCATCTTGGTGGAACCCGTGGCGAGATCAGCCTTGCCCTTGTCGGTGAGGAATTTCTTCAGGAATGCGTTGGGGTTGGGCAGATACTGGAAGATCATATCCTCGCTCCACACCAGACCATTCTCCCCAGCATGCTTGTTGAGGTCGGAATAGGCGAATCCCGGCGCCGTGCCCGACTGCCGGCCAATGACGCCCGTCAGAACTGGACCGATCAAGTTCTTCGCGTTGGGGCCGATGCGGTGGCAGGTCATGCAGTACTTGAAAACCTGCGCACCCCTTACCGGGTCTCCGCCCGCCCCCTCGCCTGCGGCGAAGCTTGCGGACGGGAGAACTGCGACCGCAGCCACGAGGGTTGCCGCGATGGTGGTCATCTTTCCGATCATCATTACCTCCCGAAGGGCTATTTCTTGGACCAGTAATGATTGCTTAACATAATATATTGTCAATGATTCTTGTCATAAATGACCATCAGAATTGCGTTTTCGCGGTCTCTTTCCCTGCGAATGGGGTGAAACGGCTGGACCCGACATTAAAAGGTGGTGACGCACGTAAATTTTTCTTGACAGTGGTGCGTAACCGCGCAAAACGGTCACGTTGACCGAACTGTCAATATGTCAGAGCTGGTTCGCCAGACCCCTCGGTTGATCCCCCGGGACCTTCTTCACTGGCGCACGCGGGTGGCAATTCAGTTCGGCGATTGAACCTGGATGCAGAGCGCGATGTCGGAGTTCAACACTCCCCAACCTGATGTGACATTGCTTCTCGATATGGATGGCGTCATTCGCGAAGTGACGCTCGCCCCCGCCATGTCCAAAGAAAACATCGACACATGGATCGGGCGTCCGTGGTCAGAGATCGTGGGCAGCGCGGGCGACAAGATCCAGCGCATGATGCAGGACACGCAGCGGACCGGCATCTCGGCGTTCCGGCAAATTATCCAGAAATTCCCGAGCGGTCTCGAACTGCCGATGGAGTTCACGACGGTGCTGCTGGGCGGCCGTGCCGGAATGCTCGCGATCGGCAAGAACCTGCAGGCGGTCGCCGAACTGCAGGCTCGGCTGATTTCCGCGCAGCAGACAATAGAGCGCGACTACTGGAAGCTCCGCGAAATCGAAACGCGATATCGCCTGGTCATCGAAGCCTCCAACGATGCGGTCCTGCTGGTGAAGGTTGCCGACCTGCGCATTGTCGAGGCCAATCGGACCGCCGCCACCGCGCTGGGCGGCGCCACGCGTCGCAAGGAAGGCTTGGTTGGCCGGGACTTCTTGCAGGAGATCGCCGCCAAGGACCGCGAGCCGATCGAATTGATGCTGCGCCGGGTGCGCGACCAGGGCAAAACGCCTGCGATCGTGGTCCATCTCGGAGCGGAAGGCGCGCCGTGGACACTACGCGGCTCCTTGATGACACAAGAGTCGACGCCTGTCTTTCTCGTGCAGATGACACCGATCGGAAAGCCGGCCGGAGCAACCGTGCCGCAGCAAGAAGGTCTCGAGGGCCTGCTGGATCGCCTTCCCGACGCGGTAGCGATCATCGATGACAGTGGCGAGATCAAATTCGTCAATCGGGCGTTCAGCGAACTTGTCGAGATCGGATCCACCGGAGCGGTGACGGGCAAGAATCTCGGCCGCTGGCTGTCACGGCCTGGGGCCGATCTGTCCGTGCTGATTTCGAACATCCAGCGCCACGGCATGGTACGACTGCTATCGACCACGGTTCTGGGGGAGCTCGGCACTGAAACCGAGATCGAGATCTCCGCCTCCGGCTATCAGCACGGCGGCGACAACCGGATCGTCCTTGTCCTGCGGAACGTCGCGCGGCGGCTTTCCCCGAACCCTCAAAACGATAGTCTGCGAACCGCGCTGGCGTCCATGAACGAAACTGTCGGCAAGACGCCGCTGCGGAAATTGGTCAAGAGCACCGTCGAGGTGGTCGAGCAACACTACGTGCGTGCCGCACTGCAGCTCGCCGAAGGGAATCGCACGACGGCGGCGGAAATCCTGGGGTTGAGTCGGCAGAGCCTTTACGCCAAACTCGACCGATATAATCTAGATGAGAAACCGGATAGCACCGGATAGCGAGGAAAAATAAGGGGAGGTTATTTGACCTCGAGCCCTCTTGCATCACCGGCCTTCGGACAGGCAACGCTTGCCAATTGCGAGCGCGAACAGATTCATCTTGCGGGGTCGATTCAACCCCACGGCGCGCTTCTCGTTGTTCGGGAGCCGGACAATATTGTTATTCAGGCAAGCGCCAATGCCGGCGAGATTCTAAAGGTCAGCCCTATTCTCGGTCGTCCTCTGTCTGATTTCGACGGCAATCTGCTGCTACAAATCCTGCCCCATCTGGGAAATCCGCTTCATTCGACGCCGATGACGGTTCGCTGCAGCCTTGGCAGCCCTCAGCAGCGATTCAACTGCACGATCCATCGCCCCTCAAACGGCGGTCTCATGCTCGAACTGGAACCCGCCGGGTCATCAGCCAATCCGACGCCGGCCCTGGATGGCGCCCTTCATCGCATCACCTGGTCGTCCTCGCTGCGCGCCCTTTGCGACGAAACAGCCGCCATCTTCAAGGAGATTACCGGCTACGATCGCGTGATGGTCTATCGCTTCGACGATGAAGGGCACGGCGAAGTGTTTTCCGAACGACGACGCCAGGATCTCGAAGCCTTCCTCGGCAACCGCTATCCGGCGTCCGACATTCCGCAGATCGCGCGTAAGCTTTACGAGCGCAATCGCGTTCGCTTGCTAGTCGATGTCAACTACACGCCGGTGCCCTTGCAGCCACGCCTCTCGCCGCTGAACGGCCGTGATCTCGACATGTCCCTTAGCTGCCTGCGCAGCATGTCACCGATCCATCAGAAATACCTGCAGAACATGGGAGTAGGCGCAACGCTGGTCTGCTCGCTGATGGTTTGCAATCGCCTGTGGGGACTGATCGCATGCCATCACTATGCGCCCCGCTTTATCCCCTTCGATATGCGGGCGGTATGCGAGGCGCTGGCGGAAGCCTGCGCCATCAGGATCGCCGCACTCGAAAGCTTTGCACAGAGCCAGTCCGAGTTGGTGGTGCGCAGGCTCGAGCAGCGGCTGATCGAAGCCGTGTCGCGCGACGGCGATTGGCAGACTGCCCTGTTCGACGGCGCACAATCCTTGCTCCAGCCGCTTGGCGCTTCGGGCGCGGCGCTGCTGTTCGAGGGACAGGTGACGACGATCGGCGACGTACCCGGTACCCAGCGAATCCGCGAGATCGGCGGCTGGCTTGACCGCAAGCGAACGGAGGGGGGAAGCAAGCGGCCGGAAAACCTCGTCACCGCCTCGCTGACGATCGACGAGCCCGCCTTCATGGATCTGCGTTCGGTCGCCAGCGGCCTCATCGCGGTGCCACTTTCGGCAAGTTCCGGAGAATACCTGATGTGGTTCAGGCCGGAACGTATCATGACGGTGACCTGGGGCGGTGACCCGCTCAAGCCGGTCATCATCGGCGACGATCCATCCGACCTCTCGCCGCGACGATCCTTCGCACAATGGCATCAGTTGGTGGAAGGCAAGTCCGATCCGTGGTCGCCAGCCGAGATATCTTCCGCCCGCATGATCGGCGAGACCGTGGCTGACGTTGCCCTGCAATTCCGCTCGGTGCGGATGGTCATTGCACAGGATCAGCTCGAAACGATCAGCCGCCAGGTGACCGGTTCGGTGCAACCCGTCATCATCGCCGATGTCGAAGGCCGCATCCTGCTCCTGAACGAAGCCTTTGAAGAACAATTGCGGGCATCGCACCCGCATTTGCCTCATCTTCGCGATCTCAGCACCTATTTTGCTTCACCGGTCGAGTTCCGCGCAAACCTGGAGGATCTGCTTCGTCACAAGCGAAGCTGGAGCGGCGAGTTGCAGATCAACAACAACGGTGCGCAGCCACGTTCGCTGATGGTGCGCGCTGATCCGGTTATCGGACCGCACGAGCGCGTGCTCGGTTTCGTGATAATCTTCTCCGACCTCAGCGACCGCAAGGCCGCGGAGTCGGCGCGAACCCGCTTTCAGGAAGATATCGCCGGCGGACGACGGCCCAGTCTGGGTCTCGATCCAAGCGCCAGCGTCCTCTATCAGGAGCTCGCAGCCTCGGCGGTCGAAAACGCGCAACTTGCGGCACTCGAAGTCACGCATGGCGCGGAAATCAGCCAGATGCCGGAGATGCTCGACAGCATTCGCAACTCCACCAGCCGGACGCTCGACATCCTCGAGCATCTGGTTTGGCACACTTCGCATTCGGACAGCTAATTACGCAGCCTGTGCTGCGTCCGCCTGCACGGCATTCGAAAGATCGATGTTCAGCTCGAAGGCCAGCGCGCCTTCTTCGACGACCGCATCGAAATCCTCGCTCTCATCGCCCGCGCGATCGATGGCGGACCGATAATCCGACTTGAACACTCCAATGTCCGGGATCGCCGGAAAATCATAGAAGGACAGCGCGGCAAGGGGAAGATTGAGCGAGCGGGAAAGCAGGCGGCTGAGGATTTGGCCACCACTGAGATCGCCCAGATAGCGCGCATAGGCGTGAGCAATCAGCCGGCTGCCGTCGCCACCCGAGGCGGCCATGATTGCGTCCACATATCTAGCTGTCGCCGGTCCGGCTTTCGCCGGCAACTGGTCCTCGCCAATGTCGCTGATCGGAGCGTCGCTGATCGAGAAGTAACGCAGATCGGCTGCTATGGCACCGGCGCGATCAAGCTCAGGACGTACCATCGGTCCGATCCGGGACGATGCTCCATGTTGCGCCAATTGCCGCTCCAGCGTCTGATAAACCGGAAGCAGGCTCCGCAGCAGAAGTTCGTAGCCTTCACGTGTGGCTCGCCCCCGCAGAATATCGGCGATGATCCCGGATCGCTCTGCTCGCGTGTGCAGATCCCGCGTCCGCTCCCTCAACGCTTCCAAAAGGCTCGCCGGGCGCAACGCGCGCCCGGCGTGATCAGTTCGTTCGAGCATGCAACCTCACTTGCATTGAGGCTTATCGAGGCATGGCCAAGCCGTGCTTCACACCCCAGTCGAACCAGTTATCGACGACCGTTCCCGACAGTAGGATACCAATGCCGCCGGTCAAGGGGCAAAGCACCGCGAACCACCAGGCCCAACGATGAATGGACTCAGCCGTAGCGTTGAATCCCATGGTCCACCGCCAGAACAACGCACCTCGCTCGAACGCCGTGCCGCGATCGACAACCTGCTCGATCTCGCGCTCGCCGCCGTAACGGCTGATTGCAAGGACTGTCGCGCCGTGCATGGCAAACAGCAGGGCCGAACCGTAGAGGAATGCGATCGAGAGCATGTGGAACGGATTGTAGAACAGATTGCCGTGCGTGATGGAGAAGTTGTTGGTCCAGTCCAGGTGCGGGAAGATCCCGAACGGTACCGCCTCGCTCCAGCTTCCCATCAGGATCGGGCGGATGAACCCAAGCACGAGATAGAGCCAGATTGCCGACGCGAACGCCCATGCGACGTGAGTGCCAAGTCCCAGCGCCCGCGCGCGGCGATAGGTCCTGATCCACCACAGCAGGATCGAGGTCGTCAGGAAGAAGCCTGCCATCAACCACCAGCCTCCTTCCTGCAGGGGCGGAAATATCTGCAGTCCATATTCCGGCGCCGGCGGCTGCAATGCGAGCCACGGAAATTGCCGGATGAATTCCAGCGGACTCCAGTTGACGGAAGCCAGCATATTGAGACCGATGATCTCAATCGCGACGAAGCCGGCCATCAACGAAGCGAGACCGAAGAAGCCGAGATAGACCGGTCCGATCTGCGCGTCGCCGATCTTTCCGAGCCAGTAGGAGTGGCCTCCCTTTCCGAGGCGCTCCCAGATCCCGGGCTGCAAGGGGATGCCGGGATACACGGGACTGCGGACCTGAACTTGCGTGAAGATGTTCTGATATTCGGCCATTGCAACCTCCATTCAACCGTGCGGCGACCAGATCGGCACACTGCGCCACCACTCCCACCAGTCGGACCACAAGGCTCCTTCCGGACGCAACCAGGCCGGCCCACTGATGACGATGCAGACGGCGCTGAAGAAGACTGCGGAAAGCGCCAGGAAGAGGCCGATCCGGTGAATGCCGAGCGTCCCGATCGAGTAGCCAAGCAGGTCGCGGAACATTGTATTCTCATGCTCCGGCGATTTGACTTCTTCGCCACGGCCAGGGTTGGTCGACGACAATATGAGAGAACCGTGAAGCGCGAGAGCGAAGCAGGTCGTGAAGAAGAACGTGATCGCGACCATGTGCGCGGGGTTGTAGTGGAAATTGCCGAATTCATACCCCGTGTTCGACACCCAATCGAGATGCGTGATGATGCCGTAAGGGAAACCGTAGCTCCACGACCCCATCAGCACCGGACGGATAACTTCGAGCGTAAAATAGGCAAAGATAGCGAAGCCGAACGCAAACGGCACGTGGTACCCGATTGCAAGCTTCCTGCAGATCTCGACTTCGCGCAGGGCCCAGGAGACGAAGGCGCCGAGCGCACACACCGTGATAAGTTGCCAGAATCCGCCTTCAGCCAGCGGTGCAAAGGACAAGCCATATTGGGCATCCGGCGGGTTGATACTGATCTGCCAGATGTTCCAAGTAGGCCCGAGAGACGCGGCATACAGAATGAGCGATACGCCGATGAACGTGAAGAAGATCGTCGTCACTCCGAAGAAGCCGACATAGAATGGGCCGACCCAGAAATCAAAAAGATCGCCGCCGATCAACGTACCGCCGCGGACGCGGTATTTGCGTTCAAAACTGAGCATGGCCATCGGTCATTCCTCCAGTGCTAACGATGCCGCCTCGCCGTTGGAATTGGGAGCGGGCGAACCGGATCTGTCGTCCAGATCGCCCGCTTCCAGATATTGATCCCTAGCCGAGCTTGAGCGGAGTCGCCGGGTCGGAAATGGACGACGTCTTTACCGGACGTGGTCCTTCTAGCCAGTTGAACCGGTTCGTACTGAGCAGGATGAAATGGATCACCAATGCCAGTGCGAACAGGAACGTGAACAAAGCAACCAGTGTTCTGCGCGGATCGAACAACAACCATAAGCGCCACATAGTCTTCTCCTTCTCTAGGTCAGGTAGGAGCTAACGATGCTGGCGTAGTGGATCGCTCCATCCATCGCCGCCTTATACCCGCCAGGGCCCGGTAGCCACGGACGCCACATCCAGGCGAGAATGTGCGCGATGATCGCAATCACCGTGAAGATCACAAAGCTCGTCATGAAGATGCTGTGGAATTCCTTGGCTTCCGATTCGGTCAGCCCCGACAGAGAGCCTCCCTTGCTTGGTACGTCCACCATGTGTAGTACCTCCTATTTAGGCCTTTCGGCCGAATGCCGCTCGAAGCATGAGCGGCGTCGAAGGCCATCCCGTTGCCGGCATGGCCACCCGTGCGGCGAGCCGCACGAATTCCTTGTCACAACCCCACGAACGACGACGACGCGCAGTTCGCAGCCATCTCGCTCGTCTCACTCAGGACTGAATTGCGATGTTCCGCCTCGCTCCCGCTCCGCGCACTGATGCGCTTGAGGGTGACTGGCACGAGGTAAGCGGCGAAACAGGCGGTGTAGACCAAGAGATATTCGAAGCCTGCTTTCGAGCCTGAATCTGCGTTGCGGGGTGTGCTCTCATACGGCGCCATCGACATCGGTCTCTCCTTCCCGGTTGAGATACGATTTCCTGATCATGCGACTTGCCCTTCCAGCGACGTACTGGCTTCGGCAAGAACCTCCGCCGTCACCTGCTCCAGGCCGGATCGGAGCGCCTCGCGCTCGGCGGCGTCGCGGAGGCGCTTGGCAGCGGAGATCCGCACCAGCACGGGCTGACTGTCGACGATGCGGTCGAGCGCGAGTTTGGCCGCTGTTTCCCAGGCGAGTTCGCGATGAGCGCGCGACGGAGTAGCCTCGATCTTGTCGAGGCTGGTAGCGAGCGGAAGAATATGAAACAGCGCATCGAAGAGCGCGTTGCAGACTTCCTGCACCAGAAAGGTGGCTCCGGCATACCCCATGAAAGGCGTTCCGGTGTGCCGCCGGATCACTGCGCCGGGGAAAGAGGCTGGAATGTAGATCGCGCGGCCGCCGACTTCGGACGCGTACATGCGTTCGTTGTAACTTCCGAACAGCACTAAAGGCGTCTTCTCATGCACCGCCTTGCGGATGGTCTCGTTGTCGGTCTTGGTTCCGGCCGTGCGCGCGAAGGCGAACATGCAGGGCAAACCGAGCTCGGCTTCGAGAAAATTCCGTATGCCGCGCGTGTAGGTCTCGTTGGCGACGATGCCGAAACTCGCGGTACCGAAAAAGTCCTGCGTGACCGAACGCCAGAGGTCCCACAGCGGCTTGATGGTCGTATGCTTTTCGCGCTCGATAAAGGGCTCCGGATCGAGACCGAGAATCTCACCGAGCGAGCGCAGGAAGGCGGTCGTGGAATGCAAGCCCATTGGTGCTTGCAGATAGGGCCGCTCCAGCGTTTCGCACAGCAACCGCCCGAACTCGCGATACATGCAGATGTTTGCGTCCGCGTTGATGAGCTTCGGAATGTCGGCGAGGTGGCTGCCGAGCGGAAAGACCATGTTGATCTCCGCACCGATGCCCTCGACCAGGCGACGGATCTCCGCGAGATCGGATGGCATGTTGAAAGTGCCGTAGATCGGGCCGATGATATTGACGCGCGGCTTGGCGCCTTCGGCACGGGGCTTGCGCTCGGGAATTTTGCGCAGGCCGTATTCGCTCCACAGCCAGGACATGGCGCGGTTGGCGCTCTGCCATTGATCCTCGTCAATCGTCCGCGGCAGAAACCGCTTGATGTTGCTGCCTTCGGGCGTCACGCCGCCGCCGATCATCTCGGCGATCGACCCGGTCACCACAACCGCGGGCAGATCGGGATCGAGCACTGCGCGCGCGCGCTTCATGGCCTGCTCGGTGCCCTTCTGGCCGAGTTCCTCCTCGGCGAGTCCGGTCACCACGATCGGCAGTTCGTGCGGCGGCAGTCCATCGGTGTAATGCAGCACCGACGTCACTGGAAGGTTCTCGCAGCCGACCGGCCCGTCGATAATCACCTGCAGGCCCTTGATCGCGGTGAACGCATAAACCGCGCCCCAATAGCCGCCCGCACGATCGTGATCGAGCACGAGCATCAGATCATCTCCTCGGACTTGCGCTTCTTGGCTTGCGCCAGCGCGGCCTTGCGGAATTTCTCGCGGTATTCGGGCCGCAACGTCGGCGTGTCCTGCCATATCCCGGCTTTGTCGCCCTCGCCCACGCCCTCGAAGAATTCGCGCATGGTGTCGAAGCGGGCTTTGCCGGCGATCGCGGCATTGACGACCTGGGCGAGCGAGCCCGCGCCGGCAGCGCCGAACAGCGGGCGGGCCGAAATCAGGTTGGTGAAGTAGAGCGCGGGGATGGCTTTGGCTTTCGCCTTCTGCACGACCGGCGTGGTACCAATGGCGAGATCGGGAGCGAACTCCTCCATCGCGGCGAGATCCTGCTCGAGCGAGGCGCGGTATTGCACGCGCACGCCCTTGGCTTCGAGCCATTCACGGTCGACATCCGACCACGGGGTGCGCGGGCAGGCAGTGCCGACGTAACGCAGGTCCGCGCCGCTTTCGACCAGAAGCCGGCCGACCAGAAGCTCCGATCCCTCATACCCGGACAACGTGATGCGGCCGCGGATCGTCTGGGCCGCGAGCGCGGCGGTGATAGCGGGAAGCGCGGCATTCTTCGCTGCGTCGATGGCGCTCCGCGCCACTCCGCATGCGGATCCGACCGCATCGAGCCACGCGGCGGTGCCGTCGCAACCGACGGGTGCGGAGCCGACGACGGCGCGACCCGCGGCTTCGAATTCTCGGATCGAAGCCTTGTAGAACGGATGGATCGCGGCCACCGCGGCGCAGTCCAGCGCGCCATAGAGTTCGCGCCATTCCCGCGTCGGGACGGCCGGACCGGCGGCCAGTCCCATCGGGGCCAGCAGCATGCCGATGCCAACGGGATCGGCGGGGAACATCTCGCCGAGCAAGGTCACGGTCGGCTTGCCGGATTGCGGCGCGCGCGGCGCCTGGACCGGCCCCTCCTCGGCTTCGTGCCGTGCGTAGTTCAGCATCGCAGCTGCCAGCACGTCCTTGGCTTCGGCATGAGTCGGAACACCGAAGCCGGGCACGTCGATGCCGATGACGCGAACGCCGTTGATTTCCTTCGGCAGGATTTGCAGCGGCACGCCGGAGGCGGTCGGCACACATAGATTGATGACCACGACCGCATCGAATTGCGCGGGATCCGCAAGCTTGAAGACTGCGTCGCGAATGTCTTCGAACAGTTTTCCCGTCACCAGCGTCTCGGAGTTGAACGGCACATAGCCGACGCTGCGACGCGCGCCATAGAAGTGGGAGGTGAACGTCAATCCGTAGACGCAGCAGGCCGAGCCCGACAGGACCGTCGCCGTCCGGCGCATCCGCAGCCCTACGCGGAGCGAGCCGAACGCCGGACACATGCTTTGCGGCTGGTCGTGCGGCCCTACCGGATAGTCGGCGGCGTAACGTGCAAGGGTCTCGCTCTTGCCGGCCGCTTCGGCGGCTTTCTTCAACTCGTCCTTGCCGGCGTGACAGCTCAATCCGCCGCCGGGCGCCGGCGCGGAGCCGACGGCCGCCTCAGACTCAAGCGCAGGCTCAAACCCCGGAGCCGCGACATGAATGCCGCTCTCACTCGTCGTCCTGTCGTGGCGAAGTGCTTCGCTCATTGCGTCACGTCCGTCATACGTTGTCGTAAATCACTTCGAGCGAGGGTTTCGCCTTGACCTGCGGACCGCACATGTCCTCGATCGTCGCCTGCTCCAGCACGACGTCGCGTCCGACATCCGAACTCTTGAACAGGCTCAGCAATCCGTCATGGGTCAGCGTGCGAGGCTGTTGCGGCGGCGCGTCCGCGACACGCGCCGCAAGCTCCTCGAACAGCGGCGCCCATGGCGTGCCGGGCCTGCCGATGATCTGATAGCTGGCGCTCTTGCGGCGGATATCGTCGTCCGCCGGTATAGACGAGAGCACGGGAATGCCCGCCGCTTGCGCGAAAGCGGCCGCCTCGCCGGTGCCGTCATCCTTGTTGACGACGATTCCCGCGACGCCGACATTGCCGCCAAGCTTGCGGAAATACTCGACCGCCGAGCAGACGTTGTTGGCGACGTAGAGCGACTGCAAGTCGTTGGAACCGACGATAATCACCTTCTGGCACATGTCGCGCGCGATCGGCAGGCCGAAGCCGCCGCAGACGACGTCGCCCAGGAAATCGAGCAGCACGTAGTCGAAGCCCCAGTCATGGAAGCCGAGCTTCTCGATCAGTTCGAAGCCGTGGATGATTCCGCGTCCACCGCAGCCGCGGCCGACTTCCGGTCCTCCCAATTCCATCGCGAAAACGCCGTCGCGCTTGAAGCAGACGTCGCCGATGCTGACTTCGTCGCCTGCAAGCTTCTTCTTTGACGAGGTTTCGAGAATGGTCGGGCAGGCACGGCCCCCGAACAGCAACGATGTGGTGTCGCTCTTGGGGTCGCACCCGATCAGGAGCACTTTCTTGCCCAGCTGCGCCATCATGTAGGACAGGTTGGCGAGCGTGAAGCTCTTGCCGATACCGCCCTTGCCGTAGATCGCGATGATCTGAGTCTTTTTGGTCGGCGGCGTGGTGGCTGGCGCATCCGGCTCTACCGCGGCTTCCGCACGCAAATTCTCCGTCATGGCGCTGAGCTTCGAATGAACGTTCATGCGTATGCTCTCCAATCGAGGACCATTTTCAGACAAGAAGGATCGTCGAATGCGGTCCGGTATGCTTCGGTCGCCTCCGGGGCGTCCGCGCGATGACTGATCAGCCCGTCGAGCGACAGCTTCCCGCGATCGACCAGGTCGCGCACGGCAACGAGATCGTCCTGGCGCCATTCGGCGGAGACGCGGATGCGCGCCTCGCGCATGAACGCCGGTGGAAACACGAAGCTGAGCGGCATGCTGTAGAAGCCGGCGAGAACGATCTCGCCTCCGGGCGCAAGATGAGCGATCAAATCGTCGAGCAGCGAGGCATCGCCGCTGACATCGCAGATGACGCGATAGTCGCGCCGCGTATTGGCAGCGGGATCGATGACTTCGTAGCCAATTGCACCCATGGCGCGATCGGCGTCACGCTCCCATACGACCGGCGGCGCGCCGCCAAGCGCCATGGTCAAGCGCGCGATGAGTCGCCCGAGCACGCCATGCCCGACAATGCAATCGGGCTTCGGGTCGCCGCGCAACGCGTGATAGGCCGTAGCGGCAAGCGCGAGCAGCGTACCGTGCTCGCCTAGCGATTCATCGAAGGAGACTGCGCGCCTCGCCGGCACAACGAGATGCGACGCAGCCGCGCCGAACAGGCTGCGCACCTCGCCGAAGCAGCCCGCCGCGCCCGGCACGAACACGCGTTCGCCTTTACGGAAACCTGAATCGGCGTCGCAAGATCGGATGCGCCCGACCGCTTCATAGCCCGGCACCAGTGGATAGCCCATGCCGGGGAAAACCGGCATTCGCCCTTCGAACAGCAATCGCTCCGTACCGGTGCTGATCGCGGTCCATTCGATGTCGACAGCGAGATCGCCGCCAGAGACTTCAGCCAAAGGAAGCCGCTTCAGCGCGAGTTGCTTTGGAGTTTCCAGCACGACGGCCAACGTATGCATCTGGCTAATTCCCCCGGCGGACTTCTCGTCTAAGTGTCATGATAACCTTACTGTTGTATGTGTCAACTGATATTTACAATTTCGTCAGACGCGCGCCACGAGGACCTTTGCAATCATCGGAATCCGCGTAGCGCGTTGGCGGACGTCAGAGAATCCGGATTGCTTCAACATATTTCGCAGTGCCACAACGCTACGCGGGCGGCCGCTGCCCATGGCGCGCAGGTAGAAGACAAAATAAGCGCCGACCGGATCGACGCCCGATAACTCGGACATCGGCTCGCCGATCACCAGCACGCCATCCCGGGGCAATGCCTCGCGCACGCGCGCAAACAATTGCAGCACCGCGTCGTCGTCGTGATCGTGCACGACACGGATCAGAGAAATAACATCGGCGCCCGCCGGCAGAGGATCGGTGAGAAAACTCCCCTCCATGACCGATGCGCGATGGTCAAGCGCAGCTGCTGCAAATCGCTCGCGCGCGATCGCAGCGACTCCAGGAAGGTCGAACAATTTCAAATCCAGCGCGGGAGCCTGTTGTCCGGTCGCAATCAGGAAACTGCCGTCACCACCACCGACATCGAGAAGACAGCGGTGTCGAGCGAAGGAATAGGCGTCAAGCACGGCCTCCGCGACCATAGGCTGAGTGGCGGACATTAGCGCGGTGTAAGGCGAGACCACTTCGCGGGTCAGAGCGGAAGGTGACGTCTGGCGAGCATAAGGCCAATAGCGCGCAAGCCTGCGCTCGCCCGGCTCGTCGCGCAGCAGCGCAACCGGATCAGCCAGATCGGCATAAAGTGCGGCATGATGCTCGACCATGGCAGCAATGCCGGGGTTGCCCAGCATCGCCGCACCGAGCGGGCCGAGACCGTAGCGTTCGCGTCCGCGCCGTTCCAGCAATCGGAGCGAGGTGGCTGCTTCGAGCAACGTCGTCATGGCCTCGATGGGCATAGACGCCTGCGCCGCCAACGTCGCGGCCGGCAACGGTCCGTCCCGCAGCTGCGCGAACAGATTCACGCGAACACAGGCAACCAGAACCTGCGAATAGACAAAGCCCGCGCAAAGGTCGAACAACGCAGCCGCATGGCGCCGCGCGATCGGCCGCGTCAAGGGAAAGGCCGTAGCAAAACGCTGAAAACGCCTGCTGCACAGCAAGAAATCGCGAAACCCCCGCCAGCCCTGGCCGAGGAGACGGCTCGATTCGATTCCGTCGCTGACGGCCATGGCTGGCCTCGCAATTGCTATGCGGCGAATTGCGCCAGACGCTTCGGCACCAGACGCTTCGCCTCCTGCTCCATCAATGCCTTCAGTTCATGGGCGTTGGCGCAGGGCGGCATCGTGCGGATGCCATCGGCGACGAGTTCGTGAAGATAGGAGATCGCACCCGTGAGCCCGTAGCGAATGACGGCGCTCGGACGGCCGAGCGCGACATCCTGGCCGATCGGCTTACCGGCCTCCTCCTCGTCGCTTGCCGCATCCCTGATGTCGTCGGCGACCTGATAGGCCTCTCCAATCTTTTCGCCGAGGCTGCGCCAGGCTTCCGGATTCTCTTCGCCCGCAGCGGCAGCCCCACAGACCGTGGCCGCGGCAAACAACGCGCCGGTCTTCGAACGATGGTAGTGCGACAGATCGACTTCCGATTCACACTCCCAGGCCTGGCCCGCGACGATGCCATGCGGCACGCCGACCGCCGCGCCGACCGTTGCGATCAGGCGCGTGATTCGTTGTGGCGAACATGCGGCACGCGCCATGGTCTGAAAAGCGAGGACGATCAGCGCGTCACCTACGAGAACCGCCAGCGGCTCGCCGAACGCGGCATGGATCGATGGGCGCCCGCGCCGGATCGCGGCGTCATCGAAGCAGGGCAGATCGTCATGCACCAGCGAAGCACAATGCAGAAGCTCGATGGCCGCGCCCGCAGCCGCGGTCGCCTCGGGCTCGTCGTCTCCGCAGGCGCTCGCAACAGCATGGCACAACCGGGGCCGGACCCGCGCTCCTCTCGGAAACACAGCGGCGCGCATCGCTGCCGCAAGTCGAGGTGGACATCGCGCCTGCCCGGCTAATCCGACCGCCTGATTAAGAGAATTCTCGATCCGCGTCGCGACATCCATGGCCTGCCTCCGTGTTTGTGGGCCGCCTCGCCGTGTCAACTATAATTGACGTTTGACATGTAAAGCATAATAGACGGATATTCCCGAACAGCAAGCGGTTTGTTCTGAGACACGTCATGAGCAATCAACGGGTGGTCGTCATCGGAGCCGGAATTGCGGGACTGAGCGCCGCGCTGGCCTTGGTGGCCCGGGGTGTTGAGGTCACTGTGGTCGAACGCGCCGTTCAGCCCGGCGGCAAGATGCGTGAGGCCGTCCTGGGCGACTGGCGAGTTGACTGCGGCCCGACCGTCCTCACCATGCGCTGGGTGTTCGACGAATTGTTCGACTTGCTCGGGGAGCAACTCGACGATCACATCACGCTTCGTCCATTGAGCGTTCTCGCCCGCCACGCCTGGACCGATGGCAGCCAGCTTGATCTGTTCTCCGATGAAGAGCGTTCAGCGGACGCCATCGGCCGCTTCGCAGGTCAGTCGGAGGTCGCGGGCTTCAAGGCCTTCAGCGCGGATGCGAAGAAGATCTTCGACATCCTCAAGGTGCCCTTCATCTCTGCACCTGCACCGAGCATGACATCGCTGCTGCGTAGCTCCGGCGTTCGCGATCTGATGTCGATCAGGCCATTCCAGACGCTTTGGAAGGCGCTCGGCGGATATTTCAGGGATCCCCGCCTCCAGCAATTGTTCGGCCGCTACGCCACCTATTGTGGCTCGTCACCATTCGACGCGCCGGCGACGCTGATGCTGGTCGCGCATGTCGAGAGCGCGGGCGTCTGGCTGGTGGATGGCGGCATGCATCGGATCGCCTCAGCCATGTCCGAAATGGCCGCGAGCCGCGGCGTGCAATTCCGCTACGGCACGGGTGTATCAAACGTCGTCGTCGAATCCGGTCGTGCGTCGGGCGTCCTGCTCGCCAACGGCGAGCACATCGAGGCCGGCAATGTTATCGTAACCGCCGACGTGGCAGCACTCGCGCAGGGCCTGTTCGGCCCTGACGCGGCACGAACGGTGGCGGCCATTCCCGACAAGGCGCGGTCGCTGTCAGCCATGACATGGAGCTGCGTCGCCGCTCCGACCGGATTTCCGCTGCTTCGTCATTCCGTGTTCTTTTCCCGCGACTATCGCGCCGAGTTCGACAGCATCGTCGGTCGCCGTCAGTTACCGGGCGAGCCGACCGTCTATGTCTGCGCGCAGGATCGCAACGACGAGCCGTCAGCAGAATCCTCGCCGGAGCGGTTGTTCATTCTCGCCAATGCGCCGGCAGTCGGCGACCGGCATCGATTCGAACCAGCGGAGATCAGCCAATGCGCGAAACGGACCTTCGGAATGCTGGAACGGTGCGGCCTCACCATCAATCCAACACCGGAATTGACGGAGGTCACGACGCCGACCGACTTCAATCGGTTGTTTCCGGGAACGGGCGGCGCATTGTATGGCCGAAGCTCTCACGGCTGGCTGGCGTCATTCCAGCGGCCGGGAGCAAAAACGAAACTGCCCGGACTGTATCTGGCGGGGGGGAGCGCTCATCCGGGACCGGGAGTGCCGATGGCGGCGCTGTCGGGACGGATGGCGGCAACGAGCCTGATCGCGGACCTGGCTTCGACCGGGTCGTTCCAAAAAACGGCTACGCGTGGTGGTATGTCGACGCGCTGAGCGACGATGGCAAACAGGGCATCACGCTCATCGCCTTCGTCGGCAGCGTCTTCTCGCCTTATTACGCGCTTGCACGGCGTTTCGGCCGCGGCGACCCACTCAATCATTGCGCGTTGAACGTCGCGATCTATGGCCAACAGCGCAAGCACTGGGCCATGACAGAGCGCGGCCGCGCTGCGATACAGCGCAGCAAAAACGAATTCGTCATCGGCCCGAGCCGCGTCGACTGGAATGGTGAGGCGTTGACATTCACGATCGACGAGGTGGCCGTCCCGTTTCCACATCGTCTTCAGGGTGTCGTACGCGTCTATCCCTCCGCATTGACCGGGAACGCTTTCACGCTCGATGCTGCAGGACGCCATCGCTGGCACCCGATCGCTCCCTGTTCGCAAGTTGAGGTCGACTTCCGTCGTCCCTCGACACGCTGGCTCGGGGAAGGCTATTTCGACATGAACTACGGAGAAGCGCCGCTCGAGCACGACTTCATCGGCTGGGAGTGGTCGCGCGCAGATACCGGAAAGGGGACGATCGTCTCGTACGACATGATGGCGCGCAATCAGGACGCAAGCAGCCTTGCCATGCGGTTCGACCAAAAGGGTACAGTGGAGCATCTGGAGCCGTTGCCGCGAGCCAGACTGGATTCGACCGGCTGGCGCCTTGCGCGAACGGCGCGAGCCGACGCGGAGCAACTTGTCACGGTAAAGCGCACACTTGAGGATGCGCCATTCTACGCACGCTCGCAATTATCGGCAAAACTCTTCGGCGAAAGTGCCGAGATCGTGCATGAGAGCCTTTCGCTCGATCGTTTCCGGATGCCGATCGTGCAGGCGATGCTGCCGTTCCGTATGCCGCGCCGATAGCGGTGGACAGCGCCTTTTCGATTCTGATGAAACAGAAGCGAGGCTCTATCATCGTGTTTTGGCACGTTCTCCTGACGCGAACCGGTATCCAATACATGGGTCAAGCAAGGCCATGCTTCGCTCGAAAATGCTCTACTCGCTGGCGTCTCGGGTCTCAGCCGGCTCGCGCTCGGCGCGCTTGCGGTCAAGCCTGCGTCCCTGCCACTCGAGCAAAGCCCAACCAAGCGCGAACATTGCAACCACACAGAACTCAACGAGTCCGCCCATACCGTTCATGAGAGGTCACCGGCGCGCCGCAACTGATCGCGGTGTTCAAGCCGCTCGAACAGATCGAGGACCCATACGGCCCGATCGCGCACACTCTTTCCAGTGGATCTCGACATGCCCAAAACGACGGTCGACTGGGACGCCGCGACCGCATCCAGCAGAAAGCGGACCGCGGGCTCCACATCATCGCTGATCGAGCCTTGCTCCGCAAAAGAAGCGTGCGCCACAGCATCGGCAAGCAGGCGAAGCTTGCGCGATCCGGACACAACCGTTCGGCGTGAAACTGAATCGAGCCCTGCTCGCGCCAGCTCATGTCCAATCTCGGCGTATATCAATCGCGCGGCATGGATGCCGGGTCGGCAAGAAACCGGGAGCGCCCCGACGCCGGCGATGGACCGCTGATAGAATTTGTCGGCGACGGCAAGCAGGCGCCCGATGACGCTGCCGATGCGCATGTCGTAACACGGATCGGCCAGCCACGCCGCGGGATCGATCGCCGCCTCGCGCAGCCACTGCAGTGGCAGATAGAGGCGGCCGGCGCGCGCGTCTTCACCAACGTCGCGGGCGATATTGGTGAGTTGCATCGCGATGCCGAGGTCGCACGCTCGCGCGACGACAGCCGGATCGCGCCGGCGCATCACCAGCGACATCATGGCGCCGACGGCCCCGGCAACGCGCGCGGCATAATCCAGGAGATCATTGAGCGTCTCATAGCGGCGGCCTTCGGCATCCCAGGCCAACCCCTCAAGCAGGGCCTCGGGCAATTTCCTCGGAATAGCGAAGCGCGCGACCACGTCCGCAAACGCCCGATCGGCCGGCGACGGCATTGGCTGACCGGCGTAGGCACGGGTCAGGCGATCCCTCAACGCTTCGACCGCATGCGATCTGCCGCCGCCGAGATCAACGGCATCGTCGGCGAGACGACAGAAGGCGTAAAGCGCGATCGCGGGATCGCTGACCGCGCGTGGCAATATCAAGGAGGCCGCAAAGAAGGTCCGCGAGCCGCCGCGTAGCAGCGTCCTGCAGACTGCGATATCGGAGGCGTCAGTCACGCGATCTTCTCCAGCGATTGTGCATCAGGAACGATGTCGTCAAGCACTCGGGCCGAGGACAGCACACCAGGAAGGCCGGCGCCGGGATGCGTGCCGGCGCCGACGAGAAACAGCCGCTCGACTTCCTCGCTCCTGTTGTGCGGCCGGAACCACGCACTCTGGGTCAGGATCGGCTCGAGTCCGAACGCCGCGCCACGATAGGATGAGAGCCGATCCTGGAAATCCTGCGGGGTCAAAATTCGCGAGCTCACCACTTCGTGCCCGAGGTTCGGCAAGACGGTCTCGCTGAGTGCCCGTTCGATCCGTTGACGATACGGCTCAGCTTGGACCGACCAGTCGATGCCGCTCTCAAGATGCGGGACCGGCGACAGCACATAAAAGGCATCACAGCCCGGCGGTGCCAGCGAGGGATCGGTCGCGGTCGGCCGATGGAGATAGAGGCTGAAATCCTCCGCCAGCACCTTTCGCTCGAAGATGTCCTGCAGCAGTCCACGATAGCGTGGTCCGAGCAGGATCGTGTGATGCGCGACAGTGTCAAAGCGGCGGCGCGTGCCGAAATACCAGACGAACAGGCTCATCGAGTAGCGCGCATTGTCGATGCGGCGATCGGTCCAGCGTTTGCGCGCAATTCCCGGCAGCAGTTTCTTATAAGTCCAGGCGGGATCGGCATTCGACACCACGATGTCGGCCTGCAAGGTCTCGCCGCTCGCAAGCCGTACGCCGGTGGCGACGCCTCGTTGCGTCAGGATTTCGGCGACCTCGGATCCGCACCGGACCGATCCGCCCTGCCCCTCTATCAACCCGACCAGTCCCTTCACCAGGCTGCCGGTACCGCCCATTGCGAAATGTACGCCCCAGCGCCGCTCCAGAAATGCGATCAGGCAGTAGATCGAGGTGGTCGTAAACGGATTGCCGCCGATCAGGAGCGGATGAAAGCTCAGCACGACACGCAGCCGCTCGTCGCGCACGAAGGAGGCGACAAAATCATACACAGTACGATAGCTCTTCAAGCGGAGCATCGCCGGCACGATGCGCGCCATATCCTTCCAGGAGTCGAAGGGCACGTCGCCCAACTCCTCGAAACCAACCTTGAAGATCGCCTCGCTGGCTCTCAGGAAGTTTTCGTAGCCGGCGACGTCGCCCGCTGAAAAGCGGGCGATTTGTTCGCGCATCTCGGCCGCATCGCCGGAGCAATCGAATACGGCGCCGTCGTCGAAACGAATGCGGTAGAACGGCGACACGGGCTTCAGCGTGACGTCATCGGCAAGCCGGCGTCCGCACAACCACCATAGCTCTTCGAACAGGAAGGGCGCAGTGATAATTGTGGGGCCGGCGTCGAAGGTAAAGCCGTCCTGCCGATGCACATAGGCACGCCCGCCCGGTGCATCGAGCTTTTCGAGAACAGTCGTGCGATATCCCCGCGCGCCCAGCCGCACCGCCGCTGCCAGTCCACCGAATCCGCTGCCAATGACGACGGCGTGCGGCCGGGTGTCGGCGCGGAATGTCCGCGCATGAACAGGGGGCGAGACATCGTGCATGCCGCAAAGTGTAAATACAAATTGACGGTAGCGCCAGAAAAAATATCAAGTCAGGTTGACATTCCATGTTGCGGCGCAATGACACCGGAAGAGATTCCTTCGTCAATGATGATTTGCGCGGCAAGTTCGGGCACTTCCTCGTGCATGAGGTGACCATGCCCCGGGATCATCTTCAATTTTGCCTTGGGCAAGATCTCTCGAACCCTGCGCGCAATGTCCGGCGGAATCGTGCGATCGTTGGAGGCTGCGATCAGCAGGAGAGCCGGTTGCAGCCTGGGCAGATCACGGACCAGCGGACGCAGATCCCAATTCGCCATCATCTGCAGGGCGGCCGCCACATGCGCGGGGGTAGAGACGAGCTTGCCGTAGAGCCGCTCGCCTTCGGCGTCGATGATCGATCCTGTTCCGGCGATCAACCGGTGCACCGCCGCCGGATCACCGCCACGCCGCGCGACCAGCCGTGGCACCAGCGGGTTGAACGTCAAGGCTTTGGCGAGCGGCGAAAACACCAGCGCGGCAATGCCGCCGAACGGAAGAAAGGCGCCGTTGAGGCTGACGATCAGGCTCGGCTCGATCGATCGGTCGAGCGCCATGCGCGTGAGAATCGCGGCTCCGGCCGAATGGCCGATCGCGAATTGCGGTTTCACATCGAGTTGCCTGCAGAGCGCGGCGAGATCCCGCGCCATGCTGGGAAGCGACAAACGAAAGGCCGGCGGCATCTCGGTAAAACCGTGACCAGGCAAATCCGGCGCGACCACCGTGAAGTGCCGGGCCAGAAGCGGCATCAGCGCGCGCCAGGAATGCGTGGCCGATCCGGTGCCGTGCGCAAGCAGCGCGACGGGACCGGATCCCATGATTTGAACGTGCCAGCGATACCCGGCGGCTTCCACGAAGCGGCTTGCTTCGCGATTGGGCCAGTCCGCGCCGTCGGCACGCCAGGATAGTTTTGCACCCATCGTGCCGCCACTGACAAAGAAGTTACGAAGTCACCGATTCAGCGTCTCGGATATGAGTTATTTCGTCGCCAAACGATTCAGGAAGCTGTCATAGAGCGCGATGAATTCCGCAGGCTTTTCTAAATGCGGCATGGCGCCTGTCTGAAAAACCGAAATATCCCAGTTCGGCAACCGCTGGACGAGGTCTTTTTGTTCATAGTCGACAAAGTCTCCGCGCGCACCGTGGGACATCCAGACGGGCATCGAGAGGCTTCGGTAGAGTTTCATCGCATCCGTGCTGAAGAGGTAGCCCGACACGAAATAGTACGGTGCGTTCTCCGCGCCCGGTTGATGCGTGGTGATGTAATCGTACTCGAGCAACCCCTCGTCGATCTCTTTCGAACCCCAGGTCTTCTGAAGGAAGAAGCGGATGCTGGCGCGGGAGGTAAGAGCCGAGAAAAAGCCCTGCCTCCATAGCGGAACCCTCAGCAATCCAAGCAGCCAGGGCATCGCGCGCGTGCCATCACCTCCAGTCTGCCCTGCAGCACGGGCAGATCGGCGATCGAAACCGGTCGGACTGATGAGCGCAATGCTGCGGAACGCGTTCGGCGTCTCGGTCGCGGCGCGCGCCGCGAACTCACATCCCAGCGACAGCGCGGCGATGTCGATGGGGCCATCGCCCTCCGCCCGCTGGATTTCGTGGACGGCTGCATGGATGGCGTCCGTCATCAGTCGCGGCGTATACTTTCGATCGCTGCGGTCGGACAGGCCGAAACCCGGAAGGTCCAGAGCATAGACCGCACGCTTGCCGCTATAGTGCTCGAACAAGGGCTTCATCTCGTACGCCGTTCCGGCTGCATTGATGCTGTGCACCAACAGCAAGGGCGGCGCGGTCCCGCCGGGAGACGTCAGCCCCTGGCCGTAGAGCATGACCTGGCCGCTGTGCCGATCGGCAAGTTCGGTGCGCCTGCCGGACAGCGGCGTCGGCAGCACCTCCTCGCGTGCCAGGTTGGCGCTCTGGGCGTTTGCCGTTGATGAGACCTGCAGCATCGATCGTCCTCTCATTGTCTGACCGCTTTACTTGCCGGCCAAATACGGCATTGAGGCATCCAGATGACAGGATATCTTGTCACCAGGCCGTGAGAACGCATGTTGACGATTGTTCGTTCCAGCATGCTGGAATTCGATCTCGTGCGGACACCCAGCCGCCGCCGGTCGGACGACGATGCGGAGACCCCGATCGCACGGGGGGAACGGTGCTGAAGCGGGTTAGCGATCATCATGCCTGACCATCCCCGCGGATGTTTGCCTGTACCGCGCGCGAGAGCCTTGTGGCATCGGCATAGGGTAGCGCGACATACCGCGCCCTCATCTCCGTCGCGATCCGCTCGGCCTGCGGGTGCGGACGCGGTGAGGTGTCGATGACGACAGCGGGAATACCGGTGACACGCAACTGCCGCGCTGCCTCGTGCGCTTCGGCTTCCGCAGCGGCACGGCCTCCGCTGCCGTCGCGTGTCATGTTGGCGCGCCCATCTGTCATCAGCACGACCGTCGGCGAATGACCTTTGCTGCGAACCGCGGACGCGAGCGTGGTCGCCGATGCGATCGCGACCGACAACGGCGTTCCGCCACCGCCGGCAATCGCTGCAAGGCTGCGCCTGACACGGGTCAAGGATCGCGTCGGAGGCAGAACCAGGTCGGCCGTCTGGCCGCGAAATGCGATCAATGCGACCTCATCGCGCCGGATGTAGCAATCGGCCAGCAGCAACTCGATCGCGCCCTTGACTTCGGCGAGTCGCTGTAACGCCGAGGAGCCGGAAGCATCCACGACGAAGATCGTCGACGTCGCGCTCCGTTGCTTGAAGCGTTTGATGCGGAAATCTTCCTTGCGGATCAGAATGCGTGTCGCTCCCCCGAATTCGTTGCTCGCTGAAATCCGGCGAAGCGGCTGCCAAGGCGCAGCCGCGCGCAACGTTTCCAGCAGATTCAGCCCAGCGCCGCGGCCGAGATCGCCACGGCGCACACCGGTGGGCCGGCCGCGCCGCGGACCCGCCCGTGACTGTCCCTGCTTGCCGGCACTCGTATTGCGAGGTCGATTGAGGCTATTGTCCTGCAGCCGCTTCAACAGGTCGGGCGGGATCGCGGCCTGTGCAGCTTCGAGAACGAGATCCTCGATCGAGATTTCGTCGTCGCGACTGTCCTCTGCTTCGCCGGGATCTTGATCGCAGGGCCGCTCCTGCTCCTGCTCGGGCGGCGCCGGCAACACCGTCGCGCGCGGACCCAGCACCAATCGTGCAGCGAGTTCCAGATGTGCGCGTTGCACGGTTTCATCATCGGCAAGCGCCGCCGCTGCCCGCGCCACACGGACCGCCAGCAGGGGAGCGCGAAGCGAGGCGATGCCGAGTGAGACCGCAACCTGGCATAGTGTCTCGACAAGGTCCGCCGCTATCGTCGTCTCCGCCAATCGGCGACGGGCCGCAATGAGATCGTCGGCCTCGAAGTCGAAGCCGGCAGCACTCACGTCCACGCTCCCCAAGGACTGGAGATCGATCTGGAACGCGAGACGGTCGCGCAACGCAGCAGGCGCCTGTTCATCGTCCAGACCTTCATCGAAGGCGACGACGCCAAAGGATGACGGCATCCGGCGAGACACGCCGTCGCGCTCGACAACGACCTCGCGGCGATCCATGACGGCATTCAAACGCCCCACCGTGGCGGGCGGCAGCCGTTCGGCCATCACCGCAAGCAAGACGCCGCCATCGATGTCCGCCAGCAACCCCCGGTCGACCACCGGGCGTCCCGCCCGCAGCGTCGCCGCCAGATCGAGGCCGCCCAGCAGGCGGTCCTCCGAAATCGCGGGCGGCAATTTTCGGAACGGGACGGAAAGCGGAAAGCAGGCCCGCAAGGTCACGAGCCAGCGATCCCTCACCGGGCCCGGACTCGCCCGGACGCAAATGCCACCAACGCCGACGGGATCGACCGCGAACAAGGCGGCCGAGGTTACCGCGTCCAGCCAGATCGCCGCGCCCGCGCTCATGCGGCAAAACATTCGGCGAGCGCACGCTCGACCCGCACGCTCGCTCCGGATTCGTCGAGCGGATTGCGGCGCAGCCGATGCCGCAAAGCGGCCGGTGCGACACGCTTCAAATGGTCTTCGTTGACAACCTTTTCGCCCTCGATGGCAGCGACCGCACGCGCGGCCCGCATGAGCGTTAATTCACCGCGCAGTCCGTCCGTGCCGAGCGACATGCACAGTTGCGCAGCCCTTGTCAGCATGGCGTCGGAGACCAAGACCTCATCGATCCGCTCACGGGCCGACAGAATCGTCTTCCGCGACTTTGCTTCCTGCTTCGCCCATTGCGCGACAAAGTCGGCAGGATTGTTTTCGAACGCATCCCGCCGCTTGATCACTTCGATCCGCGTCAGCAGGTCGTCCGGCGTCTTGACCTCGACCGACAGACCGAAGCGATCAAGCAGTTGCGGACGCAACTCGCCCTCCTCCGGATTGCCAGTGCCGACAAGAACGATTCTGGCGGGATGCCGGATACTGAGCCCGTCCCGTTCGACGACGTTCTCGCCGGAGGCAGCGACATCGAGCAGGAGATCGACCAGATGGTCCTCCAGCAGGTTCACCTCGTCGATATAAAGGAAGCCGCGATTGGCCCGCGCCAACAATCCGGCCTCGAAGGTTTTCTCGCCATGCGCCAGCGCGCGCTCGAGATCGAGCGCGCCGACCACGCGGTCTTCGGTCGCTCCGAGCGGCAGGTCGACCACCGGCACCGGCACGCGATGTGACTTCAGCTTACCCTTGAGGGCTTGTGCCCTGCAGGCCTCGCACCACGAGGCGACGTCATCGGGATCGCACTGATAGCGGCAGTCCACGACGGCCCGCATGGTCGGCAAAAGCGCCGCCAGCGCGCGAACCGCTGTCGATTTCCCGGACCCCCGGTCGCCGAAGGCGAGAACGCCGCCGATCCGGGGATCGACGGCCGCAATCATCAAGGCAAGCTTCATCTCGTCCTGGCCGACGATCGCCGAAAATGGAAAGGCCCTCGCCATGAGTGTCCTCCGTCCTGCAGCGCTCCATCAGATCAGCCGCGCCGTTGCCGAGCGGTTCACGGCCGACCGGACCGATCCAGTTCCCCAAGCAGCTTGTCAGGCCGCGCCGCATTGTGTCAACTTTGGTTGACGTTATGCAGACTAAGCGATCTGGTCAACGGGCGGAGATGCGAAAAGCAGGGATACGCCGCCGAAGACGGTCGGCTAGGCTCTTGGGGGACGGCGGCGGCCGAGCTGCTCGCGAAACCACTCGGCATCGGCATGCCGCGCGAACAGAAGACCGACCAGGCATACGTCCCGGCCGGCCCCCCATCACGTGAAGCGACCGATCGTGCCGCTGGCAGAACGCCGGCGCGCGTTCGGCCCCTCGCTGCCGTCAGCGAGCGCCACCTGATACGGCCATGACCGTCGACGGTATGCTGTATCACGGCGCACAGAAGCACAGCGCCGCCGCAAAGGCTCACATGAGGCTTTTAAAAGTCTCATGTTCGCGCGCTGTTCTGCGTTGGAAACGTCTAAGCTATTGATTGTGTTGGTACAGTTGGGTGGGCTCGAACCACCGACCTCCTGTTCCACAGACAGGCGCTCTAACCAACTGAGCTACAACTGCATCCTGTTCGCGTCCCGAAAAACGGAGGCGAGCGGGGCGGAAACTAGGAGCAACGCTCTGCTTTGGCAAGGCCGCAACCATCGGTTATCGCGAGGCCAGCCGCTTAAGTCGACGACCCAACAACAATGCCCCTGGCCCCTCGCCCTGCCGTTACAAATTCGGCTTCCTGTGCGGAATCAAGAGCATTCGACGAGATGTTCTCGGAAACGAAACCCGAACCCTTCCGGTTCGGGTTTGTCCGATTCGGGTTTGTCGCAAGCCGCGACTCTGATCGATCACGCAGCCGACTGGAACAGTTTCGACGCGCCGGTCCTGATCGGCTCGGCTGTTTCGACCGCGATCTCCTGAGCCAGTTCGGAGAGCTCCTTGGCCTGCGCTGCAAATGTCCCGAATTGCTTGCGGGCATGATTGCTCCACACTTCGGTCACATCGGACAGCGACTTCGCTCCCACCAGTTCCTGCAGAAAATCGAAGCCGGCGCTGGTGTTGGCCTGACCAAAGCCGAGCAGCTTTGTGGAGTAAGCGTGTGCGCCCTTGCTGGCGGCGCTGAATACCGCCTCAACGGCGCCGTTGCCGTCCTGCGCGGCTTCCTTGAATTTCGCGTAGTTGTCGCGGGCTTGCGCAATGCCTTTTTCGGCGAATGCGCGCACCTGCTCGGGGACTTCAAACGGATCGGCTGTGTTGGTCATGGCGTATGTCCTTCGCATCGGATGAAACCGCGTGATCCTGCAAGCAACCTTCAAAACGGCGGATACGGATCACGGATGCCCGGATTCGGTATCATCGCCGCCGGGCAAAGCAGTCTCCAAAACTACTATCATAGCCATTGTGCAATGCAACAAGATTTTGCATCGCAAAAACACCTTAATCGATCAAAAGTTCGAAAAGCTCCTCGCGCCCGGTTCCACGCGACCCCAGTCAGATTTCAGGTCAGATCTTGGGCTTCCCCATTTCCATGGCGGCCCGGCCCATGCTTTGCCCTATTTCACTGGCCTGTTCGGTCAACGCCTTCATCTGACTCTGCACATATTCGGTGTGCAGCCGCATCACCTCGGAGAGATCGGTGGCGCGGAGAAGCTTCTCGGCATAGTCCAGCGACGCCGTCATATTCTGCTGGGCGAAGGAGATCGCCTTGCTGCTGATGTCGCGAACGCTGCTGCGAACCGCCTCATTGCGCCCTTCGATCGAACTGGCGGTCTGCTGGGCTCCGCTGAGAAAACTCTCGAAAGCCTTGCGCGCCTGCTCGAAACCAGCTTCGGCCATCGACCGCATGTCGTTCGGAATCTCGAAACGGTCACGCCCTTCATCGCTCATGATCGCCACTCCTGTTGCATGCCCCCGCCGCTTTCTTCACGGCTTCCTATCGTGGACCTCTGATTTGCTTTTGCAACATCTCAACGTGCTTCGAGCCGCGGAGGTCCATAAACAACGGCCGAATTAAGGTTATCCCGGCTTTAGCGGGGATTACGGAATCCGAGCCGTGGACCTCAGTCGGGCAGGACGCGATACTGACGAATTGCCACGGTGCCGGGATACGCAACGCGGCAGCCAACAACCAGAGACGTCGAACAACACGGTGCCCATGACCAGCGCCGAAACCACCGCCGGTTTCCAATTGCTCGGCGTGACAGATCAGCGGCTCGCCGTTCATGCAGCGGGCGCGCAACCGGCATGGCTGTGGTCGTCCGACGGGACGCGCCTGCTGTGGGCCAATCCGGTCGGGGCTTCCATATTCGGCGTCGCCAGTACGTCCGCGCTTGCATCGCGAAACTTCGGTCCAGACGATCCGCACCGGCAGCAAGTATCCCGGCTTGCGGATCGACTGCCGCCGGCAGGCGCGGTGCGGCTCGAACGCCTCCGCGGCTTTGGCGCAACGCTCGGCGGCCTCGTCACCTGCGCCTGCGCGCGGCTGGATTTTCCGGACGGCACCGAGGGCATCCTCGTCACCTGCGTGGAGCCGGTTGGCGACGGCATGCCGCTGATCGAACGCTTGCAACGACTGACAGAAGGGGTTGGGACGCCGATCGCCGCGTTCGCGCACGACGGACGTTTGGTCAGCGCCAACGACGCCGCACGGCCGCTGCTCGGCTTTCACAGCCTGGCCGAGGCCGGGCTGGAAGGCGCGCGCGAAGAAGCGCTGCGCGAGGGCCGCGCCGAGACGTCGACAGGTCCGTTGCACATGGTGCTGCAACGTGTCGGCAGCGGCCGCGACGTCGGACTCGTCGCGCTGCTCGCACCGGAGGTTGCAGGTTCCTCCGCCTCGGGGAGCGCGTCGCCGCCGCCTGAACCGCAATCTGCACCGCCGTCGTGGAAAGAAGCGGCTGTTGCCTCGACGCCAACCGTCGATGCACCACGCGCGCCTGACGATGCCCGGTCGCGCGATTCCCTTCCGGGAATGCGTCGTCATCCCTTGCGCTTCATGTGGCGGATGGATGCGGAAGGCCGTTTCTCGCTCGGCTCGGACGACTTCACCCGCGTGATCGGCATGCGCACGTCAGCCGGCTTCGGTCGGTTGTGGAGCGAGATCACGGAGGTGTTCGGACTCGATCCCGAAGGCCGCGTTGCGAAGGCGATCGCCACTCGCGACACATGGAGCGGCATCACTCTGCTTTGGCCTGTCGATGGATCCGACACTCGCTTGTCGGTCGAATTGTCGGGGCTGCCGATCTACGATCGCGCGCGGAATTTCGCAGGCTATCGCGGCTTCGGCGTCTGCCGCGATCGTGAAGGGCTGGCGCGGCTCGCAGCGCATCGGCATCACGAATTTTTGTTCAGCAAAATCTCCCACCCGCAACCGGCGGCCATACCGACGTCTTCCGACGCGGCGTCCGCCTCCGAATTTTCACTTCAGCCAGCAGAACCGGATTCAGTCGTGGAAACGCCCAAGAATGTCCTGCCGTTCAGGTCCCCGACCGATCTGAAGCCGCCTTCGCTCACCCCTGTCGAGAACAACGCTTTCAACGAATTGGCTCGGCAGCTTTCGGCGCGGCTCGAGGGCGAGCAGAACGCTTCCGAACACGATGCCGCCACCGAGCCGCCCCTTGCGCAGGAATCACTTCAAGAACAATCCCAGGACCAGTCCCAGGATCAATCCGACACCAGACCCCAGGAAGACGAACTGCCTTTGCCGGAAGCCGCGCCATCCGCACCGCAGGCCGACAGCACGCGCGACAGGCGGGTGCTCGACCTGCTTCCGACCGGCGTAATGGTGTGCCGGCTCGACCGCGTGCTTTATGCCAATCCGGCCTTTCTCGCGCAGGTCGGCTGTGACGGCCTGGCCGCGCTGGAGCAGGCCGGAGGACTCGACGCGCTGCTGGTCGAATCCGGCGTGCCCATCTCCGACAGCAACCCTGCCACCGGCTCTCCCGTCACTATCTCGGCTACCGCGCCGTCGGGCGCGCGGAAGCAACCGATCACCGCTCATCTCTTTACGATCGCGTGGGATGGCGAGCCTGCGCATGCGCTGATCTGCGCCAGTGCGCCGGGCTCTCCCGTGGACCAAGCCACCGCCGAGGAACTCGGCGCCATTCTCGACACCACGACCGAAGGCATCCTGATGTTCGACGAAGGCGGACGGATCACCGCCTGTAATCGCAGCGCCGAGGCGCTGTTCGGTCACCCGGGCGACAGTCTCGCGCAGCTCAATCTCGTCGATCTGTTCGCACCGGAAAGTCAGGGCGCCGTGCGCGACTATCTCAGCGGACTTACGGCCGACGGCGTCGCAAGCCTGCTCGATCACGGCCGCGAGGTATTGGGCCGCGTGCGCGATGGCGGCCTGATCCCGCTGTCGATGACGATGGGCCGGACGCGGGCCGATGGTCCCAATTTTTTCGCGGTGTTCCGCGACCTGTCGCAGGCGAGAAAGGTCGAGACCGAACTGTCGCAGGCGCGGCGGCAGGCCGATCGCGCGGCGAACGCCAAGGCCGATGTGCTGGCCCGCATCAGCCACGAAATCCGAACGCCGCTCAACGCCATCATCGGCTTTGCGGAAGTGATGAGCGAGGAGAAATTCGGTCCGCTCGGCAACGAACGCTACGGCGAATACATGAAGGACATCCGCGCTTCCGGCGAGCGCATCATCGCTTTCATCGACGACCTGCTCGACCTGTCGCGGATCGAGACCGGCAAGCTCGATCTCGCCTTCGTCAACCAGAACCTCAACGAACTGGTCGAGCAATGCGTCGCGGTGATGCAGCCGCAGGCCAATCGCGAACGCATCATCATCCGCACCTCGCTCGCGCATACGCTGCCGCCGGTCGTGGCGGACGCGCAGGCGTTGCGCCAGATCACGCTCAACCTGATCGGCAATTCGATCCATCTCGCCAATGCCGGCGGCCAGGTCATCGTCTCGACGGCGCTCAACGATTTCGGCGACGTGGCGTTGCGCGTGCGCGACACCGGCCACGGGCTCAACGACAACGAGGTTGCGGCCGCGACGGAGCCCTTCCGCACGCAGGCGCCGAACGATCAGGCCTCGGAGAGCGCCGGCGTCAGCCTGTCGCTCACCAAGGCGCTGGTGGAAGCCAACCGCGCCCAGTTCCACATCAGGACCGGACCACATTCCGGCACGCTGATCGAGGTGGTGTTCGCGCAGGCGAAGGCGCTGGCTTCGAAATAGCGATGCCGGTGGCCTGCATGGATCGCTGGCCTGTGACTGCTCGATGACCTAGTATACAATTGCTTGGTCGCCGAGGCTCGAATGTCGACATTCTCGAAAACGTATAGACTGGTTTTGGCGGTTGCGCTCTGCCTGAACTGGTCGGCAGCGCTCGCTCAAGGCGGGCCCGTGAAATACTGGATTCCGTTTGGACCGTTCGGCTTTGGCGGCGCGGCTGATTCCGGCGGCGCGGCAACGTACGGCAACGTTCCGGGGCTTGACCTCGAACAGACTGACAAAAGCGGATTTTCTGTCCGAAGCTACAGCGCGCCCGCCGGCTCGCTCGCAGGCTTCGGCTGGAACGGCACCGGCGGCGCGTTCGGCAATTTCGGCGCGCTGTCTTATGACAGCACGCAGGTCGGCTACAACTTCAAAGGCGCAGGCAACATGCCTGTCACGGTATTCGGCGGCATCGATACGCTGAAATTTGGTCCGGACGCCTTCAACACGATCACGTCCTTGAATCCAGGTGCCGGCACGACCGCCGCCTCCAGCTTCCATGCGGGCGTCGAAATCCGGCCGACGTCGAACCTCAGCCTGTCGTTCTCGGCCGGCTACATCCAGCCGCAATCGGGCATCGCAGACGGCGACATCAGCTCAAGCCTCCTGCCCCGGGAACTCGGCGGACGGCGCTGATCGTTGGTTGTCTTCACCTCTCCCCATCAGGAAGAGGTCGAAGAGAGGTGCGCGCTTCGTTCGGTAACCGCCAGACATGGGGACGACGCCAGTGGCTCAATCGTTCGTCAGGGCAACGCGGTATTCGGCTTCGGTCTTGGCCCTGACCTCGTCAAGTGTGACTCCGTCGGCGAGTTCAATCAGTATCATGCCGTCCTTGCCGTGCTTGTCGATGGTGAACACCGCAAGATCGGTCACGACCATATCGACGACCTTTTCGCCGGTCAGCGGCAGCGTGCAGCGCTTGAGCAGCTTGGGGCCGTCCTTGGCGGAATGCTCCATCACTACGACGACACGCTTGACGCCGGCGACGAGATCCATCGCGCCGCCCATTCCCTTGACCATCTTGCCGGGGATCATCCAGTTGGCGAGGTCGCCGTTCTGCGCCACCTGCATCGCGCCGAGGATGGACAGGTCGATATGGCCGCCGCGCACCATGCCGAACGAGTCGGCCGAGGAGAAATAGCTCGTGGTCGGCAGTTCGCTCACCGTCTGCTTGCCGGCGTTGATGAGGTCGGGATCCTCCTCCCCTTCATAGGGGAACGGACCCATGCCGAGCATGCCGTTCTCGCTCTGGAGTTGCACGTCGATGCCGTCGGGGATGAAATTCGACACCAGCGTCGGAATGCCGATGCCGAGATTGACGTAATAGCCGTCGCGCAATTCCTTGGCGGCGCGCGCCGCCATCTGCTCGCGGGTCCAGGCCATCGGGCTCTCCTGTCTTCCTTGGTATATCTCGTCATTGCGAGGAACAAAGCGACGAAGCGATCCGGTCTTGATCCCAAGCGCGGATTGCTTGGCTGCACTCGCAATGACGGCGCATAAAACCGCCGTTCATTTCATTCGCCACGATCCGTTCGCAAAGCCGCATATCACCTGAACGGATCATGCCGTCGGACGCGGGCGGGTGTTGCGGAATTCGATGTGCTTGCGGGCGTTCCCTACCTCGACGAGGCGCTTGACGAAGATGCCGGGCGTGTGGATGTGATCGGGATCGATCTCGCCCGCGGGCACGAGATGTTCGACTTCGGCGACGGTGATTTTCGCCGCGGTCGCCATCATCGGATTGAAGTTTCGCGCGGTCTTGCGATAGACCAGATTGCCGGCGGTGTCGCCCTTCCAGGCGTGGACGATGGCAAGATCCGCGAACAGCCCCCGCTCCATCAGGTATTTCTCGCCGTCGAACTCCCTCACCTCCTTGCCTTCGGCAATCAGGGTGCCGACGCCGGTCTTGGTATAGAACGCCGGAATGCCGGCGCCGCCGGCGCGGATGCGCTCCGCCAGCGTGCCCTGCGGATTGAATTCGAGTTCCAGATCGCCCGCGAGGTACTGCTGCGCGAACAGCTTGTTCTCGCCGACATAGGACGAGATCATCTTTTTGATCTGCCGGGTTTCGAGCAGCCGTCCCAAACCGATGCCATCGACACCGGCGTTGTTGGACACGACCGTGAGATTCTTGACGCCGGAGTCGCGGATCGCATCGGCCAGCGTTTCCGCGATTCCGCAAAGGCCGAAGCCGCCGGACATGATCAACATGCCGTCCCTGAGAATGCCGTCGAGGGCGGATTTGGCGTCCGGGTAGACCTTGTTCATGGGATGCGACCTGAAGGAGGGCGGCGCCGCCTGCCGGCGCGCCGGGCACGGCTACCGGACAAGTATCAGGCAAAACTCCTTCCGCCGCAACGGGATGCAAATAGTAGAATTGGAGCCATCCGGCGGCCTTGAAAGCGTCAAGAAAACCAATCAAGTTGCGGCCCGGCCGAACCGGTGCCCGACCGCTCGGCGTCAACCAGCCCGGACATGTCATTGACGATGGCCCAAGGACGATGGCCCAAGGAATGAAGCGCCTGGGAATATCGGTCGCGGCAATTCTGGCAGTTGCGCTAACGGCGCTAACCGGTGTGATCGCAATGTCGCGGCTGCTCGACCGCGACGCCTTGCGCGACGCGGTGGAAACGCAGATTCGCGCCGTGACGGGCCTCGACTTCGTTGCCGACGGCCGCATCGACGTCTCGGTTTTTCCCGGCAGCTACGTCTCGTTCCATGATGTCCGAATCAAGGACGGCAATACCGACGCGCCTGCGCTCAGCGTCGATGTGCTCACCGCCAATCTGCGGCTACTTCCGCTCCTGATGCAGCGTTTCCAGATCGCCGACGTCATGATGCTGCGTCCTCACATCCGCGTGACGCGGGCCGCCGACGGCCAGAGCAACTGGACCCCGTTTGTCGAAACGATCGCCCGAACCATGAAGCCCGGAGCGGACAGCCCGGTTTCGTTCTCGGAGATCCGGATCCAGGATGGCGAACTCAGTTATGAGGACACGGCTAACCAGGTCTCCGAAAACCTGGGCGACATCGATCTGTCGCTGGCGTGGCCCTCGATCTCCCGCTCCTTCGCAGCGACCGGACAGTTCGACTGGCGCGGCGAACGCGTCGACGGCAGCATCAGCCTCAGCGATTTTCTCGCCGCGCTGTCCGGCGAGCGCTCCGGCCTGAAGGTCAAGATCGCCAGCGCACCGTTGAAATTCGTGTTCGACGGCGTGGTTGCGAACCCGGTCAGCCTGATGATGGAAGGCACGGTGACCGCCGACAGCGCGTCGTTGCGCGAGGCAATGGGCTGGATCGGACAGCCTCCGCCCGGTAGCGGCGGGTTCGGCCGCTTCGCGCTCAAGGCGCGCGCCAACATGATCGGCGCATCGATCGCACTGACCAACGTCAATATCGAGATCGACGGCAACGCCGCCGAAGGCGTGATGACCTATGCCAACAACGGACGGCAGACCTTGCAGGCGACGCTGGCCGCCGGCGCAGTCGATTTCACGCCCTATATCCAGACCATCCGTCTGCTCGCCAACGGCGCCCGCGACTGGAACAGGCAGTTGTTCGACCTGCACGCGCTGTCCGCCACCGACCTCGACATGCGGCTTTCGGCGGCGAAGGTCACTGTCGGCTCGACGAGGCTCGGCAAGACCGCGCTCGGCGCCAACCTTCGCAACGGAACGCTGGCGCTCAGCATCGGCGAAGCGCAGATCTATGACGGGATCGCCAAGGGCTCGTTCGGCATCTCACAAGCCGACGCAGCCGCGGAGGTGAAGGCGCAGTTCCAACTCACCGACGTCGATCTGCAAGCCTGCGCCAGCGATCTGTTCGGCACCGGCAAGCTCGCCGGACGCGGCAACATGAATGTCTCGCTCGAGGCCAGGGGATCGAGTCCGTTCGGACTGGCGCAATCGCTCGGCGGAACAGCAACCCTGACCGGGCATGACGGCGCCATCAACGGGTTCAACGTCGAACAGTTGCTGAAGCGGCTGGAACGCCGGCCGCTTTCAGGGGGCGGAAATTTCCGCAACGGCAAGACGCCGTTCGACACGCTGAACATCGCCCTCAGCTTCAACGACGGCGTCGCGGTCGCGACCGATGTGCGCGTCGAAGGGCCGGCCGCGCGTCTTAGCATCACCGGCACCGCCTCGGTCCCCGGGCGCGACTACGACCTCAAGGGCATCGCAAGCCTGACACAGGCGACAAATGCCGACAACTTCGATCTGCCGTTCGTGATCCAGGGGCCGTGGGACGATCCGCTGATCTTTCCCGATCCGGAAAGCCTGATCCGCCGCTCCAAGGCATCGGCACCGCTGCTCGACGCGGTCAAGGACCGCAAGGCCCGCGACGCGGTTCGCTCGGTAATCGAGCATCTGACCAACGAGAAAACGATTCCCGAGGCGGCCGCTCCAGCCACTCCGGCGGAATCCGCCACGCCGCGCACGAACTGACAAAACCCGAGCATTCTGATCGTATCAGGAGCGAGGCTCCGGATTGTCGTTGACGCGTTTTCTTCACGCAAACCGGCTGCCATCCTGGGATCAAGCCCGAAGGACATGCTTCGCTCGAAAACACTACCTTTTCTTACAGCGGTGCGGCGCTTTCGCCCTGCCGGCTCGACAGTTTCGACGCCAGCGATGCGGCGATGATAACGAGCGTGATCGATCCGATGATCAATGTGCAGATCGCATTGATCTCCGGCTTCACGCCGAGGCGCACCTCCGAATAGATCCGGATCGGCAGCGTGGTCGAGCCGGGGCCAGTGGTGAAACTCGCGATCACGAGATCATCCATCGACAGCGTAAAGGCCAGCATCCAGCCGGCCGCGACCGACGGCAGGATCAGCGGCAGCGTCACCTTGAGGAAAGCCCGCAGCGGATCGCAGCCGAGATCCATCGCGGCCTCCTCGAGGCTTCGATCGAGCGAGCCCAGTCGCGATTGCACCACCACGGCGACGAAGCACATGGTCAGCGTGGTATGCGCGATCGTGACCGTCCAGAATCCGCGCTCCGCATTGACTGCAACGAACAGCAAAAGCAAGGATAACCCGGTAATGACTTCGGGCATCACCAGCGGCGCATAGAGCATGCCGGAAAACAGCGTGCGCCCGCGGAAGTTCTCGCCGCGCGTCAGGGCGACCGCCGCGAGCGTGCCGAGGATGGTGGCCGCCGTTGCCGAGACGACCCCGACCCGCAGGCTCATCGCGGCCGCGGACAACATCGCGGCATCATTGAAGAACTCCGCGTACCACCGCAGCGACCACCCGCCCCACACCGTCACAAGCCGCGAGGCATTGAACGAATAGATCACGAGTACGACGATCGGCAAATACAGAAACGCCAGTCCGAGCGTGAGCGAGGTGATGTTGAAACGGGACAGTTGTTTCATTTGGCGCACGACCTCCGTCGCGCGCACAGCCCGCTTGGTTTCCCGCTGAGAGAGATGACGGTTTTGCGCGATGGCTTCGGACCACCATTTCCCATCATCGCCTCCCCTCGAGTTGGCGGCGCTGCATCCGCTCGTACACCAGGAGCGGCGCCAACAGCAGCACCAGCAGCACGATGGCGATCGCGGACGCCACCGGCCAGTCGCGGTTGGTAAAGAATTCCAGCCACAGCGTCTGCCCGATCATCGGCGAGCGTGACCCCGCCAGCAGATCCGGGATCACGAACTCGCCGACGATCGGAATGAAGCACAGCAGCGCGCCCGCGCCGGCGCCCGGCAGCGACAGCGGAAACGTCACCAGCCAGAATGTCGTCAGCCGCGAACCGCCGAGATCGGCGGAGGCTTCGAGCAGCGCGGGATCGATCTTGGCCAGCGTCGCATAGAGCGGCAGGATCATGAACGGCAGATAGGAATAAACGATGCCGATATACATCGCAGTGTCGGTGGACAACCATACGATCGGCGCGGAGATGACATGCAGCGCCAGCAGCGTCTTGTTGAGGATACCGTCGTGCTGGAGGATGTTGATCCACGCATAGACGCGGATCAGGAACGACGTCCAGAACGGAACGATCACTAGGATCATCGCGATCGGCTGCCACCGCACCGGCAGTCGCGACATGCCGTAGGCGACGGGATAGCCGACCGCGAGCAGGATCGCCGTCGATATCAGCGCGACCGCAAGGCTTCGCAGGTAGGACAGGATATAGAGATGATCCGAGGCGAGCAGGCTGAAATTCTCCAGCGACAGCGCAGCAAAAGCGGCCTTGAGCGCGGCCATGCCCTGCGCCGGATCGAACACCGGCAGATAAGGCGGCTGCGCAATGACGGTTTGGGACAGGCTGATCTTGAGCACGAAGCCGAACGGCAGCAGGAAGAACAACGTCATCCACAGAAACGGCGCGATCGCGGCCCTGCGGGCAGGCGTTGTGAAGAGGTGTCGCCTGCTCATCTGTCGAGCACCACGCAGTCGTCGGCGTCGAAACACGCCACCACGCGCTGCGTGGTCTCGAACGCATCGAGATCGAGCCGCGCGGTGTTGGCGACTGACGCGCGCAGCAGCGCGCCGCTGTCGAGCCTGACCTGATAGCGCGTCTGCCCGCCGAGATAGCTGATGCCGGCGACGACTCCTGTCAGGCGGTTGATCTCCGCCGCGTCGCCACCATCAGGCACAGACCCGTGAGCCGACAGGCGAACCTTCTCCGGGCGGATCGCAACGCAGATGGAGTCAGTCATCAGCGCCTGCAAGGGCGCTGCGGCGGTCACGCATCCGGCATCCGGCGTCACGATCGTCACGCGCCCGGCATCGCGCGATTCGATTTTACCATCAATGATGTTGACGCCGCCGACAAACTCGGCGACCCAGCGCGAATTCGGCGCCTCATAAAGTTGCCGCGGCGTCGCCACCTGCACCAGACGTCCGGCGTTCATCACCCCGATGCGGTCCGCCATCATCATCGCCTCCTCCTGATCGTGAGTGACGACGATGAAGGTCATGCCGAGCTGGCGCTGCAGTCGCATCAGCTCGGCCTGCGTGTTTTCCCGCAGCTTCTTGTCGAGCGCAGCGAGCGGCTCGTCGAGCAGCAGCAGCCGCGGACGCCGCGCCAGCGCGCGCGCCAGCGCCACGCGCTGCCTCTGGCCACCCGAAAGCTGGTCGGGCTTGCGCCTTTCCATGTCCTCCAGTTCCAGCAGCGCGACCATTTCCGCAACGCGAGTTTCGATTTCCCCGCGCGGCAGACCCGCTCGTTTCAGTCCGAACGCGATATTGTCTTGCACGCTGAGATGGGGAAACAGTGCATAGTTCTGGAACATCATGTTGACGGGACGCTGGTGCGGCGGAACGCCGGCGATGTCCTGGCCGTCGAGAAGAATGCGGCCGACATCCGGCGTCTCGAATCCCGCCAGCATGCGCAACAGCGTGGTCTTGCCACAACCGCTCGGCCCAAGCAGCGCGAAAAACTCTCCTGCCTTGATGTCGAGCGCCAGCCGGTCGACCGCGGTAAATCGGCCGAAGCGCTTGACGAGCGCATCGAGTTGCAACAGCGGGATGGCGTCCGCCCCTGCCACATCGGGGGCTTGTCTCGCGTCGTCGGTCATTCCACCCCGTCTCGTTTCGCGATGAAGCATCGCGTCCATTCAGCGCGTCTCCTTGCGAGTCCGAACGACCCATCGCAATACACGTTGCCGAAGGCTTTTTGGATGCGGCATTCGCGCCCGCAGATTTGCGCTCAAACAGGCAGCGAATGTCAAATCGCTCCGCCACTCACAACAAAACTTCGCGACACAGTCCGCGAAGGAACAAGGAACCCGGACGTGGTGACACGGTCGTCCCGCGATTGAAAATGGCCGTCAGCCGGCCGTGCGGCTGGTTGCCCCGGGAATGTGGGGTGGACGCCCGACCAGGGTGGCGTATCGCGCGATCGGCTCCGGCCTGCCGATGAAATAGCCCTGGACCGCATCGCAGCCCTCGTCGGCCAGAAAGCCCAATTGTTCGGACGTCTCGACGCCCTCCGCAAGGATCGACACGTCGAGGCCGTGGCCGAGGCCGATCACCGCCCGGACGATCGCGGCGGACTGCGGATTGCATCCGAGATACATCACGAACGCGCGGTCGATCTTGATCTTGTCGAATGGGAACGCCTGAAAATAACTCAGCGAGGAGTAGCCGCTGCCGAAATCGTCCATCGAAATGCGAACGCCCAGCGCTTTCAGCCGCCGCAACAGCGTCAGACTGCGCTCGAAGTCCTCGATGAGCACGCCTTCGGTAATCTCCAGTTCCAGCCGGTTAGGATCGAGTCCGGTTTCCTGCAGGATCGAATCCACGAGACCGACCAGATCGCCATGGACGAACTGCACCGGCGACAGGTTGACCGAGATCTGCATGGGGTTCGGCCAGGACGCCGCCTCCCGGCATGCCTCGCGCAGAACCCATTCGCCCATGGCCACGATCAGACCGCTTTCCTCAGCAAGCGGAATGAAATCGTCGGGCAGAATGAGGCCGCGGGTCGGATGGGTCCATCGCGCCAGCGCCTCGAAGCCGGTCACATCGCCATCATCGAGTTTGTGGCCCGTGCGTGCCTGCGGCTGGTAGTGCAGCGACAGTTCGCCGTTCCGGATGGCGCTCGACAGATCCTGATGCAACGCACGGCGATCCCGAATCTGCCGGTCCATGTCGGGGTCGAAGATGCTGATCGATCCGCGCGACCTTTTCTTGGCGCGGAACAGTGCGGCGCCGGAATTGGACAGCAGCGAGGCCGGGTCGATGCCATCGCGCGGAAACAGCGCGATGCCGCTGCTCAGCCCGACGCGGACGGATTTGCCGTCGATCAGAAATTCCGGCGTCATCGCCTCGACGAGCTTTTCGGCGAGCGCCATGCCCGCGGCGGGCTGCTCGCCATCGATGATCACGCCGAACTCGTCGCCGCTAAGCCTCGCGATGAGGCCACCGTGCGCCGCCTCCTGAATGCGATGGGCTGCTTCGATCAGCAGCCTGTCGCCGACCGCGTGACCGAACACGTCGTTGATCTCCTTGAGGCCGTCAAGATCGACCGACAGCACCGCGAACTCGTCGTCCGTTCCCTGGCACGACTCGATCATCTGCGACAATGCTTTCAGGAACGCGGTGCGGTTCGGCAGGTCGGTCAGCCCATCGTGATAGGCCATGTGCACCATGCGCGACTCGGTCTGGCGGCGATCGGTCACATCTTCATGCGTCTTGATCAGGTATTGCGGTTCGCCGTCATCCGCCGCCACAGGGATGCGGCGGGTCAGGAACAGCCGCAGGCCCTCGCTGGTGCTGATCGGATGCTGAGTCAGGAAGCCGCCATTCCGGACCGCCGCTTCATCGCGGGCAAGGATCAGTTCCGCGTCGCGCGGATTGAAAATATCCGATGCGGTCAGCCCGACGACGTCCTCGCGGCGGCGATTGAGAAGCGCCTCGGCGGGCCGATTGGCGAGCAGGTAATGGCCGTCGCTGGCGCGCTGGACGATCAGCGGCACCGGAATATTGTCCACCACTGTCTCGAGAAACTTCTTTGTGTTTTCGAGTTCGCGCGACAGCGATTCACGTTCGAATGCCTGCCTGTGGAGATGCGAGCGCCTGACCTTGCGCACCCTGGACGCGCGGATGGTCACCGCCGTCAGAAAACAGAAGGCGATAAAGCCGCCGGCAAGAACGTGCTGGATCACGTTGTCACGGACTGCGGCGCCTGCGCTCTCGGGTAAAACGATGGCTGCCGCGAACGCGTCCGCAGACGTCGCCGCAACGACCGCGTATACGAGCCCCATCGCAGCAACGAAGTTATAGCCGCCCGCCTGCCAATTCTTGCCAGTCATCGCGCCCCCGGGATCTGCCGGTGGAGTGTCTGGCCCAACGGGTTTGAATCGGGTAAAAACTTACCCCTGCGATCGAAAAATGCGCCCTGGATTGCACAATTGGTCTCTCATGATTAATGCCCTGCTAACGGGCCGTCGGAAGCTCGCTTTATCTTCTCCGCAAGTCCCTCAAACGAGAACCCGACCACACCGAAGATCATGAGTTCGCTATAGCGTTTTCGAGCGAAGCATGTCCTCGGACTTGACCCCGGGATGGAGACCGGTTCGCGTGAAGATAGAGCCTGGCTTCTGATTCCATGAGAAGCGGAAAGCCTCCAGTATCCCTTCTAGTCCGAAGTTCGCTACGGAGGGCGCAACGCAGCAAGATGAACTTCGGATTGGGACACCAGGCCGCGAATGGACAGGGTTGAGTGCGTCATCATCGGTGCCGGGGTGGTTGGACTCGCGATCGCGCGCCGGTTGGCACGATCCGGCCGCGAGGTCGTCGTTCTCGAGGCGGCGGAAGCAATTGGAACAGCGACGTCGTCGCGCAGCAGCGAAGTGATCCACGCCGGCATCTACTATTCCGCCGGCAGCCTGATGGCGCGGATGTGCGTCAGCGGCCGGCGCGCGCTTTACGCATACTGCCGCGAATACGGCATTCCGCACAGCAATTGCGGCAAGCTGATCGTCGCGACGAGCGAGCACGAGGCCGGCAGGTTGCAGTCCATCAGGGCGCGCGCCGAGGCCAATGGCGTCGAAGGCATGCAATCGCTAAGCGGCACTGAGGCCCGCACGCTCGAGCCGGCGCTTCAATGCGTCGCCGCGCTGCTGTCTCCATCGACAGGAATTATCGACAGCCACGCCTATATGCTGGCGCTGCGGGGCGATGCCGAGCGGGACGGCGCGGCGTTCGCTTTTCTGACGCCGCTGCTGCGCGCAAAGGCGACGCCGCAAGGACTGGCAATCGAAACCGGCGGCGACATGCCGATGACGCTCGCCTGCGATCTCATGATCAATGCCGCCGGCCTTGGCGCGCCGGCCGTGGCGCGCAGCATCGAAGGCATGCCGGCGGATCGCATTCCGCAGGCTTACCTCGCCAAGGGCAACTATTTCAGTTGCAGCGCACGCGCGCCGTTTTCGCGCTTGATCTATCCGGTGCCGGAGCCCGGCGGCCTCGGCGTGCATCTGACGTTTGACCTCGCGGGGCAGGCGCGCTTCGGGCCCGACGTCGAATGGATCGACAGCCCGGACTATGCCGTCGACCCGGCGCGGGCCGCGCGGTTTTATCCGGCGATCCGGCGTTACTGGCCGGAACTACCGGACGACGCCCTGCTTCCGGCCTATTCCGGGATCCGGCCTAAAATCGTGCCGCCGACCGTCGCCGTGCAGGACTTCATCATCGAGGGGCAAGCCGATCACGGCGTAGCCGGGCTCATCAACCTGTTCGGGATTGAATCGCCCGGCCTCACGGCATCGCTCGCAATCGCGGACCATGTTGCCGCGCTGGCGGGGGCGTAGCCCGACAAATCAGGCCCGCGCCGATTCTCCGCGCCAACGGCGGCGATCAATCGGCGACGCAAAGGCCGCGGATCCCTCAAAGATTGGAATAATTTTAGTGGAGGGTCTCGACCGCGGAGAGTTTCAGTCTTTCGATCTCATCCTTGAGCATCAGCTTCCGGCGCTTCAATTCGGCAATCCTCAGGTCGTCGGTGGAAAGATGCCTGAGAGCATCGTGCAATTCGCCTTCCAGGATCCGATGTTTCCGTTCCAGTTCAGCGAGATGCGCCTGAATCGCCATTCGAACCTCCTCGGTGGTTTCAACCTCAGATTCGCTCCGAATTCGTGAGTTTACATGAACCCAGACAGCTGTCGATGGGGCAGAAAAGCACATCGATCATATTTGCGGGATTCGGAAAATGAACCGTAAGGAGGGACCTGCTGGCGGCTTGCGCGGCGCGCGGGCAAGGACAATAATTCGCCTGGAGCGGGATGAAGAAAAGTGTTGCGGTTTTCTGTCGGCAGCCCGCTCTAAAATATTGGAATCGATCACGTTCGTGATCTAGCTGAAACCTCCAACTTTTCGCAAACTCTTCACGATTCAACTCATGACCGACGAAGAAGAGCGCGAACTCGGAGCTGAGCTCGCCCGGCTGAACCAGGAACACCGCGATCTCGACGCCGCCATCGATGCCCTGCATCAATCGCCCGCGCCCGATTTGCTGCGCCTGCAGCGGCTGAAGAAACGCAAGCTGCAGTTGCGCGACCGCATCGCCTTCATCGAAGACCAGATCACGCCGGATATCATCGCCTGAAAAACGGGCTCACCGCCCCCGCCGATACCGCCGCCTCTCAACTGCTCCGCCGCTGCGCCTTGCGGACGTACATCGCACAGTCGGCCTGCTCCAGCGCCGCGTCGGCGTCGGCGTGCGGCCCGAGGATGGCTACCCCGATCGACGCGCCGGTGGTGATCGCCCGCCCCCCGAACGTCAGCGCCAGCCCGTCGATGGTCTCCTCCAGAGCCGACGCCTTGGCCCTGGCGTCGGTTTCGCTGAGATTCCACAACAGCAGCGCGAACTCGTCGCCGCCGAGCCGCCCGATCAGATCGGAGGACCGCACGTGCCGGGACAGCGCCGCAACCACGGCCTTCAGCACCGCATCTCCGGCCGCGTGACCGAACGCGTCGTTGATAGGCTTCAGGCGATCGACGTCCAGCACGAACAGCGCCCCGTTCGCATGATAGCGCCGGATATAGGCGACCGAGCGGCGCAGTTCGCGTTCGAAGCCACGGCGATTGAGGACGCCGAGAAGAAAATCGGTATCCGCGGACGCCTCCAGATCCGCGATCCGCGCCTGCGCGGCGGCAAGCCGGGTCTTGAGGCGACGGATCGTGGCCCTGGCTTCGGTCGCGACATCACGTTGTGGCACCGTCGGGCGCTTTGGCGCGGGCGCGGCCGGCGCCGTCTTGCGGCGGCTCGCCTTGCGTTTTGCAACGGTTGAAGCCGACGCTTTCGAGGTCTTTTTCATCGCCACAGGCTTGCCGTCGTTCACCAAGACAGGATAGTTCAGTCCCCACCGCTTGCCCCGTCAAGGCACCCTCCTATAATCCGCACCATGTTTTCCGGATTCCCGAAAGAAATAAAATAAATAAATGACCGCCGCCGTCGCCATCATCATGGGAAGCCAGTCGGACTGGGAAACAATGCGTCACGCTGCGGACACTCTGACCGCGCTTGGCGTGGCCAGCGAGACGCGAATCATATCCGCGCACCGGACCCCCGAGCGGCTGTTCGCATTCGCCAGGGGCGCCAAGGCGGAGGGATTCAAGGTCATCATCGCAGGCGCGGGCGGCGCCGCGCACCTGCCCGGCATGACGGCGTCGCTGACCGAACTCCCGGTGCTCGGAGTGCCCGTGGAATCAAAGACGCTGGCCGGGGTCGACTCGCTGTATTCGATCGTGCAGATGCCGGCCGGAATTCCGGTGGGAACGCTTGCGATCGGCAAGGCCGGCGCCATCAATGCGGCGCTGCTGGCGGCGAGTGTGCTCGCGCTCAGCGACCCGGCGCTCGCCGGACGCCTCGCCGCCTGGCGCAAGCAGCAGACCGACGCCGTGGGCGAGCGCCCGGAGGGATCGGCGTGAGCGCTTCTCGGCGGGTGACGCTCAAGCCGGGCGACACCATCGGCATTCTCGGCGGCGGGCAACTCGGCCGGATGCTGGCGCTGGCGGCGGCGCGCCTCGGCCTCAAGTGCCAGGTGTTCTCGCCGGATCCGGACTCGCCGGCCTTCGACGTCGTGCAGAACGCCACCTGCGCAGAGTACGCGGACGTCGAGGCGCTGGAATTGTTCGCGGCCGACGTCGACGTGGTCACCTATGAATTCGAGAATATCCCGGCTTCGACCGCGATGGTGCTCGCCGCGCGCCGGCCGGTGCTGCCCGACTATCGCATTCTGGAGACGGTTCAGGACCGGCTGCTGGAGAAGAATTTCATTTCCGGTCTGGGTATCGCCACCGCCCCCTATGCCGACGTCACGTCCCCGCAGACGTTGCGCGAAGCGATCAAGGTGGTCGGGCTGCCCGCGGTGATCAAGACCCGCCGCTTCGGCTATGACGGCAAGGGCCAGGCCATCATCCGCGACGGCGACGATCCTGGTCAGGCGTGGGACGATCTCGGCACCCGATCGGCGATCGCGGAAGCCTTCGTGCCGTTCGAGCGCGAGATTTCCGTGATTGCGGCACGCGGCGCCGATGGCCGCGTCGAATGCTTCGACGTGACCGAGAACGAGCATCGCGATCACATCCTGAAATATTCACGCGTCCCGGCTGCGGTTTCCGATACGCTCGCCGCGCAGGCGCGCGACATCGCGAAAAAGATCGCGGATGCGCTCGATTATGTCGGCGTGCTGGCCGTGGAAATGTTCGTGGTGGCGGGTCCCGGCGGCCCGAAGCTGCTCGTCAGCGAGATCGCGCCGCGAGTCCATAACTCCGGGCACTGGACGCTCGACGGCGCTTCGGTCTCGCAGTTCGAACAGCACATCCGCGCCGTCGCAGGCTGGTCGCTCGGCAAGCCGGTCCGGCACGGCAGCGTCGTCATGACAAACCTCATCGGCGACGACATTCTTGACTATAGCAAGTGGCTCACCGTGCCCGGCGCCTCCGTGCATATCTACGGCAAGGGCGCGCAGCGCCCCGGCCGCAAGATGGGCCATGTCACCGAGGTCAAGAATGGCGACGTCAAAACGTGAGCCGCCTATTTTCCCGCCACAACGCCTTCCGGTTCGCCGCCGCTTAACCCGCGATAGACCACGCCGCCGATGACGCCGCCGATCAGCGGTGCCACCCAGAACAGCCAGAGCTGCTCCAGTGCCCAACCGCCGACGAACAGCGCCGGACCGGTGCTGCGCGCCGGATTCACCGAGGTGTTGGTGACGGGAATGCTGACGAGGTGGATCATCACCAGCGCAAGCCCGATCGCGAGCGGCGCGAAACCGGCGGGCGCCCTGCCATGAGTCGAGCCCATGATGACGAACAGGAACATGGCGGTCATTGTCACCTCGGTGATGAAGGCGACCATGAGATTGTAGTGGCCCGGCGAATGCTCGCCGTAGCCGTTGGATGCGAATCCCTTGGCGACATCGAAGCCAGGCGCCCCGCTGGCGATCACATGAAGCAGCGCCGCGGCGGCGATCGCGCCGATCACCTGCGCAATGATATAGGGCAGCACCTGCCCGGCCGGAAATCGGCCGCCCGCGGTCAGTCCTAAAGTCACGGCCGGATTCAAGTGGCAGCCTGAGATATGCCCGATCGCATAGGCCATGGTGACGACGCTGAGGCCGAAGGTGAAGGCGACACCCAGAAGCCCGATGCCGACCTGCGGAAAGGCTGCGGCGATGACCGCGCTGCCGCACCCCATAAAGGTCAACCAGAAAGTACCGATCAGCTCGGCTGCGTATTTCCTGACATCCATGACACGCCTCCCTCTAAATTCCAAAGATCAATCGTTCCGGATCAAGAACCATAAAAGCCGCATTGTGAAGCATTCCCCGGCCACGATGGCGGTACTTTTGGAAGAATCCACCTAACTTTCCGGCCCGTCCCATGCACAAACCGCCTGGTTGGCGGTGGACATCACGGGCTTGATCTGTTACATCGGCGCCCTTGATGCTGAGGGCATGGCCTTTGTCGGCCCTCCTGCTTCTGACCCATTTCTCACTTCGTGCAATTGAAAGAGGATGCCGCGTGCAGGTTCTCGTTCGCGATAATAATGTCGATCAAGCCCTCAAGGCGCTGAAGAAGAAGATGCAGCGCGAGGGGATTTTCCGCGAAATGAAGCTCCGCGGTCATTACGAGAAACCTTCCGAAAAGAAGGCCCGCGAAAAGGCCGAAGCTGTCCGCCGCGCCCGCAAGCTCGCGCGCAAGAAGATGCAGCGCGAAGGCCTGCTGCCGATGAAGCCGAAACCGGTTTTTGGCGCTGGACCAGGCGCAGGCCGTGGTGGACCGGGCGCCGGTCCTCGCGGACCGCGCTGAACGAGCGCTTCCGATCAGACATAAAAAGCGCGGGGTTCCAGCCCCGCGTTTTTGTTTTGTGATCGAGCCCGGTCGGCGGCGCGCCGACGGGCTATTCAGGCTTTGCCAAGCCTTTTGTTTTTGACGGGTTTTCTTGACGCAAACCCTCCCCCTTCGCTCGAAAATACAAACGCGGCCCGCGGCTATTTCGGCAGAACCGCTTGGACAACCGATTTCGCTGCCGAGAGCATGTCGTCCGCGACCGTGGTATGGGCGCTCGTCTGCGCCGCCGCACCGGCCTCAGGATCGAATCGTCCCGAGGCTTGCGGAATGTCCGCGGGCGGAACCGGCAGCCGCGCTCGGTCGTCGGCGCGGTTGGAAGGCAAGCCCTCCCCGGCCCCTGCCGCATCAAGCGCGGGAGTTTCGACAGCAGGCGCGGACACCTGGATCGGTGGCGGGAGCGGCTGCATCGCCGGCGCCGCGCGCGCGACATCCTGCAGGCGCGGGGCTGATTCGGTCGGGCGGCGGTCGGCGTCCGGCTGCGCTCGCGTGACATCCGGTCGGGAGCGCGAACCTTCAATACGCGGGTCCGCCTCGTTGGTGCCGCGCAGACGGTCGATCGCAGCTCGCGCGAGATCGTTGGCGTCGCGAAGATCGTCCGGGATAGAGCCCGTCTGCGCCGGAACGGACGCGACCTTGGCGGCGGCTTTTTCGCCGCGCCGCGCCGTTTGATGTTTCTTCATGGCGGCCGGCGCGGACGCGGTTTCTGCCCGCTTCTCGGCTGGCTTCTCCGCCGTCATCTCGGGCTGAACCTTCTCGGCAGGCACCGTCGCAACCGCCTTTTCGGAAATGCCCTTGGCGCGAACGCCGCCTTCGGCACCACCCGCTTTCTCGGGCACCACCGCGGACGACACGGCGGCGGGGGCCGATGCGTCGGCAGGCTTGCCAACGATGTAGTGGTTGACGATGTAGGCGCCCGTCACCGTCGCCACCACGGACGGCAGGATCTTTTCGAAAAAGAACTTTGAAGCGTATTTCAGCATGGCCGGCCTCTCCAGCGCTGTCTGATGCGGAAACTTTTGGGCCGATTGAGGGATCAATCGCGACTGATCGGTGGCAAGGTGGTGGCCCACGTCACGTTTCGTGTCGGTTATCGCGTTTTTGGGATGTCGGTCCGCGCGACGCAGCTTGCCGGCTGGACACCGGGAGCGCGGCTTTTCACGGCTCCGCCGTCAGAGCAGCTTGATTCGGCCGAACGCCATGAAGCCGGTCAGGTCACGCCCGTAAACCGGCTTCAGCTCGTCGGGCAGCAGGTAGCGGCTGACCAATCCGCCGATGCCGAACTTGGCATGATCGGTACGGATGAAATCGTAGATTCCGCCGACCGAGACCTTGCCCACGCTGAAAACTCCCTCTTCGAGACCGGGAATGTGGTGGGTCAGTTCATTTTCAGCGACCTGTTCCGCGCGCATGAACAGCGTCCAGTTGTTTTTCAGAATCACGGAACTCTCAAACAGATAGGCGTCCAGCGTTTCCCCCGGGCTCAGCATCTTGCGACCCCAGGCCGCCGTCGCGCTCCACAGATGCCCGTCACCGAACGGCGTGGTGTAGATCGCCGACGCCGTCAGGCGGTTTTCATTGACCTCCGGTTCGAGCTGCTCCGGCGAATTCAGGTGCCCGTAGGACACCTGCAGCGACAATTCACGAACCGGATTCCAGCTCACCCGGCCGGCAAAGCTGTCGAGCGCGGGCCGTTCGATGTCGTAGCGGTACTGGTCGGGCTCCCGGCCGCGAAAGGTCGACGCCTCGAACTTCCAGTTGTCGAGAACAAGACCGGCCGTCACCACGCCGAACGTGATGTGCGTCGAATCGAGCCAATGGTGGCTGATCGGCGCCTCCGGATTGTCCATGCCGCTGAGGCGATGCATGAAGGCCGGCGGCCCGAGCGCGGGTTCGCCCGGCAGGCCGCCATAGACGAAGACGCTCGAGTTCGCGGTGATGTTATGGCTGTACGTCGCCGCCAGTTCCATGAACAGATCGTGCGGATGCTGGCGATCGACAAGATGCGACACGCCGTCGGCGGTCTCGCCGCTTGCCAGCAGCAGCGGATAGCCGGACGCGCCCATCAGCGGCTCCGGAGACAGCATGGCGCGCATGCCGAAGGTGCCGTCTCCGAGCGGCCGCTGCGCCATGGTCATGAGCATGCCGCTGACGAAAGTCTTGTCGGCGCCGCGCGGGCCGGGCTGCTGGTCGTAATTCAGGTTGATGGAGCCATGGGTCATCACGCTCCAGGCCTCGAACTGCTGGTGAAGCCCTTCGTGCGGCGAGGTGTCCGGCTGCCAGCTCGTTCCCGACGCCTCGCGCGCCATCATGTAGGGTCCGAGAAACCCGGGCATGGAGCCGTGGCCGTCCATTCCGTGCCCTGTATGCGCGGAACCCATCGCCCCATGATCCATGTGTGCCGTATCCATGTGCGCCATGGTCGGCGCTAGAGGCTTTCGTTTCGCCGCCCCGTGTTTCCGCTTCACTGGATGGACGGGGTGAGAATGATGGGAGATTCCGCCTGAGGCGGCATGGCCCATATGTTCATGACTCATGCGTTCGTGGTCCGGCATCTCCTGGCCGACAGCAGCGGAGGCTATCGCCCCTGCCGCCACGGCCAGATACGCGCGGCGTCTGATCCGGCGCAGAGAACGTTGAGACATGATGATCCTCAAGGCATCAGGCGAAGCGTCGGCGAATGGGGTGCGGACTATGGCACGAACACCATGAAGATGTAGACCGCGAACACGACGATGTGGATCATTCCGAACAGGATATTGGTCCGGCCGGTTCCGAAGGTCAGCATGCTGAGAAGGAACGTCAGGCCGAGCAGGATCATCTTCTGAGAGCTGAGACCGAGTTCGAGCGGCTTGTCCATGACGTAGGCGGCCACCGCCACGGCCGGAATCGTCAGGCCTATCGTGGCCAGCGAAGAGCCGAGCGCGAGATTGATGCTCTTCTGCAGATCGTTCTGCCGCGCGGCCGCTAGCGCCGCGACGCTTTCCGGCAAAAGAACCAGCAGCGCCAGCAGCACGCCGGCAAGGGCTTCCGGCGCGCCGACTACCGCGATGCCCGCGTCGATCACCAGCGAGAACTTCTTCGCCAGCAGCACGACGGCGAGCAGCGAGATCAGCAGCAGCGCGACGCTCAGCGTCAGCAGGCGGTTCGAGGCAGGTCCCTCCCCGCCATCGGCGCTATGCCCGACAATGAAATAGTCATGATGCAGGACCGTCTGCGTGTACAGAAAGACGGCGTAGAGCATGATGGTGACGACGCTGACGAAACCGAGCTGCAATTGCGAATACAGCGGCCCCGGCGTTGTCAGAGTATAGTTCGGCATCACCAGCGTGATCGTCGCGAACACGATCAGCACGCTGAGATAGATGTTCACTCCAGCCGGTTGAAATTCCTGCTCGCGGTAACGAAGCCCGCCGGCCAGAATACAGGTCCCGACCAGACCGTTGCAGACGATCATGACCACCGCGAACACGGTGTCGCGCGCCAGTTCCGGCACCGCCTTGTCGCCCAGCATGATAGTCGCGATCAGGGAGACTTCGATGATGGTGACCGCAAGCGTCAGCAGCAACGTTCCGTATGGCTCGCCGATCCGCTCCGCGATGACCTCGGCGTGGTGCACGGCCGCGAAAACCGTGCCGAACAGGATTACCAGCAGCACGACCGCGAACAGGATGCCGGTCACAGACGGGACGAAGGTGATGCCGAGACCGGTCACTGCGCCGTAAAACAACACGGCCAGAGCGGGAAAAACCCACGCCGAGCGAGGCATCGAACCATGCGCGCTCACAGGCGGCAGGCCTATGCGGCGCGCTTGCGAACGCCCTTTTTCGCCTTCCTGGTCGTCCCAGCCTTTTTGGGAGCTGCCTTCTTCTTCACAGCCGCCTTCTTCACAGCCGCGCTTTTCCTGACCGAGGTCTTCTTTTTGGCGGCCTTGCCGGGAGCGAGGTAAGCGCCGACTTTCTTCGAGGAATGCCCGACCGCCTTCACAGCGGCGCGAAGCCTTGCGGGCGTCACCTTGAACTTCTTCGACCAGTAGCTGACTTCGTAAGGCTGGCTCAGCGCAATCAGCAGTCTGTCACTGGCCTTGTGTTTCTGCAGCTTGATATAGGCCTCGACCTTTTTCGCCGAACGGCCCGCCGCCTTGACAGCGGCCTTCAGCTTCAACGGAGTGACTTTGAACTTCTTGGCCCAGTAGCGGACCTCGTAGGCCTCACTCAACGAAATCAGGCGGCGATCACCACCCCCGCGCTTCGCCTTGTTGTCAGCCATATCGGCCTCCCGCTGTTGAACTCCGCCGTATCACATCGCCTTGACGATATTCTCCGTCATCTTCTTGGCGTCGCCAAGCAACATCATGGTGTTGTCGCGATAGAACAGTGGATTATCGATGCCGGCATAGCCCGACGCGAGCGAGCGCTTGATGAACATCACGGTCCCGGCCTTCCAGACCTGCAAGACCGGCATACCGTAGATCGGCGAGGACTTGTCTTCTTCCGCCGCCGGATTGGTGACGTCATTGGCGCCGATGACGAAGGCGACGTCGGCCTGGGCGAATTCCGAATTGATGTCCTCGAGCTCGAACACCTCGTCATAGGGCACGTTGGCCTCGGCCAGCAGCACGTTCATGTGGCCGGGCATCCGGCCCGCGACCGGATGGATCGCGTATTTGACCTCGACGCCCTCCTTCTTCAGCGCGTCCGCCATTTCGCGCACCGCGTGCTGGGCCTGCGCCACCGCCATGCCGTAGCCGGGCACGATGATGACCTTGGAGGCGTTCTTCATGATGAAGGCGGCGTCCTCCGCCGAGCCGAGCTTGGCGGGCTTCTGCTCGCCGCTGCCAGCAGCAGCCGCGCCGGTCTCGCCGCCGAAGCCGCCCAGGATCACCGAGATGAACGAGCGGTTCATCGCGTGGCACATGATGTAGGACAGGATCGCGCCGGAGGAGCCGACCAGCGCGCCGGTGATGATCAGTGCCGAATTGCCGAGCGTGAATCCGATGCCGGCCGCCGCCCAGCCGGAATACGAGTTCAGCATCGAGATCACGACCGGCATGTCGGCGCCGCCGATCGGGATGATCAGCAGCACGCCGATCAAAAGCGCAAGAATCGTGATCACCCAGAAGTCGAGCACGCTGCCCGACATCACCAGGCCGTACATGAAGAAGATCAGCGCGAGAGCGAGCACAATGTTGATGATGTGACGCGCAGGCAGAATGATCGGCGCGCCGCTCATGCGACCCGACAGTTTCAGGAACGCGATCACCGAGCCTGTGAACGTCAACGCGCCGATAGCGACGCCGAGCGACATCTCGATCAGGCTCTGCGCATGGATATTGCCGGGCGTGCCGATGCCGAAAGCTTCCGGCGCATAGAACGCGCCCGCGGCCACCAGCACCGCCGCCATGCCGACAAGCGAGTGAAACGCCGCCACCAGTTCCGGCATCGACGTCATCGGCACCCGGCGCGCGATCACCGCGCCGATGCCACCGCCGATCGCAACACCGAGGATCACCAGAACCCACGCCATGGCGTCGGCGGGCGGATGCGCCGCGAGCGTGGTCGCGACCGCGATCGCCATGCCGGTCATGCCGAGGAAGTTGCCCTTCCGGCTCGACGCCGGACTCGACAGCCCGCGCAGCGACAGGATGAACAAGACGCCTGCGACGAGATAAAGCAGCGCGGAAAGATTGGCGTTCATGGCGGAGCCCCGACGTCTTGTCCCGGACGCGGCGCAACGCAACGCGATGCGACGCAGAACCGGGGCCGTCCCAAACTGTGGCGGTCCCGGATCAGCGATGCAGCATGGCGTGCCGCATCGCATCCGGGACACTGAAAGTAACCCAGCATCGAAAAAATCTACTTCTGCTTCTTCTTGTACATCGCCAGCATTCGCTGGGTGACGAGGAAGCCGCCGAAGATATTCACGCAGGCAAAGACCAGCGCGACGAACCCGAAGGCTCGCGCCCAGCCGGAGCCGGCCGAAATCATGCCGACGCCGACGGCGAGCAGCGCGCCGACCACGATCACCGACGAAATCGCGTTAGTGACCGACATCAGCGGCGTATGCAGCGCAGGCGTCACCGACCACACAACGAAGTAACCGACGAACACGGCCAGGACGAAAATCGACAGCCGGAACACGAAGGGATCAACGGCCTCAACGATATGTTCCATCAGAACCTCGTTGCTTCTTTCACCTCTCCCCGGGGAGAGGCCGGCGAACGCAGTGAGCCGGGTGAGGAGTGGAGAAATGTCGGATATGGACGCGGCCCCTCACCCGCGCCAGGCGGCGCGACCTCTCCGCGGCGGAGAGAGGTAGGAAAGCGGCGCGCGTTGACGGACAATAACATTCACGCGCTTTTCGGCTGGAAATTCGGATGGATGACCGCGCCGTTCCTCGTCAGCGCGGTCGCCTTGACCAGTTCGTCGTCCCAGTTCACCGCCAGCGCCTTGGTCGTCTTGTCGACCAGCGTCTCGATGAACGAAAACAGGTTGCGGGCATAAAGGCTCGAGGCCGAGGCAGCGACGCGGCCCGCGACATTGGTGAAGCCGATGATCTTCACGCCATCGAGATCGACGACTGTGCCGGCCTTGACACCCTCGACGTTACCGCCGCGCTCGACCGCGAGATCAACCAGCACGGAGCCCGGCTTCATGGAACGCACCATCTCGGCGGTCACGAGCCTCGGCGCCGGGCGTCCGGGAATCAGCGCGGTCGTGATGATGATGTCCTGTTTCTTGATATGTTCGGCAGTCAGTTCAGCCTGCTTGGCCTGATACTCTTTCGACATTTCCTTGGCGTAGCCGCCGGCGGTCTGCGCGTTCTTGAACTCTTCGTCCTCGACCGCGAGGAATTTGGCGCCGAGACTTTCCACCTGCTCCTTGGTCGCGGGACGGACATCGGTCGCGGTAACGATGGCGCCGAGACGGCGCGCGGTGGCGATCGCCTGAAGGCCGGCAACGCCGACGCCCATGACGAACACTTTCGCGGCCGGTACGGTGCCAGCGGCGGTCATCATCATCGGAAACGCGCGACCGAAGGCTTCGGCCGCCTCGATGACGGCACGGTAGCCGGCGAGATTCGCCTGACTCGACAGCACGTCCATGACCTGGGCGCGCGTGATGCGCGGCATCAGTTCCATCGCGAAGGCAGACACACCGGCGTCCGCGATCGTCTTGAGCGCAGCTTCGTTGCCGTAGGGGTCCATGATCGCGATCACCAGCGCGCCACGCTTGTAGCGTGCAAGCTCGCTGGTTTCCGGACGCTTCACCTTGATGACGATGTCGGCATCCTGAACCGCGTCGGCGCTGACCACGGCGCCCGCGGCCACGAAGTCCGAATCCGGAACTCCAGACTTGATTCCGGCGCCCGGCTCGATGGCGACATCTGCGCCGAGCGCCTTGAACTTCTTCACCGTGTCAGGAGACGCGGCTACCCGCGGCTCCGACGGATCGATTTCCTTCGCTATTGCAATCTTCATGATGCCTCCCGCAGCCGACGGCCACGCATGATTAAAGCACCAGCCACATTGCTATCGAACGGAAATCCAGAGCGACCGGACGGTCAGGTGAGGAAAATCGCCATCAGCGAGACGATGGTGATCACGGCCGCCGTGCCAACCGTCCCGAATTTGATGAACGTCTTATACGTTTCCTCATGAGCCGGATAATCCATTCCTTCTGCCGTCGAGTACGCGATTTCGCTATGATCTGACACGTCGAGTCTCCAGCCAGGGTTGATATTGCCCGTGAGGAATTAGCGCAATCGGAAGGACAGAGCAACGGTATGGCGGCCGCCTCGGCGAAGTCATTGTTCTTTTATGTACAAAAGGAAGAAAAATAAGCGAGGGAGCCCGCAATTGCCCGGTTTTACGCTCAGTTCGCGCCCCCACACCGGCCGTTTGACGGAAAATCGCCGTCGTATGGCGATCTAGACGCGGAAATGGCGTCCAAACGCCGCCTTGCCGGTTGATTACGGTCGCGCAATCGGGGCCTCTAAGTCCCCTGCCCTGTGCCGTTTTGCCACGGGCCCCGCCCGTTGCATTCATAGGACCTTATTCCCAATTATCTAGTTGACGCCACAACCTGCAAAGCCTAGTATTTCCTCATTGAATTGAGGATTTACCAATGTCCAGCGCCTTTGCCGCCCCGCACTTTTCCAACGAGACCGATGCCCGCGAATTGATCGAAAGTATCCGCTGGCCGACCGGCCCGGTTTGTTCCCATTGCGGCACCGTGAATCATGCCTACCCGATCAAGGGGCGTCCGGGCCGCTATCGGTGCGCGGAGGCCGATTGCCGGATGGACTTCACCTGCACGACGGGCACGGTCTTGGAGCGATCCAAAATCCCGCTGCACAAGTGGCTGATGGGCTTTTATCTGATGAACGCCAGCAAGAAGGGCGTCAGCGCCCATCAGCTTCACCGGGCTCTCGGCATCACCTACCAGTCGGCTTGGTTCATGTGCCACCGCATTCGGGAAGCCATGCGGGACGGTGGCTTTGCTCCGATGGGCGGACCGGATGGCTCCGGCATTGTCGAGGCTGATGAAACCTACTTCGGTCCGACCGCCGAGAAGCGGATTTCTCCACAGCGTCAGGGGCGCCCCTACCAGAAGGGAAATCGCGGTCCGCGCCACAAGCGCGCTATCGTGGCGCTGGTTGAGCGCGGTGGCAATCTCCGGTCATTCCATATCGCGGTTGCTGACAAGGAAACCGTCTCCAAAATAGTTTTGGAGAATGTTGCCAAGGAAGCGCGGCTATTCACCGATGAAAGCCGCCTCTATTTCGGTGCAGGCCAGCACTTCGCCTCCCATGAAACCGTGAAGCACGGCGCGAAGGAATATGCGCGGGGCGACGTCCACACCAACACAGGGATCATTCTCGATCTTCAAGCGCGGGATGCGCGGAGTCTACCAGCACTGCAAAGAGAAGCACCTTCACCGCTATCTGGCGGAATTTGACTTCCGCTACAATCATCGCGTTGGCCTCGGCTATTCAGATATCGACCGCACCAAAGCCGCAATCAAAGGCATCGAAGGCAAGCGACTCACCTATCATCAAACTCACTGAGCCGGATTTCCGGTATGTCGTGATCCGAGCCGCGCGCCGCTGGCGGCTATTGCCGTCCCGATTGCGCGCACCTGTCCAGCTTGAATTGCCGTTCGGAGACGGGGATGAGCCGTGACGCTCACCCCCGCCGTCGCTATCCTAGAAGCTGCCAAGCAAACTAGGAGCGAACCTCAGATGCCGCTTTCTGATGACATTATCGCGCGTCTCGAAGAACTTGGTCCAAATCAAGTGCGCACGCTCATGGCTAGCGGCGGACTTCCTTCTGGATGGAATTTCGGCTGGGTTACTGAATGGCTCGCCTCCAAAGACAAAGAAGAACGCCGCTTGAGCGAATCTTCCCAAGCAGAACAAATAGAAATAGCTCGTTCGGCCTCAAAAGCAGCGGAACGCGCCGCCGCTGCGGCTGAGCGTGCTTCTGCGGCTGCTGAACGACAGGCGACTGCCGCAGAGCGCGCAAACGCAAGGGCTACTATCGCACTTGCGATAGCAATCATTTCGATTATCGCGACGGTCATCGGCATAGTGATGACTCACTTTGATGCCGTGCGTTCGATGGGTAGATCATGATGACAAGCGCCTCCTGATCGCGTAATCTGGTTACGAGATAAGCGCTGCAGAGCGTCTTAGAATATTAATCGCCTCGGATAGCCGTCCGGGGCGATTTTTTAATGGCGGGATGGCACTGGTATATCGAGCCACCAGATTGGATCGATTACCGCCGATCCCAGTTCTGGTTTTCCGACGATTTGGGGCGCGATCCAAACGCCATTTTCGAAATACGCGAACGACAAATTTCCAGTTCCTGTCGAAACGGCGACAAAGCGACCATCGCGCGGTGCGGTTTCAATCGAATTCATACCGGCCTCCGAATCTTGGATTTCCTGATTGTACCCTTTTTCGATTGTGCCGGGACGCCCTTTTTGGGCATGCTCTTGAGCGGTTTGGGCGGCGTGTTTAGCGCGGCCTTTAGCGAACCGAGGAATCGCTGTTGCGTCTCTTGTTCGCTATATTCATCAGCTTTCCGAGACATCTATTCCGCCTAAGCTATTATTGGCGTTCCAACGATGTAAGGGCTCAAGCCCTGAGGTCTGACCTGCAACAAGTTGGGCAAATGGCCCTGCACAATCGGATTGGTTTTGCTTTTCTCAATCCAAATCCGAACAGCCCCTATCCAACGCTCGCAAAACATTGCCAAGTCAAATGTCATAGCTCCGTTTAAGACCATGCTGTCGACGCGAAATGGTCCCTTCATGGTGAAAATAATTCGTCCATATGACCTCGCGCCGGAAGCTTGAGCGCTGCTTTGGTGAACAACAGTGCATCTTAGCTCAAATGCCTCCTCAGGACTGAGGCCGCCAATCAGGTCGAAAATGTTTGCCTTGTACCAGAGCTTATACAGTTTGCCGCCGTCTGTTCGTCCATTCGGTTGTTCCAGTGCCGTACAGACATCAGGCAAGGTCAGGGTTAAGAGAAGCGCCAGATAGTACAATTCTGCATTAATTGCCTTCTCGATTTCTTGAAGGAGCGCTTCGATCGGATTCATCTCTGCCCCCGGCAGCACTTTCCAGCACCCGCTTATTAGGACCAACTGACATCCAGTCCAGGATGTCGAATAGGTCCACTGTGGTTGAGTTGTTTCCACACTCATTGCGCGCACGAATCACGAGACGGCCCGTGTCATCATCGCGCCAAAGCTCCACGAGGTCTCCCTCCATGTATTCCCGGACTCCCTTCATGTCGCAAATCTTAGGCATTAGGTGCGCCATACGTAGGGGAAACTCCATCCCGTCGGGCGTTATCAAGATAATTAGGACTTTATTCTTAAAGCACGACGCCGCCGACATCGACCGCAGCGACGCTGGTTCACGCGAACGTCCGACCGCCTGACACGCCTATCTTTAAGTCTGACGCCTATCCCATCGCTTCCAACTCATCGATCATTCCGGCGATGACCGACAATCCGCCATCCCAGAACGTGGGATCCCTGGCGTCGAGCCCGAAAGGCTTCAGCAGTTCGGAATAATGCTTGGTGCCGCCGGCGGCGAGCATCGCCAGATAGCGCTCGGCGAAGCCTTCGGTCGCGTGCTCATAGACGGCGTAAAGCGAGTTCACGAGGCAGTCCCCGAACGCATAGGCGTAGACGTAGAACGGCGAATGGATGAAGTGCGGGATGTACATCCAGAACGTCTCATAGCCCGGCTTGATCTCGATCGCGGGGCCAAGGCTTTCGCCCTGCACGCTGAGCCAGAGCTGGCCGATGCGCTCGGCCGTCAGCTCCCCGTTCTTTCGCTCGGTATGGACAGCGCGCTCGAAAGTATAGAACGCGATCTGCCGCACCACGGTGTTGATCATGTCCTCGACCTTGCCGGCGAGCAGCGCCTGCCGCTGCTTCGCATTCTTCGTTTGCGCCAGCAGCCGCTTGAAGGTCAGCATCTCGCCGAACACGCTCGCCGTCTCCGCAAGCGTCAGCGGCGTCGGCGCCATCAGCGCTCCCTGCTTCGCCGCCAGCACCTGATGCACGCCGTGACCGAGTTCATGGGCGAGCGTCATCACGTCGCGCGGCTTGCCCTGATAGTTCATCAAAACGTAGGGGTGCGCCGACGGCGTGGTCGGATGCGAGAACGCGCCCGGCGCCTTGCCGGGACGCACCGGCGCGTCGATCCAGCGGTCGGTGAAGAAGCGTTCCGCGATGCCGGCCATCTCGGCCGAGAAATCGCCGTAAGCCGTCAACACCATCTTGCGCGCGTCGCTCCACGGAATGACGCCGGTGGCGGCGAACGGCAGCGGAGCGTTGCGGTCCCAATGCGCGAGCTTCTTCTTTTTGAACCAGCGCGCCTTCAGCATGTAGTAACGATGCGACAGCCGCGGATAGGCCGCACGCACCGAAGCCACCAGCGCGTCCACCACCTCGCGCTCAACGCGATTGTTCAGGTGGCGCGAATCCGCGACGTCCTGAAAGCCGCGCCAGCGGTCCGAGATATCCTTGTCCTTGGCGAGCGTGTTGGTGATGAGCGCGAAAGTTCGCTCGTTGGTCTTGAACGTCTTCGCCAGCGCCTGACCGGCGGCCTTGCGCTTTTCGGGCGAGCGATCCTGCAACAGGTTGAGCGTCGGTTCGATCGCAAGCTCCTTGGCTCCGACCTTGAAGCGCAAGCCCGCAATGGTCTGGTCGAACAGCCTGTTCCATGCGGAGTAACCGGTCTGCGACTTTTCATGGAAGAGCTTTTCGACCCGGTCTTCCAGTTGATACGGCTTGTCCTTGCGGCTGTCCTCGATCCACGGGCGATAATGCCCAAGCTCCGGCGCCTGCATGGCGCGCTCGATCACATCGTCGTCGATGCGGTTGAGTTCGAGCGCGAAGAACAGGAGATGCACCGAGGCCGCCGTCAGACGCTCGGAGATGTCGCCGTAGAATTTCGAGATCGCGGGATCGACGCTGTCGCCGGCATGGATCAGCCCCGCATACGAGCCGAGCCGGCCCGCGAGATCGTCGATCGCCTCATAGCGCCGCACGGCTTCGGCCAGCCACGTGCCCCCATCGGGCTTGGCCGTTTCCGTCGCGAGCTTGCCCTTGTAGTCGGCCTCGAACGCCTTGCAGTCCGCATCGACCCTGTCGAGATCGCGCGTCACCTCGGGCGCATCGATGCCGGCATAGAGATCTGCGAGATTCCATTCCGGCAGGCGTCCCGCGTCGGGTTTCGCGACGGCCCTTTTCGTGGCGGCGGGTTTGCGATGAGAGGCGGGCTTGCGGGCGGAGACGGATTTGCGGGAGGCGGAGGAAGAACGCGAAGCCATTATCGATCCAGACTTTCTTTTTCGGTTCCGGGCAGGAAGAAAAACTGTTGCACGACGACGGCGCGGCAAACCTTAAGAGCGCATTAATCAGCGTCCGCCAGTGTGCCTCGATTCGGTACAGATAGTTGTAGCGTGCGGGGAATGCCATGACTGCCACCATTTTGATCGCAGACGACGACGCGGTCCAGCGCCGGCTCGTCGAAAACATGGTGCGGCGGTCGGGCTATGAGGCGATCGTGGTCGAGGGCGGCGATGCGGCAATCGCCGCGCTGATGGCTGCCGATGGCCCCGTCATCGATGCCCTTGTCCTCGATCTTGTGATGCCCGGCCTCGACGGCATGGGCGTGTTGGCGAAAATCCGCGAAGCCGACATCAATGTCCCCGTCATCGTCCAGACCGCCCATGGCGGCATCGACAACGTGGTTTCGGCGATGCGCGCGGGCGCCCATGACTTCGTGATCAAGCCGGTCGGCATCGAGCGGCTGCAGGTCTCGTTGCGCAATGCGCTCAATGCCAGCGCGCTGAAAAGCGAATTGCGGAGGGTCCGCCACAGCCGCGAAGGACGCCTTACCTTCGCCGACATCATCACGCGCAGCGAAACCATGGCCAACGTGATGAAAGCGGCGAAAAAGGCCGCAAGTTCATCGATCCCGGTGCTGATCGAGGGTGAATCCGGCGTCGGCAAGGAACTGTTCGCGCGCGCGATCCACGGCACCAGCGATCGCAGCACGAAACCATTCGTCGCCGTGAACTGCGGCGCCATTCCCGACAATCTCGTGGAGTCGATCCTGTTCGGCCACGAGAAGGGATCGTTCACCGGCGCGACCGAGCGCCACGCCGGCAAGTTCGTCGAAGCCTCCGGCGGCACGCTGTTCCTCGACGAGGTCAGCGAACTGCCGCTGACAGCGCAGGTGAAACTGCTGCGCGCGCTGCAGGAGGGCGCGGTGGAAGCGGTCGGCGGCCGCAAGCCGGTCAAGGTCGACGTCCGCATCATCTCGGCCACCAACAGGCGACTGCTCGAACGCGTCAAGGCCGGGGAATTCAGGGAAGATCTGTTCTATCGCCTGCACGTGCTGCCGCTGACGATCCCGCCGCTTCGGATGCGGCGCGACGACATCCCCAACCTGCTGCGGCATTTTCTCGCGCGTTTCTGTGCCGAGGAAAACCGGACAATCGCTGGCATCAGCGGCGAGGCAATGGCGGGACTGTCGCAACTCAACTGGCCCGGAAACATCCGCCAGCTCGAAAACGCGGTCTATCGCGCGGTGGTCATGAGCGAGGGCGAACAGCTAGGCCTCGCGGATTTTCCGCTGATCGGCGCGCAGCCTTTGGCCGAAACAGACGAACCCCTGGTCATGGACGCGGTGCTTCCGCGGATGGCGCACAACGTGATACCCGGTAGTGAAGTACCGATCGTTCCGCCTCTCCCCGATGCAGGCAGCCTCCCGATGCTGGCGCATGGCGAAATGCGCCCGTTGGAAGAGTTGGAGGCCGACATCATCCGCTTCGCGATTTCACATTACCGGGGGCAGATGTCCGAAGTGGCGCGACGGTTGAAAATCGGCCGGTCCACACTCTACCGCAAGCTCGATGACATGGCGGCGAACGAGGAACAGTAACGGGCTTCCTTGCGTTCGCAGGGTAGAGGTCGACCGATTGCGAGCCGCAGGGAGAAAAAAACGTCGCGGACGTGAACCGTTGCGGCGCGGTGACAGACTGACGGAAAACACCTTGAAAAAGGCGTGCCGCGTTGCAAACAGCCTATTTTTAAGGTCAGTTTGTCGTGAGTTGCCTCTGCGGCGCTGGCTGCCCGAATCGGGCGCGTGTAACGTCCGTGCATGAACGTGAATCGCCAATCAAGATCAAGTCGTGGCGAACGTTGGACGAAATCATCGGAAAATTGTTCCAGGTCGGGACAGTTTCACCCAAGGGGTGCTGAGAATGCGGGACTACTCGACTAACCGGACCGGTTTCGACCGGTTCCTGATGGCCCTTGCAGCCGCTTTTCTGACAGTCTCGACAACGGCAGCATCCGCCCAGACGGACACCGCGAAGAAGAGTCCCGCCGAACTCGCAATCGATGCCGCTGTGCCGACGCCGGAGCCGGCGAACGTTCCGCCGCCCACCGCAGCCGATTTCAAGATGAACGACGTGCCGCCTGCTCCGCCCCTCGTCAGCACATCGAAACCGGCTGACAACAAAGCCGCCGATACGCATACTCCGCCGGCAGAGACGAAATCGAACGCCGCAGACTCCGCGGCGGCCTCGACCGCGGCGCCGTCCGCCGAGACGAAGGCCTCTGACGCGAAGGCTTCCGAAACGAAGGCGGAGGCCAAGCCTGCCGACGCCCTGACCCCGCCCGCAGAGGGCGCCAAGGCAGAGACCAAAACGGACGACGCGAAGAAAGATGCGACCGCAACGGTCAGTCCAACCGCCGCGCCTCCCGCCGAGACCGCTCGATCGACCGCCAGCGAGCCGGTGAAGGCCGCGAGCAACGTCCCCGTTGCGGATCAACCCGCGGCCGAGAAGCTGCATGAACTGCTCGATACGAAGGCCGCAAAATTCTTCGATCGCAAGGCAGAGCGGACCGCGATCGAAAAATTCTACACGGAGCGAAGCTATGCCCCGATATGGACCGGGGGCGGCGCTTTGACGGCACAGGCCAAGGGTGTAATCGCGCGTCTGAAGGACGCCGCGGCCGATGGCCTCGATCCCGCCGACTATCCGGTGCCGAATTTTGCCGAAGCGACCTCGCCGGATCAGGTCGCCGAAGCCGACCTCAAGCTGACCGCGAGCATGATGGACTACGCCCGCCAGGCCCAGAGCGGCCGGATGCACTGGTCGCAGGTCAGCGCCGATATCCAGTATCCCGAGCATCCGATCGATCCCGAGCAGGTTCTGACGAACGTCACTACGGCGAAGGATGCCTCCGCAGCGCTCGACGGCTACAATCCGCCGCACAAGCTCTATCGGGAGTTGAAGCAGAAGCTGGCCGAGCTCCGAAAGGCGTCGGAAGGCCCTGTGATCGAAATTGCCGAGGGCCCAAGTCTCGTATTCCGCAAGAATGCCGTGATGGAGGATCCCCGCGTACCGCAGATTCGCGCCAGACTGGGCGTCGCTGAAAATGCCGACGATACCCGGTATGATGCCGATGTCGCCGCCGCCGTGGAGGCTTTCCAGGCACGCAGTCACCTCAAGCCCGACGGTGTTCTTGGCAACAACACTCTTCGCGCCCTGAACGGCGTGAAGAAGGATCGTCAGATCGACACCATCATCGTCAACATGGAGCGCTGGCGCTGGTTGCCGCGCGAACTTGGCGCGCCGTCGCTCGGCAACGCTTACGCCATCCTGAACATTCCGGACTACTCGCTCAAGGTGATGCAGCACGGCGCGCAGGTCTGGAGCACCCGCGTTGTCGTCGGCAAGCCGGGAATTCACGCCACGCCGCTTTTGACGGAAACGATGAAGTACATCACCGTCAATCCGACCTGGAACGTGCCGCCGTCGATTATCTACAAGGAATACCTGCCTGCCTTGCAGCAGGACCCGACTGTGCTGGAGCGCATGGGTCTCAAGCTCGAGCGGGACCGCAGCGGCGGCATCCACATTTCGCAGCCGCCGGGCGAGCGCAATGCGCTGGGCCGCATCCGATTCAATTTCCCGAACAAGTTTCTGGTGTATCAGCATGATACGCCGGACAAATATCTGTTCGCCAAGGAGACGCGCGCTTTCAGCCATGGCTGCATGCGGGTGCAGAACCCTGACCAGTATGCCGCGACGCTGCTCAACATCGCCCTCCCGCAGGACCACTACACTCCGGAGAAGATCCGGAGCATGTACGGCCGGAACGAGTTCGACATCAAATTTCCGACCCCGATTCCGGTCAACATCACCTATCAGACCGCGTTCGTGGACAGCGCCGGCAAACTACAGATTCGCCCTGACGTCTACGGCCGTGACTCCACGATGCTGGCGCTGCTCCGCAACGCCAAGGGCCGTGACCTTGAAGCGGTAATCGCGCATGCCCAGCCGAACTATTCCCGTCCGAAAGGGGATATCCCGCAAGGCGTGGCCCTCAATGACAACGGCGGGTTTGGCGGTGGTTTCACGAGCAGCGGCCCCTCGTTCTTCGAACGGCTGTTCGGGTTTCAGAATCCTCCTCCCCAGGTCGAGGACCGCCGTCGCCAGATCTATCGGCGCTAGCGCCACCCCGCTCCTGACGGAATCAGAAGCGGGATGATTTTATAATTTTGAATTTTGTTTTGGCGCGTTGGCTCCAGGCAAAACAACAGCCATTTACGTGGAACGGGGGGCGGAAATACCCGATCGCCCCTCGCCCGAAGACGTATTTAGTTGATTAAAAACAATTACTTAATCGCACTACCGGGCTCTTTTAACGTTAACCATTGTTGCCCGCGCCTTAATCCCCTGGCTCTTTTTTGCCACAGTCGGCGGGCTAGTTATCCTTTAGGAGGAGTCGGATTAAGGTAAATCCGGATTAACCCTCCTGCTCTACGACTTGAGTAAGCCCTTTCACAAACGGGGTCGTGGAAAGGCTGCGCGACGTAATCGTCCTTCGGGTGGGCTCATTGACGTGCTAGCGGGTTTTGCACGCGGTTTGAAATCATTGTCGATTCCGCGGGCCGGTTACTGCATCGGCCTGACGTCGCTTTTGCTGCTGGCGGGCGCAGGATCGGTGCATGACGCGGCTGCGCTCAACGAGACCCGCACGCTGTCGTTCCATCACACCCATTCCAACGAAGACCTGACCGTTACCTTCAAGCGCAACGGCCGCTACGACGAAGCCGCGCTGAAGCAGCTCAATCACTATCTCCGCGACTGGCGCAGTCAGGAGCAGACCACCATGGATCGTCACCTCTTCGACATCCTCTGGGAGGTCTATCGCGACGTCGACGCCAAGCAGCCGATCAACATCGTTTCCGCCTACCGCTCCCCCGCCACCAACGCCATGCTTCGCCGCCGCTCCGCGCATACCGGCGTCGCGCGATTCAGCCAGCATATGCTTGGTCACGCGATGGACTTTTTCATTCCTGGCGTGCAGCTCGAAAAAATCCGTTTCGCCGGCCTCCGCATGCAACGCGGCGGCGTCGGCTTCTATCCCAAATCGGGCTCGCCCTTCGTTCACCTCGACACCGGCCATGTGCGACACTGGCCGCGCATGACCCACGATCAACTCGTGCGCGTCTTCCCGAACGGTCGCACCGTGCACATTCCCTCCGACGGCAACCCCCTGCCCGGCTATGAGCTGGCAATGGCCGACATCGAGAGACGCGGCCAGAACGCGGATGAAGACGGAGCTGTAAAGAGCAAGCCGTCGAATTTCCTGCTGGCGCTGTTCCGCGGCAAGGCCGCCGCCGACGAGGATGACGAGTCGGAGGGCACACCGGCAACCCGGCCGTCTGTCCAGACGACGGTCGCCTCCGCGGCGCCGGCGACCGCCTCCGCGGCACCGGCGACCACGGCCGACTCGATCCCGCTGCCCCGACCGAAGCCGGTCGCGGTATTCCGGCTCGCATCTGCCGAAGCCCCGCCGGTCCCGCCGACGAAGCAGGCCGCGGCTGCGGTCAGCAAACCGCAGACTCCGGCCGACATCATCAATGCCCGCGGCTTCTGGGACGAAATGCCGGCTGCCCCGACCAAAGCCACGCCCGCGCAGGTCGTCGCCGCCGTCAGCGCCCGCAGGGCGCTTGCCGCCGTCGATCCGCAGCCGACCTCCAGTATTTCCGATTCCTTAGAGGCGCTGGCCTATGCGCCGGCGCCGAAGGACATCCGCCGCGCGCGAATTATCGCGGCCACCGCATCGATACCGCCGATCCGGCCCGTCACTCCCGCGCGAAATCCGATGGCGGTGGACGGCGTGACCACAGTCCTCGTCAAGGGCGCGCAGGACCAGGGCGCCGTGGTGGCCACCTCGCGCCGACTGGCGCCGGCAGCCACGCGCGACAGCGACGTCTGGATGCGCGCGATGATCGTCGCTCCGAGCGCGAGCCGCACGATGTCGGCAACGGTCATGGGCGATCAGGACATGACGTTGATGCATATCTACTTCCAAAAGCCCGAACGGGCGATCGCGATGACCTTCTCAGACGATCCGCAGATGGGAATCCTCTGCGACCGATTCAGCGGATCGGCCGTCGCCACCCTGACCACGACCCGGCTCGCGGCGCGCGCGAGTTCGCTGCGGTAAGTCGGTTCGAACTCGCATCGCGCGACCAATGATCCAGCCGAGCGACGGCTCTCCGCTCACAGCATCCCCAGCGCCTGCATGTAGGTTTCCAGGATGGTTTCCTGCTCCTGGCGCTCGTTGGCATCCTGCTTGCGCATCCGCACGATGGTCCGCAGCGCCTTGACGTCATATCCATTGCCCTTGGCTTCGGCATAGACGTCGCGAATATCGTCAGAAATGGTCTTCTTCTCTTCCTCGAGCCGCTCGATGCGCTCGATGATCGCCTTGAGCTGATCCTTGGCGAATCGGGTCGCGGGCTCTTCCTTGGCGGCGACGGCGGTGGCCATCCTGCTACTCCTGAAATCAATTGATGACGATGGGATGTGAGCCTGAACGCGCTGGCCGCTCACCACACGTGAAGACCGACACTCCCGAGCGGCGTGCCTGACGTCAAGGCGCCATCGTCTTCATCCACAGCGACGCACAGGCTGGCCTACCTCCTCATACCTGATGGACTCGGAAGCGGGCGCCACGATTTTGTATCGACGCATTTCTTGACGCGAACCGGCAGCCATCCTCGGGTTAAGCCCAAGAACAAGCTCCTCTCAAAAACGCTATAAGGGTAAGCGACGGCCCGCTCAAAACGGTCAGTGACCGTTTTGGCTCTTCTTCATCGCCGCAAGCTGCTCCGGCGTTGCCGCGCCCTGATGCTTCATCTTCCAGGTCTCGTAGGGCATGCCGTACACCGCCTCGCGGCTTTCATCCTTGGTCATGGCGGCCCCCTTTTCGTCGGCCGCCTCCTTGAGCCAGTTCGACAGGCAGTTGCGGCAGAAGCCCGCGAGATTCATCAGGTCGATATTCTGGACATCGGTCCGGGAGCGCAGGTGGGCGACCAGTCGCCGGAACACTGCGGCTTCCAGTTCCGTTTTTGTTTTGTCGTCAATGGTCATGAGCCGATCTCGTCATCGCCTGTCCGAACGGAAATTTGTTGGACTAGTCATTTGGTTGGACTAGTCATGGATTCTACCATATCGCAGCGCAAATAGGAGTTTCCTGGTTGGAAAATGCGCACCTTGGCGTGAAAAGCAGGTTCCAGCCGTTGACAGGCCACAACGGGTCACGCGAAATCACGCAAAACGATTTGCCCCGCTAAATGACGAAATCAGATCCTTTCCCACCCCCACCGGTCTCGCCGCGCGTGAGCACCGCGGGCCTCTTGCCTGCGCTCGGCATCCTCATTCTCTGCCTGTGGTCGGCGCCCGCGGCAGCCGACTTCCGGCTTTGCAACAACACCTCAAGCCGCGTCGGCATCGCCCTTGGCTACAAGGACGCCGAGGGCTGGACCACCGAGGGGTGGTGGAATGTCTCATCGCGTGCCTGCGAAACGCTGCTGCGTGGCACGCTCATCGCACGTTACTATTATATTTATGCTCTAGATTACGACCATGGCGGCGAATGGTCGGGACAGGCTTTTATGTGCTCGCGCGACAAGGAATTCACGATCAGAGGTACCGACAATTGTTTGGCACGCGGCTTCGACCGCACCGGCTTTTTCGAGATCGATACCGGAGACCAGCGTGCCTGGACCGTTCAATTGACGGAATCCGGCGAACACGGGCCGCAGATGCCCGGTATGCCTTCCCAGGGTTCATTTCCGGGTATGCCCGATCCAGCGGGCGGAACGCCTCCGGGCGCGTCTGGACTGACGCCAGGCGCGTTGCCCGGACGTAAGCCATGAGACGTCTTCGCCGTATCAAGATTCTCGCCACGCTCGGACCGGCCTCCTCAGACAGCGCCATGGTCCGCCGTCTGTTCGAGGCGGGTGCCGACGTCTTCCGCATCAACATGAGCCACACCTCGCATGACAAGATGCGCGAACTGGTGGCGACGATCCGCAACGTCGAAGGCAGCTACGGCCGCCCGATCGGTATCCTGGTCGATTTGCAGGGTCCCAAGCTGAGGCTCGGCTCGTTCGCCGACGGCCCGATCCAGTTGAACAACGGCGACACGTTCGTGCTGGATTCCGACAAAACCCCGGGGAACAAGACCCGCGTCCACCTTCCGCATCCGGAAATCCTGGCGGCGCTGCGCCCCGGTCACACGCTGCTGCTCGACGACGGCAAGGTGCGTCTGATCACCGAGGAGACCTCCTCGGAGCGTGCCGTGACGCGCGTTGTCGTCGGCGGCAAGATGTCCGATCGCAAGGGCGTCAGCCTGCCCGACACCGATTTGCCGGTGTCGGCGATGACGCAGAAGGACCGCTCCGACCTCGACGCGGCGCTGGAAGCCGGAGTCGACTGGATCGCGCTGTCCTTCGTGCAGCGCGCGGACGACGTGGCCGAGGCCAAGAAAATGATCCGGGGCCGGGCTTCGGTGATGGCCAAGATCGAGAAACCGCAAGCCATCGATCGCCTGCCCGAAATCCTTGAAATGGCCGATGCGCTGATGGTGGCGCGCGGCGATCTCGGCGTGGAATTGCCGCTCGAACAGGTGCCCAGCCTTCAGAAGCAGATGACTCGGATGGCACGGCGCGCCGGCAAGCCGGTCGTGATCGCGACGCAAATGCTGGAATCGATGATCCAGTCGCCGGTGCCGACCCGGGCCGAAGTCTCCGACGTCGCCACCGCCGTTTATGAAGGCGCAGACGCCATCATGCTCTCCGCCGAGTCTGCGGCCGGGAAATACCCGGTCGAGGCCATCTCGACCATGAACCGCATCGGCGAAGAGGTGGAACGCGATCCGATCTATCGCGGCGTGCTCAATGCGCAGCGCGCCGAACCAGAGCCGACCGTCGGCGACGCCATCGCCGATGCCGCGCGCCAGATCGCCGAAACGCTCGACCTCTCCGCGATCATATGCTGGACCAGTTCCGGATCGACGGCGCTGCGCATGGCGCGTGAACGCCCGAAGCTTCCGGTGGTCGCCATCACGCCGAACCTCGCGACCGGCCGCAAGCTAGCGGTGGCATGGGGCGTGCACTGCGTGGTCGCCGAAGATGCCCACGACCAGGACGACATGGTCGACCGCGCCGGCAGCATTGCGTTCCGCGACGGTTTCGCCAAGGCGGGCCAGCGCATCATCATCGTGGCCGGCGTGCCGCTCGGCACGCCCGGCGCGACCAATATGGTTCGGATCGCCTTCGTCGGTCCGGACGGCGACGCGGGCGTTTAGAGCATGATCCCGAAAAGTGGAAACCGGTTTCGGAAAAAGATCATGCTTAATCAAAAAGATAGGCGAGGAGTCTGATCCAACGCAGTTGAAACGGCCTCTAAGAGCGATTTTCCTGCCCGGACGCCAGCCGGTTATCCACGTAATCCACAGGAACCCTCAATCGACTCGCAAACTTTATTCACGTTCTCGATGAAGAGTGAGGCGTCTTGAACCGGAGTAGGTGAGATGAGTTTTGAAGCAGGCGAGGCTTTGATCGACGAGATCGTAGCATCATGCAACGGCGACGTTCGCGGTGCGCTGATGGCGCTGCTGATGGTCAACGAACGGCTGGAGGATGAACTGCAGCGGCTTCATGCGGCGGCGCGCGAACGCAACCAATTGCATTAGATAGCGGCGACGAGGCCGGGCCGTCAGTCTTTTTCCTGGTCAGGGGCTTTGTCGTCCTGATCCTTCGGGCATGCGCCGATTGAGGATCGGGCGAGTTTCGCAGCGGCGCGGGATTGGTAAGGGCCATCCCCGAACCAGATGTCGCCGTCGATGACCGGATTGCTGGTGACGATGTCACAAGACTCAGTGGCATGGTTGCCGACAATCCAGAACTGTCCTTCAGCCAAGGAGGCGCTTCCTGTTGCGCAGACGAGGATTACGGCCAGCATCAGCGATTTCATTGGCGCTCTCCGCTCTCGGATTCCCATTGAATTGAGGCCAAACCCGCATTAGCCGGAAAGTTTCATCGCGCTAAGCATCAACGGCGATGTTGGTTAATCCGCGAGCGCCGCAGGCGCGCGCTGGTGTGCCCGCCAGGACTAGGTTCAAACGATGTCCGGACAGGCTACCCTTTGCTCCGACGCTTCGCGAACATCAGATATCCCGCCCTTCAACCTTTTCGGTCAACGTCCTCACCCGCTCGCGCACGTTTTCGAGATGCGGATTGACGGCGAGCGCCTTGCGGTAGGCATCGAGCGCGCGCCTGTCGTCGCCGAGGTCCTGCATGATCATGCCGAGACCTGCGAGCGCGCCGAAGTGGCGCGGCTCGCGGACCAGCACCTGCTCGATGTCCTCAAGCGAAAGCTGGTAGTCGTTCTGCATGTAGTGCAGCGTTGCGCGCTGGTTCCATCCCTCGATGTAGTCAGGATGTAGTTTCAAAACCGCGTCTAACAGCTTGATTGCAATATCGAACTGTTGGCCGTGCATCGCGACTTTCGCCCGCTGCATCAAAAGCACCGTCGTGTCGCTCGACGTCCGGCTCCAGAGCGCCAGGATCTGCGCTTCGACGTGCCTGGCGCTCTCCTCGTCCGGCGCGGCCTTGAGGGCCCCGAACAGGAAATCGAGTCCGTGAGCCTGATCTTTTGGAATTCCCGGCCGCTTCGAGGACAACGGCGGCAAGTCCCTGGGTTCAGTAGCCTCCGGCGGGGCGCCGTGCGGGAGGAGGCGCGGCGGGGCCTGCGCGGACGCCACCGCAGGCAGAACTCCGGCAGCCGCGACTAGAAGTGCGAGGCAAATACACCCTCTCGTTGAGAGATTCCGTTGCATTCGCGAGGTCCAGATCAATACGAACTTCCGGCCGCTACTATAGCGTTTTCCGGAGGTTCGGGCACTGGTTCGCTGCGGAAAAGGCATCAGATCAAAATCCTGCAAACCCGCTTCTGATGCCGTCAGAAGCGGATGAACTTTAAGCACGACGAAACGCCCGCGGGCGCAGGCGTGTCAGCGATGACGAAGTTTAAGGGCGACTGATGGCGCCAATCAGCCCTGGCGGGCCTTGAAACGGCGCTGGGTCTTGTTGATCACATAGACCCTGCCCTTGCGGCGGACCAGGCGGTTGTCCCGGTGGCGCGAACGCAGCGATTTCAGCGAGTTACGGACCTTCATGGGAACGTTCCTGAATTTTCCAAAGGCCGTATGCAACGGGCCAAAAAAATGATCCTCGGCCTGCAGCAAGGCCTCCCGGGATGCGCGGTTTCTAGGCCCTGGGAGCCCGAACTGTCAATGCAAACCGTCATAGGCAACCGTCTCGATCACGGATTTCCGCAGATCCCGGCCGGAAGTCGCGACCTGCACTTTCCGGGATGGGATTTCCCCTGCGGCGGCCTTTTCGTTCCCGTCGGTTCAATCTTGAATCGCTTTATCAGGGTTAACGATGCGTCGACATTCTCCGGTGCACGACCGGTGCATCACCGAAACGAACCCTGATGGAGCCATAACAGAAGGTTCACCTTGGCGTCCCGCCAAGCGAGGACCCTCCATGACCGCCACAACCAGTCCAGACGACAGAATTGCGGAAACGCCCTTCGGCAAGCGAAGGGTCAAGCCCCGCGCCTGCATTGTCGAGAGCAAGCATCACGTGCGGTCGCTGCTCAGCGAGACGCTTGAGGAACAAGGGTTCATTCCGCATGGCTGTGCGACGCTGGACGACCTCGATGCCTCGTTGCGTTCGGATTTCCCCGACCTCATCGTCGTCAGCTTCTCGATAAACGGTCTTCCGGTTACTGACGTCCTGAACCTGCTAGCGGCCCGGACCAGCGCAGCGATGGTACTGCTGATCGGGCCGCCCGATGCACCCGCCGTCAGGGCGGCGCAGGAACTTGGCGGGAAACTGGCGCTTGAATTGCTGCCCATGTTGCCGACGCCTTTCAGCGACAAGGACCTGCATGAGCGCATCGCCAGTCTTGTCCCGATCGAACCGCCCGCGCCGCCGGTCGATGTCGCAGAGGCGCTCGGCGCCGGCTGGCTTGAACTGTGGTATCAACCCAAGATCAATGCACGAAACCTTGCGCTGGGCGGCGCCGAAGCTCTGATCCGGATGCGACATCCGAGCTGGGGCATCGTGCCGCCGGCTTATTTCATTCCCGACGAGGGCGATCCGCATTTTCGCTCGCTTTCGCGCTTTGTCATCGACCGCGTTTTCCAGGACTGGCGCTATCTCGTCGCCAAATCCGGAAGCATCCATATGTCCATCAACCTGCCGCTCGCCTTCTTCACGGACGCCAATGCCGTCGACGATCTGCGTTTGCAGTTTCCGGCTCACCCCGCTTTCGATGGTTTGACCGTGGAAGTCGACAGCAGCGAAGTCGTCAAGAATCTGCCGCTCGCGATCGAGGCCGCGCAGCGGCTGCGATTCCACAACATCGGCTTTTCACTCGACGACGTCGGCACCGAATGGCCGGCGCTGGCCGCGCTGAACGAATTTCCATTCGCCGAGATCAAGCTGGATCGCCGGTTCGTCGACGGCAGTTCGTCTGCGCGCCTCAAGCGTTCCGTCTGTCGCCGGATCGTCGATCTGGCCAAGAGGCACGGCGTCAAAACGGTGGCTGAAGGCGTCGAGACCCGCGACGATTTTCTCGCGATGCACGGTATCGGTGTCGATTTCATCCAGGGCTTTCTGTTCGGCAAGCCGATGACCACCCGGAAGTTCGCGCGTAACAGCCGCCAGCCACCGGCCTTCGTTCCCGTTGCCTAGAGCCCGCGCTTCTGATCCCATCGGACGCGAGGCTCAGCCAGCCTTGCCGAACGCCTTGCGCAGTTCGCCCTTGGCCGCTTCAAGCGTCCGACGACGAGAGGCGGAGAGATTTTTGCCGCCGCGATTGATATAGAACACCAGCATCGACATCGCCGACCGATAGGGATCGCTCTTGCGCCGATGGCTCTGCTCGGCGGAGCGCTTCAGCGACCGGGCAATAGCGGCGGCGCTACGCTGCTTGAACACTCCTTGCTTGAGATCGAGCGCATCGCTCGTCGCCGTCACCCTGCCCGACCACTTGCGAACCGGCTTCTTCCGGCGTGCCGACGATTTTGCCCTGCTCTTTGTCCTGGTGCGATGAGCCGGCTTGCGCGGCGATGTCGATGCCTTTGTCAATGTGGCCTCCTGTCGGGAATAGCGCGGGGCGTCATAGCGGAGCGCGTCACAGCAACGGCGCGGGCCCCGAATCGGTTCACATTTTTTGTGAATCCAAATCACCGCCATGAAAAATCCCGGACAGCAGGCACTGCCGCTGACGACCTATCGCCGACCATAGGGCTCAACCGGGTTTCCGGTCGCTTTCGCCGCCACATCGTTGCCGGTCGCTTCGGCATTGGATTCGAACACCGCACGGCACGGCGCGCCGAGCTGTGTCTGATTCTGCCGCAGGCAGGCCACAATCCGACCGACATCGGGAATCTCGCTACCGCACAATCTGAAGACGTCAGGGGTGCAGGCCATCCGCTGAGCGAACGTGCCGCGATAGTCTTCCGCGACCGCGGGGCGCGTCAGTACCGCTATGCCGGCGGCAAGAATCCCTGAAACCAGGGCCACCCTGTAGCTGCGCATGTGTCACCTCTTTCGAATGCTTCACATGCCGACACCTCCCCAAACCATTGAGGCGGCAGAAAGGTTCGTTTCGGACATTATGATGGGGGAAGCGCCTAAAGATGCTGCTGCAGACCCTGCCCGTTGCCGTAGACCCTGCGGGTCGTGTATCAGAACATACGGAACTCATCTCATCGACGGAACACGCCTTGGCACAGGATTCGAACACCAAACCCTTTCTCGAGGTGCTCTCGGGCCGGCGTCAGGCTGTGCCGCCGATCTGGATGATGCGGCAGGCGGGCCGCTATCTGCCCGAATATCGCGAGCTACGCGCCAAAGCCGGCGGTTTTCTCGACCTCTGTTTCACGCCGGAATTCGCCGCCGAGGTGACCCTGCAGCCGATCCGCCGCTTCGCCTTCGACGCGGCGATCATCTTCTCTGATATCCTGGTCATTCCCTACGCGCTCGGCCGCTCGGTGCGCTTCGAGGTCGGCGAAGGCCCGCGGCTCGATCCGCTGGATACGCCGGACAAGGTTGCGGGGCTGGCTCGCGAAGCCGACATGACGAAGCTCGAGCCGGTGTTCGAGGCGTTGCGCCGCGTCAAGCGGGAGCTGGGTTCAAAAACCGCGCTGATCGGTTTCTGCGGCGCGCCATGGACGGTCGCGACCTACATGGTCGCGGGACACGGCACGCCCGATCAGGCGCCGGCGCGGATGATGGCCTATCACCACCCCGACGCCTTCGCCAAAGTCATCGATGCGATCGTCGAGAATTCGATCCGCTATCTGCTCGGCCAGCTCCAGGCCGGTGCGGACGCGCTGCAGATTTTCGATACGTGGGCGGGCGTGTTGCCGCCGCGCGAGTTCGCGCGCTGGTCGATCGAGCCCACCAAACGCATTGTCGCTGGCGTGCGCAGGCAGGTGCCGGATGCGAAAATCATCGGATTTCCCCGGGGGGCCGGCGCGTTGCTGCCATCCTATATCGAAGCGACCGGCGTCGACGCCGTCAGCATCGACTGGACGACCGAGCCATCATTGATCCGGGACAGGGTTCAGAACAAGGTCGCCGTTCAGGGCAATCTCGACCCGCTGGCCTTGATCGCCGGCGGTGATGCGCTCGACCGCGCGGTCGATGACGTGCTGACGAATTTTGCCGGAGGACGCCTGATCTTCAACCTCGGCCACGGCATTCAACCGGAAACGCCGATCCCGCATGTCGAACAGATGATCCGCCGGGTGCGCGGGAACGGCGCGGGCCTGTAGAACGCGCGACCGTAGAATCTGTCCAATGTTCATGGGATGATGACCGTCTCGGCCATCCTTTATCGGCCGACGGCCCGTTTCAGGGTCACTTGACGTAGGGACACCAGGACCGCAGCGAGAAGCGGGCGTCCAGCGGCACCGGACCTCCCCCTTTTTTGATCAAAAAAACGATCCGCCGTTCCGCGCGTTCGGTGATTTCCACGGAATCGCCGGTCTCCCGAACCAGATTCGGAATATCGATCACCGAGAGCGGGTCGGTGCAATGCACCTCCAGCCGGTCGCCGGGCGTCAGCGATTTCAACGCCTTGCGGGTCTTGAGCGCCGGCATCGGGCACTTGAGCCCGCTCAGATCGAGTTTCGTTATCAGCATCCCATAAACATGGCGAATCCAGATGGGACCGTCAACCGGCGGCCGGTCATGTCTGCATCACATTAGACGCGATCAAGTCTCGCTTCGGGGATGCTTTGCCGCCGATCACGCCCTATTGTCCCGTCGATCGGACGACACATGACGCGTAGCACCCGCATCGACGCAGCCTCCCCCACGGAATATCCGCCGACGCCGGCCGTCATTCTCGCAGGCGGTCTTGCGCGACGGATCGGAGGCGGCGACAAGCCAGCCGGCTGTGCCGTCTCGTAGGAGCGGAGAGCGGGTAAGACATAGTCTTCCTCAACGAGTTCCGCCGGCCATCGCCTGCCCCGCCTCCTGCCTGCGCGGCAGCTTCCAGTTCGGCCGGACGAAGTGACAGGTATAGCCATCCGGATAGCGCTCCAGATAATCCTGGTGTTCGGGCTCGGCCTCCCAGAACGGACCGGCCGGCGCAAGCTCGGTGACAACCTTCCCCGGCCAAAGGCCGGACGCATCCACGTCGGCGATGGTGTCGTCGGCGATCCGCTTCTGCTCGTCGCTGGTGTAGAAGATCGCTGAACGATAGCTTGCGCCGCGATCGTTACCCTGCCGGTTCGGCGTGGTGGGGTCGTGAATCTGGAAAAAGAATTCCAGCAGTTGCCGGTAGCTGAGCGCGTTCGGATCGAAGGTGATTTCGATGGCCTCGGCATGGCTGCCGTGATTGCGATAGGTTGCATTCGGCACCTCGCCGCCGGTGTAGCCCACCCGCGTCGAGATCACGCCGGGATACCGGCGCAACAGGTCTTGCATGCCCCAGAAGCAGCCCCCGGCGAGGACCGCGCGTTCCGTTGAAGCTGTCATGTCCGTTCCCTTCTGCTTCCGGCGAGCAGGTCAGGTCCCACCGTTACTTTCCCATCTGGCTATCGGGCGGTTGGCGATCAAGCCGCCCGCGCAAGGCGCAGCACAGGTCGCGGGGAACAGGCCCTTGCCGTCAGGCGCGGAGCCACCGGAACAGCCGTGAAATCGGGTCGGGTGAATAACTTTCGGCCCATTGCACATCCGGCCTACAGTCGCAACCCGGATTCCCCGGTTGCATCGTAACCCCCTGCCGAGCTATTCGGAGAACCGGTCGAGGACGAGTAGTGTCCGAGCTTTCAATCGAATGAGGACTGGAATGCCTTTAAAGGTAGACGACACGAAGTTTGCGCTGGACGATCATGCTCCCTTTGGAAAGCTCTGGGGCAGGCTTTTGATCGACGTGGTGGATAGCGATACCGACACCCGGCGGACGATCCAGCTTGAGGTTCTTTTGGAGAAGAGCGACCGCTATCCCTTCTTTCATTATGAAAAGCTGGCTCGGGCGGAAGCCAAGAAATTGCTGAGCACAGTTGCGGAGCAATTGTAGTTTTTCGCCGTCCGTCGAATCCCGCAGTCCCCTCCCTCCTGCAACTCCCGGACGGCACTTTCATCATCGGGCTGAACCAAACATCTCGCCCCTGAATTGTCCAATGCCTGACTGCTTTGGACAATGTCATCGCTCGTCGCGCCGGCCGACGCGCCCATACAACTGGGCTCACGTGTTCGATGCGGGCTTTTGATCCGTGGTCTTGTCGAACAGGCTGCTTGCCATTATCGCGACCTCGGTCCGGTTCCGCGCCTTCAGCTTGCGCATGATATGGCGGATATGGACTTTCACGGTGCTCTCACACATGCCGAGTTCATAGGCGATCTGCTTGTTCGCCTTGCCGCGGCAGAGCGCCTCAACGACCATGATCTGGCGTGCGGTGAATAGCTGGCTTTCGCCATTACCTGGGTTCTGGAACGACGACACCACGCTGATCGGCACGAACGTGCCGCCCGCCTCGACCAGCCGCACGGCTTCGACGGCGATGCCGAGCGTCATGCTGGTCGGGATATAGCCGCGTGCGCCGCTCTCAATGGCGCTCATGATCCGCGAACCGTCCTCGACATCGGAGATGATGATCAGAGGGGCGCTCACGGCGACGCGTGCGAGATTTTCGACGTCATCGAATTCGTCTGACGCTTTCTTCTGGCGGGTCTGAACGTAAAGAAGGATGACCGACGGGTTAGGAAAATCCTCATGGACTTTCATCCAGTCCGCCAGCGTCGCGAATGCGAAAACCTGATGACCGGCATAGGCGGCCTGCAGACAATGCGCCAGACAATCGCGAACAAGCGCGCGATTGTCGATGATGACAATGATGTTTCCGGCAATCTTTGTTTCGTGGGAAAATGAATCGTCCGTACCTTTGAAGCGCCGCGCGTTGGGGCCGCTTTGGTCGGAGTCCGGCACGTCAGGTATGGAGATCGAGGAAAGTACGGAGGGACGAGGTTTCGTAAAAGCCTGCCAAGACGGGGCAATATCAGCCGATTTTTGAGCGCGAACAGCATTTTGCAGGCGCGCCTGCGATTGCGGCGGCGATGCCCCGCATGAGGCGCTTCCAACATTCAACTGTGGCCGGGAGGCGAGTGGAGGATACGGATGGATGACCGGGGCCGGGCCAGTCATGGTTCGTGCGCTTTGATCCTTGTGCGCAGCCTGTGAAATGAAATGATTGGATAACGACACGTTATGAAAATGACTTCGATTACTCGCGCTCATTGGGTACCCCTACTAACCCGATTGAAACGCTGCTACGGACAGGCAGTCCACCCCTCCTGTCTGAAACCTTCCGTGGTCAGCTCACTGCGATATATAAAAAGTGCTTGATTCAGGTTGTCCCTACCTGAAGACGACCAATCCTATTAGATTTTGAGTCCCCGGAAAACATAAAATTATTGGTGAATACGACAGGTTCCCTTTGAACCTTCAACACAGACTGTTTGACGGGAGCGTCGCGATAAAGGCGTCGAAGTTATCACTCCAATTGCCCGTGAGCGGATTGGATATCGAGATCGCGCCGCGCTCATCTCCGGAAAATATCTGCTCCTCCGCGGAAACGATCGGATCCTGCCAGGGTTCATATCCGATCGAGGCGACAGCGGCGGATCCACAAAGACGCGAAGCCACCATTGTTGCGCTGTAGCATCCATGCTGGAATTCGCGCGGATGAGATTTGCTGAGAGTCAGTGCGTCCTCGCCGATCAGATCGGCGTCCATGCCCGTGATCGCTCCCCAAGCCTGTGATTGAACAATGCCCAGATCATGGTCCTGCAAGTTTCGGCTCTCGATGCGCGCGACGATGGTGATGAGCGTCATCATGAAGCCGACCAGATAGGGATCGCGCCACGCGGTGTCGGGAATGCCGTTCAGCGAGGCGCGGCTTCGTTCAACCAGCGGACCGATCGTCTGCACCGCTGCCCGGCGCCCCCTCCTGACATCGGCCATTGCGACCGCCCAGCGCAGCAATTTCTCCTCCCTGGCCGTGTTGACCGGAACGCTCTCACAGCGAAGACTTGTCTTCTTTGCTATCCTACGAGACGATGGCGCCGCAGGACAGTGGTCCGCCGCCGATGTTTTTAAGGTTTTCGGCGCCCGTAACGTTGCAGGGGACAGGCCTGCACTTGTGTCAGATGCTCGATCATGACCGCCAGCAACCTGCCTCCCAAGCCCGATTTCGCCGCGCTCGAGGCGGCCGCGCCGGAATCGGCGGACCGTCGGACAATGATCCTGTCGCTGATCGGCAACCTGGTTTTCAACTGGTCCAACAACGAAAGCCTGTTCATCTATGTTCTGATGCTGTTGCTGAAGGTCGATCAGGCATCGGCAGCCATCGTGTTCGCGACGTTGAACACCACCCGGGCAAGACTCGATCTCATCCAGCGGCTGGCGCGAATCAAGATCAAGGACAAGGTGCTCAGCAAGGAGCTCGACCGTCTGATCGAGCGCTTTAACGAGGGCACCCACATGCGCAACGAATTCAATCACTGCATGTACACCGTGGGTGACAACGGCGAAATCTCGCAGACGCAATCGATGCGGCTGATCCAAACCCGCAGCGGCCTTCGATTCGGCGAAACCAAGCCGCTGGACGATGCGCGAATCCATGAAATGATCAATGGAATGCGCGAAATGGCCAAGATCAACAGAGACATCTGGGATTTCCTGCCGCGCCTCGAATCGCATTGCGATAGCCACAGCGATTAGTCGCATCTCCCATCACTACTTCCACCCTCATCCGAAGTCGTAGTCCCTTACGCCTTTTGGATGATACGGCTTCTCCTGAAGTCCAGGGGGATTGTCCCTAAGGGCAGCTATCGGTGGTGTTGCCATTGGGAGAGCCTTCCAGTGCGAAATCGGCTTCAGCGTCGATCTCGCCGCCGGCAGAACCGGTACATCAACTGCATCGGACCTCGACAAGGCCGCTGACGTAGAAGATTGGCGCGCTTTCGTCGCGACGATGCTCTTATGATTGGAGCCTATTATGCCTAAAAAGCCATATCCCAACGATCAGCATGATTATCACAACGACGATCCCACGCAGCTTCAGGGACAGGGGCAAGCCAATCTGCAGGCTCAGTTGCAGGGGCAGGCCAATCTGCAGGGCCAGCTTCAAGGCCAGGGACAGGGTCAAGGCCAGGGTCAGGATCAGACCCAGACCGCCGCTCAGTCGCTTTATTCAACCAGCGATAACCTGAACGGCAACGGCAACCTCAACGGGAACGGCAACGGCAACCTCAATCTGAATGGCAACGGAAACGAGAACGACAGCAGCAACAGCAACGACAATTCCAACTCGAATTCCAATTCCGTTGACAACCATCTCGACAACGGCGTCTGCAACAATCTCGACAACAACATCGAGAACACCGTCGATAATCACGTCGATACCTGCGTGAACGTCGCCGTGAACGTCGATCTCAGTCTGGATTCGCTTCCGAACTCGCCAGTCATCGATCTCAATGGGATGAACAACATCCACGATTCGCTGGTCATGCCGGAAGTCGTCAACCAGACGCTGACCGGCGACGGCAACATGTTCAATGTCGATCAGATCAACAACCTGGTTGATAGCGATCATCTGTGCGGAGCGTCAGTGAACTTCAGCGCCGACGGCGCCGGCTCCTGGTACGATCCGAGCGACGGTGGTTCCTTCAACATGGATGCCCACATCCATGGCGCCAGTGTCACGGCCAACCACTCACTGGGCGACCTCAATCACGAGAGCACCGGAATCAGCGCCGATGCGGCCGTGACGCAGTCGGCCTTCAATCAGACCATCACAATGGGTGCCAACATCCAGTTCAACAGCCAGACGATCAGCGCTGGACACGACTTCACGGACGATCATCACACCGGCTAGCCTTACTTTTCGCCTGCGCGGCAATTGCCGCGCAGGTTCTTTTTCCCGGTAACCCAACACTCTTAGAAATTTCGAGACTGCGAGGGCGCTCGCGGAATGGGGACGTTTTGCGTGCCTGAAAGCAGGAGGCTCTCATGGTGCCCGGCGGCATAACCGAGATCATCTGGCATTTTGCCGGATATCTTAAGATCTTCGACGACATTGCCCGCTTCCGCATCACCCACGACGAAGGCGACTATCGTTCCGACACCGACGACTATACCAGCCATCGGTCCGAGTTCGCGCTGACGCCGGCCGACGACGAAACGAGCAGTCGTTCGGTCGCGTTCCAGGACGCCCAGGCCGCTGGAGAGCCCGAGCACCACCTGCCCCGCTCGCACCTTCCCTCCGCCTCGAATATCGACATCGACCGGTTCTTGCCGCCTCAACCGCACATCGTCATGGCCCCGATCAGTCCGGGCTCCGGCGGTGGAGGCGGAGGCAGCGATGTCATCAAGGCGGTTTATCAGGAAGGCAGCGAGCAGAGCGAAGTCCAGACGCATCAGTACAACAACATGTACGACGATGATGCGGTCACGGGAACTCATAGCGCCAACGCTCTTGCCGCATTGAATGCATTGGATGCGGAGGCCGGCCACGCGATCGCCACGATGGTCGCCGGTGCAGGTTCGGTCGTTCCGGCCGAATGGTATGTTCCGCACGACACGACTTCGCTTCCGGCTTTCGTCGCCGCGCACGATCAGGACTGGGCCGCTCACGACGGCGCGGCCGACTTGCATTCGGTCAAGCCGGGATATTACCTCAACGGACTACTCCAGGATCCGGCGCCGCTTCCGCCCGATCAGGTGCCCTCCCCCGATCCGCTCCCCGCGCCCGATCTCGGCCATGGTCTGGGCCAGTGGGCGCTTGATGGCGGAAACACCGCCACCAACGGCGCCTATATCGTCGACCTCACGGATTCGGCGCGAACCATGATGGTGATGGGCGACTACTTCAAGACCAACGCGGTCTTCCAGACCAACTCCTACATGGACAACGACCACGTTACGGTCGGAGGTACCGGTGCCAGCATCGCGACCGGCGGCGATCAGGCCACCAATATCGCCGACTTCGTCCAGCATCCCGGCATCTACGAATCCTTGCCGAGTTACTTTGCCGGCCCGAACTGGTCCGTCGACCTCGTGCATGGCGATTACTTCAACGTTCGCGCGCTTGTGCAGAGCAATTATCTGTCCGACAACGACGTGACGATGCAAAGCAGTTCAAGCACGCATTATGAGATTCATGCAGGCCAGAACGAACTCGGCAACTACGTGCTGATCAACGACGGCGATTTCCACTATGATCTCGTCGTTGTCGGCGGCAGCTATCACGGCATGAACGTGATCTTTCAGAACAACGTTCTTTACAACAACGATACCGTTCAGATCACGGGCGATGGCATCGATCCGAACCAGACCGTTTCCACCGGCGGCAATCAGCTTACCAACACGGCAACGATCGAGAATTACGGCGGCGGCAACCATCTGCCATGGACGTCAGATCTCGACGGTCTCGTCCATAATATCTCGGGTGGGGCAACAGAGATCGATCCCTCGTTCGGGAACCTGATCGCCGGCAACGGCGGCACTTTCCATATCCTCTATGTCACCGGCAACTATTATGACGTGAACGCGATCTGGCAGACAAACATCGTCTCCGACGCGAATATGGCGATACAGCTTCAGCAACCGCCATCGAACGTCGCGGCCGCCTACTACGGCGACAGCATGGCGACGCAAAACGTCTCAACCGGCGGCAACGTTCTCAGCAACGATGCGGCCATCGTCGACGTCGGGAACACCAATACCTATGTCAACGGGCACGCCTACGGCGACACCATTCTGATCCAGGCCAATCTCGTAAACCACGATACGGACCACGTCGTTCAAACGAACCCTCAGGCTCTCGTCCCCGAAGTGATCGCCTTTGTCGGACACGACGATACAACCACCACTTCAGATCCGCAGCATCAGGCAACCACGGCACTTCCGCACGACGATCCCATGTCCTGCGTCCTCCACTAGATTGGACCGGGTAATCGATGCTTGTCGGTTGAGGAGAGCCGAAATGAGTCTGAGCGACAATCAAGCCGTTGGCAATCCGCCGACTGTTTCAAGCGATCGCTACTCGAAGGACGCGCTCTTGGCGCAGGTCAGAAAACTGACGCAGAAACTATGGCGAAACTCGTTTGAAAAGCTAGCCGCCACGCTCGATGCACGAACCGACACCAAGCCCGCGCCTCCCCCGCAACAGCACAACGGAGCCAAACCTGCCCTCGCACCGGCCAACAACGGACGCAACCTTAACGGCAGGGGAAATCTCAATGGCGGTGGTGGCGGTGGCGGCCCTCCGCAATTGCACAGGCGCTCCGGCGACAACGAATTTCGGGATGTTCTCGGCAAGGGGCTGACCGCGGCACGGCGCAACCTGATCACTGTCGGCATTTTTTCGCTCGTCGTGAATCTCCTCGTTCTTTCGATTCCCATTTATCTCTTCAACATGTCGGACCGCGTGCTCACCAGCCGAAGCGTCGACACGTTGATCATGCTTTCGTCAATCGTGATTCTGGCTATCGGAGCGCATGTCGTGATGGACATGTTGCGTCGCTTCATTCTGATGAGGGTTGCGGTCGAGACCGAAGCCCGCCTGGGCGGCCCGGTCCTGAGTGCCGCGGCGAAAGCAGCACAAAGCGGCTCGAGCCGGGAGTTTCAGACCCTGGCGGACCTGCAGCATCTGCGCGCATTCATCACGGGCCCGGTCCTGCTGACGATCTTCGATGCGCCGGTGACCCCCGCCTATCTGGCCGTCGTGTTCCTGATCCACCCGCAGCTCGGTCTGATCGTCCTGGGTTCCAGCATGTCGCTGATCGGGGTCGCGCTCATCAACCAGCGCGTGACCGCGATACCCTTCACCCGGGCGAATGCCTTCGGAACCCGCGCCAATCTGCAGGCGGAAGCGATGGCGCGCAACGCCCAGGTGATCAACGCGATGGGCATGATCCCGGAAGGCGTTCAGGTCTGGGGACAGGAAACGGTGGAATCGCTCAAGGCTCAGGTCGCCGGCCACGACCTGAACATCATCATGACCGGCATTTCGAAATTCCTGCGCTTGGGTACCCAGATCACCATACTTGGATGGGGCGCCTACCTCGCACTCGAGAGTGAGCTGACCGGAGGCATGATCATCGCGGCATCGATCGTCGCCAGCCGCGCTCTCGCACCCCTGGAAGGCACGATCGAAGGCTGGCGTCACTTCGTACAGGCCCGTTCGGCCTATAACCGCATCAAGACTTTGCTCCAGAACTCGCCGCTGAATCTCGAACGATTGCGGCTGCCGCGTCCGGAAGGCCGCCTCAGCGTCGAACGCATCCTCTATGTCCCCCCGCCAAACAAGAAGGTGATCCTCAACGGCATCAGCTTCCAGCTTGAGCCCGGCGAATCTCTCGCCATCGTAGGGCCTTCCGGCACCGGCAAGACCATGCTGGCGCGAATGCTGGTCGGCTCGATCATTCCGACCGCCGGAAACGTCCGACTGGACATGATGGACCTGCGCAACTGGGATCCGCGTCAGTTCGGCGAAAGCGTCGGCTATCTGCCGCAAGAAGTTCAACTGTTTCCGGCATCGATCAAGGCAAACATCGCGCGCATGCGTTCCGACGCGATCGACGAGGATATCTTCGATGCCGCGGAAACCGCCGACGTTCATGAGATGATTTCGGAACTCGCACAGGGATACGAAACCGTCATCGGCATGGACGGCAGCCCCTTGTCCGGCGGACAACGGCAACGGATCGGCCTTGCGCGCGCCTTCTATGGCAATCCGCGACTGATCGTACTCGATGAGCCGAACGCAAATCTGGATGCAAACGGCGAACGCGCGCTGGCGAAAGCGCTCGTGCGCGCCAAGGAGAAGCGGATGACGGTCGTTACCATCACGCAACGGCCGGCACTGCTGCAAAGCGTCGACAAGATCATGATCCTGCAAAACGGCTCCGTGCAGGCGTTCGGAACGCGTGACGAAGTGATTCCGCTGGTGACGGGCCGCAGACAGCCCACCGCTTCGGCATCGCCGATGCTCGACGCCTGATCGCGGGAGCGCGAAGACATGAGCCCGGAGAGTCGGCCATGAGCACGACAATGATAGGCGACCAGCCCTGGCATATCGATCTGCCTCGCTCGACACGCGGCCTTACCATGGCGGGCATGGTGGTCATCGCGATAACGGTCATGGGATTCGGAGTCTGGGGCAATACCGCACCAATCGCAGGTGCGGTTGTCGCATCGGGCGTGTTCGTCGCTACGGGCCAGAACAAGACCATCCAGCACCTGGAAGGCGGCATGATCCGCGACATCATGGTTCACGAGGGTGATACCGTCGAAGCAGGCCAGATTCTGGTCGAGCTGGATCAGACCACCGCAAAAGCCGAGATGCAGCGGCTCTACCTTCGCAACGCGCGACTCACGGCTGTCGATGCCCGCCTGCAGGCCCAGGTCCGCGAGGAGCCGGAAATTCACTTTCCGTCCGATCTGACAGCGGTGTCGCAAGATCCGCAAATACGCAGCATCGTCAGCGCCCAGGTTCTCGCATTCACCGCCCAGCGCAACAACACCAATAGCGAGATCGCCGGAATTGAGGACAGCATCAAGGCGCTGAACGAGCGCATCGCCGGATCGAAGATTCAGCTCGATGGCGTGCAACGCCAGATCGCGCTTGTCCAGGAGGATATCAAGACCAAGGAGCAGCTTCTGGCCGCCGGCCTCGTGCGCAAGCCTGACGTTCTCCTTCTGCAACGAAGCCAGGCCAATCTCGAGGGTGAGGTCGGCCGCATCATGGGCGATATCGGCGATGCCAAGGAACGGATCGCCAGAGCGGTCGAGCAGATCAATGGCGTCCGGAAGACGGCGATCAAAACCGCGGTCGAGCAGATGCACGAAATCCGGGGCGAGATGGTCGACGTCCGGGAACGGATGCTGAGCGCGAAAAACGTTCTCGATCGCACCACGATCCGCGCGCCGGTCAAGGGCGTCGTCGTCAAATTGCGTTTCCACACCCGCGGCGGAGTGGTCGAGCCGGGCAAACCCATCATGGAATTGTTGCCGCTCAACGAACCGTTGATCATAGAGGCGCGGGTGAGGCCGCAGGATATCGACTCGGTCAAACACGGTCAGGAGGCGATGGTGAGGCTGACAGCACTCAGCCAGCGCGTCACGCCGATGGTTTCGGGCGACGTCATCTACCTTTCCGCCGATACTGTTGCCGACGAGAAAAAATCACAGCAGACCGGACCGAGCGACATCTATGTGGTTCGCGTGAGGCTTCACAATTCGGAAGTTGCGGCAATCCCCGGCTTCAGCCCGACACCAGGCATGCCGGCGGAAGTCTTCATCAAGACCAGCGAGCGAACGTTCTTTCAGTACATCATGAAGCCTATCGAGGACAGCATGTCCCGGGCATTTCGCGAGCGATAGAGCCACGCTCGCAGCGCGAATAAATCAACCGGGGCCACGAGAGTTTCGATTGCAATTTGCCGAGGAGGCTCGACTTGCGGACGGTCGCAGACGTACTGAAGAAAACGACGGAGTTGCATCAGGCCGGCAAACTGGATCAGGCCGCGCGCGGATATCGCCGGATTCTGGAGATCGACCCGGGCAACGAGGATACACTGTATCGGTATGGCCAGCTTCTCGCTTGCAAGGGCGAGCACGCAGCGGCGAGACGCATGTCTGAATTGCTGACCCGTGTGCGGACCGATAGTTACAAGGCGTGGCTTCTGCTCGGACAATGCTGCGAAGCTCTGGGCCAATTTCACGATGCCGCCGAGGCATATCGCGAGGTGATCCGGCTGCAACCTGCCGTTCCTGGCATTTTCAGCAAACTCGCGAACGTTTCGAGCCGGTCGGGTCGTATAGAGGACGCCCACAAGACCCTCATGGCGGGCTTCGAAATGGTGATTGCCGGAGATATCTCGGGCGGAGCTTCGCTCAGCCTTCACTGAACCAATAGGCCCTCTGCTCTTCCGCAACTGCCGCACCTGTCGTTTGGGATTCGGTTTGGATTGCGTCTCTCGTTTTGCTGACGCACTGGCCAGCAACGGCAATTCGCCGCCGATACCAAATCGCCCGAAACGGGCCGCCGGGATCCCGGCCGGAATGCCCATCCCGGCGAAAAGTACCCTCCGGAAAACCCCTTCGAAAACGGCCCCTCCGCGCCCTCCGCCCCTGGCCGCGGCGATGAATCCGGTTCCGCTTTGAGGTGGCCTCGATTAAACAGCAGCCTTGGCCGCTGCCAGCGGATCAATTCCCGATGAATCTATCCGCGTTTGCCGTCTCGTGCAGGCGCCACTGGGTGTCGAGGTCATTTTGGTGAGGACGCTGATAATCGACAACTATGATTCATTTACCTACAACCTGGTGCAGTTGATCGCAGAAATTAATCAGGAAGATCCCCTCGTCGTCCGCAACGATGCAGCAACCTGGGACGAACTCTCGGGACAGCGTTTCGATAACATCGTGATCTCGCCGGGCCCGGGGCGGCCCGACCGGGCGGCGGATTTCGGCCTGTGCAAGGCTGCTATTGAAGCGGCCGCGGTGCCCCTGCTTGGCGTGTGTCTGGGCCATCAGGGCATCGCCATTGCATCAGGTGCGTCACTGGAACGAGCTCCGTCTCTGGTCCACGGCCGCACGTCCAGAATCGTGCACGGAGGACTTGGCCTTTTTGCGGGGATGCAGCCGCTGTTCAATGCGGCGCGCTATCATTCCTTTGTGGTCGGACGCCCCCTTCCCTCCGCCCTGGAGGAAATTGCCCGCACCGAAGACGGCCTCGTCATGGCCATCGCTCATCGCAGCCGACCGCAATGGGGCGTTCAATTTCACCCCGAGTCAATCCTGACGGAAGACGGCCGCATCCTGCTGCGAAATTTTCGCGACCTCTCATTTCGCGCCTCGGGAAGACCCTCAACGCCTCCGGCGCGCGCGCGCAAGCGACACGCACCGGCGCCGATCGCGGCGACCCGCAAGGCATTCTGGCACGAGATTCCGCGCGCGATCGACACCGAGGCTGCGTTCTGTTCGCTGTTCGCCGACCAGCCCTTCGCTTTCTGGCTCGACAGCAACCTCGCCGGATCGGCGCTGTCGCAATGGTCCTACATGGGGGATGCATCGGGGCCGCACGCGGCGACAGTTCAGTATCGCACCGGCGAGCGAACCATTGCGATCGACGATGCTCATGGCCACCGAACCGAAGCCATCGGCATATTCGAGTATCTCCAAAGGCAGCATCCGGCCCGCCCGCAATCGGCGCCGCCGTGTCCTTTCGTCGGCGGGCATGTCGGCTGGTTCGGTTACGAGCTAAGACATGATTGCGGTTCGCCGACGGAGCGGCGCGCGGCAACGCCCGACGCATTGTTCATCCATGCGGACAGATTCATCGCGGTGAATCATCTGGACGGAAAAACCTATGTGTGCGCCATCGACAATCCAGGCGAAGCCGGCCGCGCGCAGCACTGGATCCAATCGACACTGAAGAAAATCGAATCGGCGCGGAACCCGTCCATGGAATCGCCCCACGCAGTCGGCGGGGAGCCGCTCGAATTTCTCATGAGGGATGGAAAAGCGAGCTACCTCTCCAAGGTCGCGCGCTGTCTCGACCTGATCGCCCAAGGCGAGACGTATCAGGTCTGTCTGACCAACGAGCTTTCCTGCGCCGCCACAGTCGAGCCGCTGCAGGTTTATCGCACCATGCGGCGCGTCAACCCCGCCCCGTTCGCGGCTTTCCTCAAATGGCCCGGCGGAACTCTCCTCACCGCGTCGCCGGAGCGATTTCTCGCCGTCGATGCAACCGGTAACATCGAAGCAAAGCCGATCAAGGGAACGATCCGGCGCGATGTCGATCCGCTTGAAGACGACAGACTGATCGAAACGCTGCGGCACAGCCGAAAGAATCGGGCCGAGAACGGGATGATCGTCGATCTCCTGCGCCACGATCTGTCGCTCTGCTGCGAGAGCGGAACTGTCTCCGCGCCAAACCTGTTTGACGTCGAAACCTATCAGACCGTCCATCAACTGGTGAGCACCATACGCGGGGTTTTGAAGCCGGGGCACACGCTCGTCGACGTGCTGCGCAGCGGTGCGTTTCCGGGAGGATCGATGACCGGCGCGCCGAAATTCCGCACCCTCGAGCATATCGATAAGCTGGAGCAGCGTGCCCGCGGCATCTATTCCGGCGCGCTTGGCTGGCTGGGTGATGATGGCGCCGCCGACCTGAGCATCGTGATCCGCTCCATCGTATCGGCTGACGGAAGGTTCTCGATCGGCGTTGGCGGCGGCGTCGTAGCGGAGTCGACACCCGAGGGGGAATACGAGGAAATGCTCCTGAAGGCCGAGGCTTCGATCAGGTCGATCGTCATCGCCGCACGTGGAGACTTTGACGACCGTCACTTTCGTCTCATGGAATCAAGCGACGACATGGCTTTCGAGCCCGTCCCGAATAAAGGCGGTAGCGGCGGTATATAGCCACTCGCGACAATGCGCGTTCTAAAAACACATCAGTTGATGGCGATGATGACGTGCGCGGCATCGAAAAGAGCGAATGCGGACTTTCCCGGAGAGAGGCCAAGCGACTTGGCGCTGTGCGATGTAATGCTTGACGTGAGCGTCTTGCCGGCGCCGATATCGAGGATGATCTCGGCGTTTATGTCGGACGCCTCGCATCGACTGATGATTCCGCGGATGCAATTGCGCGCGGAGGTTTTCGGCGCGGTCTTGCCGGTCGCGATAGCGACAAATGGCGCCTTGATCAGTAGGGTCACCGATCGGCCCGGACACAGACCCAGTTCTTCCATGCTGGCGTGCGTGACAAGCGAATAGATCGTCGTTTCCGGCGAAACCGAAATTTCGACTTCGGCGCTCAACGCGTCGGAGACGATCTTGACGATGCTGCCGCGGATCGCGTTGCGTGCGCTGGTCTTCATCAAAAATCCCGAGACAAGATCCAGGGGAGAAACGCCGGCCTCGGCAAGTTCGGGCTCGACCGTTCGCAGGACGCGGACCATCTCCGCTTCCATTCTTCTGAACGCCTCGATGACGGTGTGACCGGTCGGCGTCAGCGTCGCGCCACCTCCGGCGCGCCCGCCCGCGCGGCTGACGAGCAAGGGCTTGCCGAAAAGATTGGCCATGGCATCGAGACCATCCCAGGCCGCCTTGTAGGTGATGCCGATCGCCCGTGCGCCGGCCGAAATGCTGCCCTCGCGCGCGACCGCCTCAAGCAGCTTCAGCCGCTCGCGCCCGACGGCCGGAACATTCTCGCTTTTCAGGGTGACCAGCGCTTCTATCGCCATCCGAGCCCGCCCGTACGCTATATAGAGATACTATATAGCGTACGTTATATAGCGCACGTTACACCGCAACGAAAGCGCTATTGCAGGCTGGAGTTGGTCTCAGATAGCTCTCGGAAAAGTCACGGAGGTGGGCCGGGGTTGCGCGGCCTTCGGTATCAGGCAAAGCGCCGGTCTCCGAAAATGAGTCCGGCAATCCCGGCAGCATGCTTTGAAATCGGCGACGTCTTGATCGATCCAACAGGAAACGGGCCGGAACGATTGCTCCGACCCGTTCTGCAGCATCAGATCGCTACGCGGAACTAACTCAGACCTGACGCGCGCCGGTGTGGATGATCGTCCCGACATGCTCGCCGCGCAGCGCGGCGGTGAGCCGACCCGGTACGAGCCCGTTCACGACCTGCACGTGCTCGATGTGGCGCGCGGTCGCGATCACCTCGACGAACGCCCTGTCGACCGGCAGCGTACCCTTGAATTTTGCGAGGTCGGCGGCGCTCGTCTCGCGAAGCAGTTGTGCCTTCTTTCCATCCGGACCATTGGGGTCGGCGGTATACACGCCATCCACGTCCTCGATGATCGTGAGGCCCGCCGCTCCGAGCGCATCGGCGAGCAGGAACGCGCCGGTGTCGGCCCGGTGAGGCGGAATGCGAGAACCCGGAAATTCGTGGTGGTGATAGGGAGGAAAGGCGCTTCCCACGACCGCGCGGGCCGCGGAAAGGTGGATCGCCAACTGGTTGGCGATGGTCGGATGCTCAACATAGGAGACGCTTTCCGGGGCAAGCAGCGACGCCAGAATGTGACCATTCTGGCCGGCCTCCGTCGCGGCGAGCGGGGCGAGTGACCCGACCGGCAGGCCGAGATCGAGGCCAACGCCATAGACATGGCGGGCGCGGATGCCGGCGCCGGTCAGGATCAGCAGACGGTGCTCCGGCAACAATTTCCGGATCTCGTCCACGATCGGAAGGATCGCGTCCCGGCCGCGATCCATGATGGAGCGGCCGCCGATCTTCACCACCTGAAGCCAGGGCAGGAGCCGGATCGGTCGCTTGCCGGCGACGGGATCGGTGAGTTCGCTGTCGAGCAGGGTCTGGCGCGCGAGCGGCGAAGCGACGTGTTTGATGTTGTTGGTCGTGTTGGCCATGACGGTCTCTCTTAGCTCGCGGTGATGATGGTGCCGACGTGCTCGCCAGCAAGCGCGCGGGTCAGATTGCCGGGAACAAGGCCGTTCACGACCTGCACCTGGCGGACGTGGCGCGCAGACTCCAGCAGGTCGAGCATCCGGAATTCGAGGATCGAGTCGTGAAGTCCCTTGGCCTTCATTTCGGCAACGGAGATCTTCGGGATCAGGGTGGCGTCCTTCGAGGTCTTCGGGTTCGCCGTGTAGAGGCCGTCCTCATCCTTCACGAAGATCATCGCCTTGCAGCCGAACTGTTCGGCGACAAGGAAGCATCCGGCGTCGGTCCGGTACGGAGGGATGACGCCCTCGGCGGCGGGACGCATCCAGAGGCCGTAAGGCGGCATGCCGCTGAAGACGACGCCGTTCACCTCGGCGAGGTAGAGCGGCACAGCCGAAAGCCCGGCACCGTCGACCGCCGAGATTCCGTGCTTCGCGAGAAGCTGCCCCAGCATGACGGCGTTCTGATTGGCGACCGCGGCTCCGAGTTGCGACAGCACGCCTGCCGGTAAGCCCAGTCCGGCCGCGATCGAGTAAAGATGGCGGGCGCGAGTCCCTGCGCCGGTCCCGATCAGCATTTTGTGGTTCTTGCGGGCGGAAACGATCTCGTCCACGAGCGGGTAAACCGCCGCGCGGCCGCGGTCGATGACGCTCTGTCCGCCGATCTTGAGAACCGTGGCGTCAGGCAGGATACGAAAGTCAGCCGAAGCCTCCACCGCATCCAGAAGCTGCGTGTCGGTCAGCGAGCGCTGCGTGAGAAGCGCCTCAAGCTCCGCGGTTGTATTGGCCATTGGGGACTTTCCTTTCGTCTCTCGTTCGTTCTGTTCGACAGTCAACCTATCAACGCCGCCTGTTTTGAGGTCGTGGAACGGCTTTTACCCGGCGGACCGACAAGCGGGCATACACGCGACGGATCGCCCTGGCGGGCTCCGTCTTTGCCATGAAACATCGGCGTGCACCGGCGGCTTGTCAACCCGGACAAACGGATAAATCTCTTTATTTTCAAAGCGTTATGTAGATCACGGTGATAGCGGCGTGCGACGCAGGCAGACGGGTTGGCGATCGATCGGAGCTTTCAGGGAGCAACAGTCACGAGCTCATCCGACGGCACGGGCCGTTTCGTTCAGACCGGAAATAAAGGCGCGGATCGCCTGTTCGATCTCCTGCGGGACCTCGGCATTATAGGGTCCCTTGAGCTGAATGAGCTTGTAAAGCGGTCCCTTGGTGGAGGGCAATTGAAGAAACTCGCCTGAGGCAAGCAAGAAACCCGACTTGCTGATCTCGAAGGTTGCGACCCGCCGCCCGTCCTTGCGCACCGAGAAAATCCGGCTGAACCCTCTTATGACATTTCCCGCGTAGCTCGCGACGCAATGATGCATGTCCGCGCCCTCGGCATGAAGCGTTGCGCCGGTTTGCAGCGCGACCATTTCGTAGCCTTCGATCGTCGTGCTGCCGGGCAGATCGCCGTAGTCGATCACCTCGTCCCATCCCATCTTGTGGGTGAGAAAATACGCCTTCTCGCTGCTCGCTCGCGCGAGTTCGTCATGCCATTCGAGCGCGGCTCGGAAAGCACGTTGATAGCTCCAACGCCGATTGAATGTGTCGATATGGATCGCTGCGTAATCCGCAACAGCGGAGGCTTGATCCAGCGTGCCGCCGGCCTCCGCATGATTGCCCATTGCGCATACGGCCCACTCAAAAAGAGCCCTGGCGCTCTGCTCGCGACGACACATGGTCTCGGACCATTCACCGAGCGCGCGCAGCCAGTTATGCTGGGGACGAATCGACGTTGGGATCGCCTGCGCCAACGGCGACGGCGGAACATCGCACAAATTCTGGATGACCTGAAATTCGGCCGGGCCGGCATGGAACGCTTCTCCCTTGAGCGCCCGCAATGGCCGGACCAGTCCATAGTATTTCAGGAGGTCGCGCAATTTCGGACGATCATGGACGATCGTCTGCCAATTCCGCAGGACAAATTCCCGCTCCATTGGCCGGAAGCATTCCATGCCCTGCGCCGCCGCGACGACGAGGACCGGAGCCTGCCTCAGATAGTCGATCGCGAAAGGCTCGACCGCGACCATCATCAAGGCCGCGATCGTCAATGGCTTGACCGGGAACATACTCTCGACCTGGCGCGCACTGACCTGAACCCAAGGCTCGTTCAGCAGGACGCCCTTCGCTGCAAGTTCGGGAGCCAGCCATTGCAGCAGGCTTTTCTGTCCATCATCCTTCATGCGAAGACCTGATTGCTGCGATGGGGCGATTTCGCGGCGATAGCCATTTCGTTGTCTCGAAGCATATCCAACTCACCGCAGCCACGCTAATCCCTGTTTTCGCCCGGCAGCGACCCGGACGCGCGGGCCAGCTCGTCCACGGTCTACTTAGGTGACGCCGAGGACACGCGAAACACCCCGGCGCACGAGATCACCGAACCTCTCGATAGGCCTCGGCTCCCACATACCTGCCGGTCGGTGTTGATTTCGACGAAGGCACGGCGTTCCCAGCGCGGAATCGAACGTGATCATTTCTATCACCTCATCCTTCGCAGCAATCCTGAAGGCCTCGCAAGTCAGGCGGGGAACGCATCTGGCCTATGTGGGCGCGGACACCAGGGGCCAACAGGAGGCCAAGGCCGAACTCGTCGCAGCCGGAACGGTCTTCACCGACGAGGTGGCTCAGCCCGTCACCATCGGGGACGCTCAGCATGCGGTGGCCGACACCTTCTGATCGAGCGGACGATCGTCAAAATCGGTGGGTGATCGACGCGCGCACCCGGCCGCGCATCGGCGCAGGACATCGCGCGGATGGAGCGGGAGTCGACCTGCGGGCTCTCGCGGTTGCGTCTGCAGCCGTCGAGCGAGCGGGCGAAAAGGACGTCGCCGTCAACATCGATTTCTGACAAGCCTGCCGGCAAACAATCTTTTCACCCGGCGCTTGTGTTCGTGCACCCGTTTTCAACTGAGGCGTGTCGCCTTTCAACGCACGCGTCCCTGCTGTCCGCTGCATATTTTTATGTTTTCCTTCGAATGCGAGCAGCCGTTTTTTCTTTAACTCCATTGGATTTTTTCCTTCGCCTTTTCGTAAACAGGCCAATCGGAAACAACGCTCTCAATCTAATCGTTTGCATCGGCTCAGAGAATTTCGAAGTCACGATTCAATCGCATTTATTAGAACTGAAATTCCTGTCGACTTTAATGCTCTATTCTGCAGCAGTGGAAAAGCGCGCATTAGTTATTGCGCGCGAACGGCTTTGACGTTCTGAAAATCCGAAAATAGGTTCCACGTAATATTTTTGTCTGAATATTTTGAGGTTCAATCATGAGTTTGGTGAACGAGACACCTGCTTCTCGCAACAGCCCATTTGATGAAAGCCTTTTAAAGGCGATATCACCGAAGATTTTAGAACTTATCATTTTCCCGACCGAGAAATGCAACTTCCGCTGCACGTATTGTTATGAAGATTTCTCGATTGGAAAGATGAAGCCGAAAACCATTCAGGCGATCAAGAATTTAATCGATCACCGAATATCCGAACTCTCGCTTCTCAAACTTGCATGGTTCGGCGGCGAGCCGCTGCTGGCGAAAAACATCATCCTGGACCTCTGCCGTTTCGGCAAGAAGCGGGCCAGCGAAGCGGCGTCCTGCGATTTCTACAGCAGCATGACGACGAACGGATATCTTCTCGACATTGAAACGGCGAAAGAACTCTCGAGCGCAGGCGTGTGGGAGTACCAGATCACGCTCGACGGGCCTGCTGACAGTCACGACAGGACGCGACCGACTCAATTCGGCGACGGAACATACCAGCGGATCTGGAATAACCTCGTCGCACTGCGAGCGTCCGACCTCAAGTTCTCGATCATTCTGCGGCTGCATTTCGGACCGCATAACATCGAGGTTTTTCCTGCATTCATCTCTGAAATTGTCGCGCAGTTCGGAAACGACAACCGGTTTTGCGTGGACCTTCAAGGTGTTCAGGATTGGGGCGGGCCCAAGACCGGCTCCTTCAAGACCTTCTCCCGGAAAGAACGGGCTGATCTGCTGGCGAACTTCCAGGCGCTCATCGACGGTCACCTTCCCCGCGCTCACGACGGTCCGGGCACGACCATCTGCTATGCGGCGAAGGCGAACTCGTTTGTCATCCGGGCTGATGGCGCCATCGGCAAATGCACCGTGGCGTTATCGGACGAACGAAATCATCTCGGCCGTCTGGCCGATGATGGAACGATGGAGCTGAGGTCCGGAAAATTGGCTCCATGGATGCGGGGAATTACAACACTCGACTCAGGTGCATTGAGTTGCCCGTTTGGCTCCATGCCACAGCAGTGGCACAGCAAGAAGGAGGAAAATCATAATGCCGACGCTTCATGACTCTCTCAAGGACCTTAAAGAACACGATATTTCCATCGACTCATTTGGACGCGTGGTGATCGACAATCCAAATATTGCAAAGGCTGTTTCCGGCGCGGTGCCGAATCTGAAGCGGGTCGCAGGAACGGGTGCTTCAAACAATTGCGACTGTCAGATGCCGCAGCTTCCGCAGCTCGGCGACAAGCAGCAACGCTGAGGAGTGGTCATGCCGAAATCTCTCGCCGACGCCATCAAGGCCGTAACGGCCGACGATCTGCACATCGATGCCCACGGCAGATTGCTGATTACCAACCCGGAGCTTGCACGGCAAATCGCCGAGGCAGCTCCGAACTTGCGCCGGATCGCTGGCGCGGAGGCGTCGAACAACTGTAGCTGCGGAGGCGGAAGCGGCTGCGGCTCCATGCCGGCACTTGATATTGGGATTCAACAAAAAACCCGGCCGCAATGAAACTCAGCCACTATCACGTGGAATCTCCGCCGTTGCGCGATCCGACGACTGCCCTCAATTGCAGGGCAGTTTTCGCGACCCGAACGGCCACACCGGTTGTCCTTGACGAGAAGAGCTGGCAACTCGTCAAGAACAATCGTTGCGAGGAATTGCCCGCTCAAATCTTGAACGATCTGCATCGGATGGAGTTGCTGATCGACGACGACCAGGACGAACTCGGCATCGTCGTCCGTCGGAACATGGCGGCGATCCGTAGTGACGATACGTTTTATACGGTCATTCAAACGACCGACGCCTGTCAGCTTGGCTGCGGCTATTGTGGACAGAAACACGGCCGGACACAATTGTCGGACGACGATCAGAGCAGGATCGTTCAACGAGCCGCAAACGCACTGGCGACCGGCACATACAAAGCAATGGGGGTCTGCTGGTTCGGTGGAGAACCGTTGCTCGGCATGCCATCCATCCGGAAGCTGTCCCCCCTATTGCAGAAGCTTGCCGCCCAGGCGAACTGTCGTTACCAGGCGAAGGTGATTACCAATGGCATTCTCCTGAAACAGGATGTCGTGGAAGAGCTTCTTCGCCTCGGGGTTCATGAAATCGAGATCACCCTCGATGGCGACCGCGAATATCACGACAAGCGCCGCCACAACAAGGCGGGTGCTCCGAGCTTCGATGTCATCTGGCGCAATTTCATCAGGATAGCGGCGGATGCCGACATAACCTGCAAGCTGAGCATCCGCTGCAATGTGGATCGTCGAAACCTGCAAGGCGTTGTACCGCTGGTTCGGCGCATCGCCGATGCCGGCCTGGCTTCGCGGGTCAACTTCTACACGGCATCGGTGTACGAGTGGGGTGGCCGCAGCACGTCCGCAGATGCGCTTCACCCTGATGAATATGCAACGGCCGAAAAGGAATGGCTCACGGAGCTCTACAATCTGGGTTTTGCAGTCAATTGGCTTCCGCAGAAACGGCCCATCGTATGCCTGGCTGTCATGCCGAATGCGAAGTTGGTCGATGCCCACGGCCGGCTTTTCAATTGTACGGAAACCTCATACGTCCCTGAATACGGAACTCCCAATATCTATCAACTCGGTTCTTTGAGTGCGGACGAAAGCTCGCAAGGAAATGCTCTCAGCGTCTTCAATGACGACGTCCTAGCAAGACGCTTTCCATGCGGCGACTGTCGTATGCTGCCGGTGTGTGGAGGTGCCTGCCCCAAGCGGTGGCACGAAGGTACCGAGCCCTGCCCCAGCACAAAGCGGAACATCGACTGGCGGCTGACCGCATATTTCGCAACCACACACTTAAATTCCTGAAAACCCCTGAAGTCCAACAGGACCTTCTCGCCGCACAGGTTCGCCGAGCCGGAATCGTCGACCTTCGCAGGATCTCTGTGCCGCGATCGCATGGGTTTGCCCACGATGGCTGTCGACACGCGCTTTCGGATTGCTTCACTGCTTCCGTCAGAAAGGTGCAAGCCGAAAAAAATGGCCGAGTGGAGCAGCAACCGAGAGGGTCAGGCAGAGCGGGATCGCGGCGTCTCGATCCGCCGGGACCAGTCTTCGATCCTGCCGGATGCCAGACGGGACATGGCCAGCCGGCGCCAGCTTTCGGGAAGACCCGGAAGATCGGCAAATTCAGCAAGCGCCGGCCGGTTCATTCGGTCATGGTAGAGAAGATGGGAGACTCGAGCGAGCGACCAGGCAGGATTCGGCCGTGCTGAGAGCCTGCCATGATCGCCTGCCATGATGGAGCCGGGCTCGATGACCCGGAAGTACCATCCGGTTCGCCCGGTATCTTGCACTCGGCGTGCCATGTCCGGCACATCGAAGCGTATATTAAGCTTCCAGCACGGCTGGCGACCCTGACTGACTTCGACCAATACCGAGCCGATGCGCCAGCGGTCGCCCAGGCAAAGACCGGACTCGCTGATGCCGTCAACCACAAGGTTCTCGCCGAAGGCGCCCGGTCGGAAGCGATCGGCACGCGCCGGTATCTCTTTGGCCCATGCCGAGAAGTGCGATGCAGAGTAGGCATGAACGGCCTTTTGTGGTCCGCCATGGTGCTTGCGGTCAGCCTGCTCGTCGCCCTCGCAGCCTGAATAACCTACGGACACCGGCCCGTGCACCCGTTGTTTATCGATGGCGCTAAGCGCGCCGGTCGAGCCGAGAGGCGCGGCGCGACCGAGACGGAGTTCGAGAACTTCAAATGTGGTCATGGCCCGCCGTATGCGCTGCGACGAAGTTGCAAGGCACCGCGTCATATAATCGCTTCGCGCGTAATACAATCGGCCCGGCTCGCGTCAACACCGACGCCACGCCCCCCCGCCGCGGTCATGGCATCGAGATCGACCCGTTATATTGCGACGTAACCATCCGCAGGTGCGATTGCAGCCTTGAAGCCATCTTCGAAGGCGCAGGCAATCATTTCAGGACATCGACACCGAACGTTCCGAACCGGGTCGAATCCTAAATTGAGGGCTATGAACGCATTCGCTCCACCAGCCATCGAACAGCCCAGCTTCCAGTGCAGCCTCCGCCGCCTGCGTGGTTATCCAAGGTTGCTAATTTGGCTGAAGCCGGCATCGAGAGGGGGCGCGCTGCGACAGATAAAGAAAAAGCGCTCGAACCTGCGATCGTTACGAAATCGCTGAAGATCTTTGTCAAGTCACCTTGTGACCACCGGTTCTTGGCTGAACGCAACCTGGTTTGTGGGCGGTTGCGTTATTGCTCGACAATGGCAGGCCGCGACGTCTCGAACACACGACTTGCAAGAACGTCGGACGCCACCACCGACTGGACATCGTCGACAGTCAGGATGGCATTTTGGTCCGCGACCAGGCGATTGGCCTGACGCAAGCGAATACGATCCAGCGCGTTGCGGATCGAGCGCGCGTTGGAGAACAACGGCTGCGCCTTGCGCAAAGCGATGTAGCGTACAAAGGCGTCGCGAGCATCAGAGGTGAACTTGTAGTTCATGTGGCGCAGCATTACCTCCGCGATCGCGAGCAGCTCCTCGTTGGTGTAGTCGGGGAAGTCGATGTGATGGGCGATGCGGGAACGAAAACCGGGATTGCTGGAAAAAAATCTTTCCATACGGTCGGCGTAACCTGCGAGAATGACCACCAGATCTTCGCGCTGCGATTCCATGACCTGAAGCAGGATCTCGATGGCTTCCTGGCCGTAGTCGCGTTCGTTGTCGGGCCGATGGAGATAATAGGCCTCGTCGATGAACAGCACGCCGCCCATCGCCTTTTTCAATATCTCCTTGGTCTTCGGCGCGGTGTGGCCGATATACTGTCCGACCAGTTCGTCGCGCGTGACCGACACGACATGGCCGCGGCGTACATAACCCAGCCGATGGAGAATATCAGCCATCCGCAAGGCAACGGTGGTTTTGCCGGTGCCGGGATTCCCGGTAAATGACATGTGCAACGTCGGGTTCTCCGACGTCAGTTCCATTTTCTTGCGTATCCGCTCCACGAGAAGCAGCGACGCAATCTCCTGGATTCGTGTTTTGACGGGCCTGAGGCCGATCAGCTCTTGATCGAGCTGCTTGAGGATCTCGCCGATTCCGACGGCTTCGAGTTCCTCGCGAAGGTTGACTTGTTCTTGCATCGAAGGTGGTCCTGATTACTTCGGCCACAGAGCTGTTTATTATCCACCGCGCGAGCAAAAGCCGTTCGGAAAGGAAGGCTCCGTCGTCAGGAGACGACGGAGCAATGCATCCGCGCTGGACGATCAGAAGGATAGATCGTTCAGCTGTTGTCGGATGGACTTATTAATAGCGCTCACCCTCAGGATGTTCAGCCACCGCATAGGAGGTCGTGGTGTACCGGACATTGCGACTATCGGATTCCTGGCGCTCGAGCCGGAAGCCCGGCTCGTTCTTGGGCCTGTTGACGATGAAAGAGATCTTCACCGACTCCCAGCCATGACTGGAATCGAACCCGGAGATCCGGATGTAGCGGTCGCCATAGACCTTCCGGCACTCCTTCAACTCCATCAGCACGCCTGCCGCGTCCGGCAGGTCGAACATCGGCAAATTCCACATGTCCCAATAGGTATTGCGGGGATGCGGATCGTCGGTGAACTCGATGTTCACCGCCCAGTTCTGGCTGAGGCAGTACTGGATCTGCCGGGAAATCTGATCGTCGGTCAGATCGGGCAGGAACGAAAAACAACCTTGAGTAATACGCATGATGTCCTCCATTACGCCGCAGGAACGGCGGTCGGCACATAGTCGGGAGCGTCGGTCGAGGCGTAGTCGAAGGTGACGTCCTTCCACACCTCAAGCGCCTGCTTCAGCGGCGTGCAGCTTGCGGCTGCCTTGGCCAGGATCTCCGGCCCTTCGCTGACGTAATCGCGACCTTCGTTGCGAGCGAGGATCATCGCCTCGAGCGCCACACGATTCGCCGTCGCACCGGCCTGGATGCCCATCGGGTGACCGATGGTGCCGCCGCCGAACTGCAACACCACATCCTCACCGAGGTGCTGGATGAGCTGGTGCATCTGGCCGGCATGAATGCCGCCGGAAGCGACCGGCATCACCTTGTTGAGGCTCGCCCAGTTCTGGTCGAAGAAGATGCCGTGCTCGAGCTGCATCGGATTGTGCTCCTCGCGGCAGATATCGTAGAAACCGCGCGTGGTCAGCGGGTCGCCTTCCAGCTTGCCGACCACGGTTCCGGCGTGGATATGATCGACGCCGGCGAGCCGCATCCATTTGGAGATGACGCGGAACGACACGCCGTGAGAGCGCTGCCGCGTGTAGGTCGAATGGCCGGCGCGATGCAGATGCAAGATCATGTCGTTCTTGCGCGCCCAATTCGACATCGACTGGATCGCGGTGTAGCCGATCACCAGGTCGATCATGACAACCACCGAACCCAAGTCTTTCGCGAACTCGGCGCGCTCGTACATGTCCTCCATCGTCGCTGCCGTGACGTTGAGGTAGCTGCCCTTGATCTCGCCGGTCGCTGCCTGGGCGCGATTGACCGCCTCCATGCAGTAGAGGAAGCGTTCCCGCCAGTGCATGAACGGCTGCGAGTTGATGTTCTCGTCGTCCTTGGTGAAGTCGAGACCGCCTTTCAGGGCCTCATAGACCACGCGGCCGTAATTGCGGCCGGACAGGCCGAGCTTCGGCTTGACGGTGGCGCCGAGCAGCGGCCGGCCGAACTTGTCGAGGCGCTCGCGCTCGACGACGATGCCGGTGGGCGGCCCCTTGAACGTCTTGACGTAAGCAACGGGCAACCGCATGTCCTCGAGCCGCAAGGCCTTGAGCGGCTTGAAGCCGAACACGTTGCCGATGACCGACGCGGTGAGGTTGGAGATCGAACCGGGTTCGAACAGGTCGAGATCGTAGGCGATATAGGCGAAGTACTGGCCTTCCGCTCCGGGTACCGGGTCGACGCGATAGCACTTGGCGCGGTATTTTTCCGCCGCCGTGAGGCGGTCCGTCCATACCACGGTCCAGGTCGCCGTCGAGGATTCACCGGCCACCGCCGCCGAGGCTTCGATCGGATCGACGCCATCCTGAGGCGTAACCCGGAACAGGCAAATGACGTCGGTGTCCTTCGGCGTGTAGTCCGGCTCCCAATAGCCCATCTTCTTGTAGGACATGACGCCGGATTTGTAGCGGTCCTTGCCGCGGACGGTCACCGATTTCTCGTTTTGAACGTTCATGTATCTCTCCTTCTCTCTGTGATCCGAAAGTTCCGGATCGAATTTCACTCCGCGGCAACGGCGGTATCAGCGCTGCGCGGATCAAGTTTGCCCGTACGATAGAAAGCTCCACCCTCTCCGCCCGTGGTCACCTCGAGTTTCGAGGCATTTCCCGCGGTGCAGCGATCGGCTCCTTCTTGAAGCTCCATCCGGGGATGGACTGACGATCGTTACTCGTCAGGCGGTACGCCGAGCCTTGCCTGGCTAAGCGCTTCGCGATCACGGGCACCCCTCCCCAACATCGAGCTGGACACATTTGATCGGCCACCATCGGGCTTCCGAATAGCAGCGGTGGAGCTGCAGTCTTCTTCCGAAAGGTCGATGTGATAGGCAATGAAAGCGTAAAAGCTCGTATCTTCGACCACTATTCACGAGCACCGAACATAAAAGATGATGGAATAAACACCAATTATTATTTCTTATTCGGTGCATTAGACTCGCTTATGCATCAGTCCATGCATTTGAAACATCATATCTTCGTCCTTGCCATGCATCACCAAAGTTTTATGCGCGCCGCCAGTTCCTAGTGCGGGTCCAACGTGTTTGCGTCGGCGATAGAGCATGCGGTGATGTTTGATTGGCTTTGCGCGGCTGGACTTCGACGCCACATGTGGCCCGCAACCGGCGAACGAGACGCGCTGCAATGGCGCGCAAATCTTCTAGCTGCAAGTTGCGGCTTCTTTGAAAGCCGACGTCGCCTGACGCTTGCGCGGCTCTCAGGCGACGCGGGTCGTCGGTTCAGCGTCTCGGCAGCGTGCTGTTTTTGCTCGCATCGAGCCGGTCTCGTGTGGTTCCGCGTTCAGCAATCCGCCAATGATGCGCCCGCGCTCACCGCCGTATGCTCCGGCGAAGACAATAGGCACATCCTGCTTCACGTCCCGCAGCGAGGATGCCCCACAACTTCAGCACCGTTTCCATGATCGATGTCGAATCATGGTCATACCTCGAGTCAGACCTCGCTGAACCTCGCGATACAGATTACGCCCCGCAACGTAAGCTCAGGACTTCTCTGTTTGCCGCATGCCCTGGCGCGACAAATCCTTGCGGAACTCAGCTTCTTTATCACCGACGCTCTTGCATCAGGGAGGCAATTGCCACAGTAGTTTGGCCGTAGCTTCGGCACCACCGCTGATGCCATCATTGGCCAAATGGGCGGAATCACTATCAGCTATCTGCTGCACACCAACTTGGTACAGCCCCTACGGGCGTTACCTTGAACTTGCCGAATCTGGGGAGTCCCGCTGCCAGAAGCTCGTCGGGACGCATCCTAGGCGTTATGGTGCGACGTGATGTATCATGCACTTAAATTGATGCTTGATACTATATTTTAGATATTTTATACATAGAGGACTATATATTCATTGAGTCGTATTGGAGCTGGCCAAATTCATGATTTCCGCTAATCAACTCAAGGCCGCCCGTGCGCTGCTGAATATAGATCAACGGCAAATGGCTGAACTAGCGGATCTTTCAGTTCCGACTATTCAACGCATGGAAGCAAGTGATGGCGTCATCCGGGGAAATGTCGATTCCCTGATGAAGCTGGTTTCAGCTCTGGACAACGCGGGCATCGAGTTGATTAGTCCGGATGGTCAAAGCTTGGCCGGCGGTCGCGGCGTCCGGCTCAAGGAACAAGTCACGAATCCAAAGATAAAGCAACCTAAGCCTTCCTCGTCACGGCCCCTGGAACGAGCCCGATGAACGCTCCGGCTGCCGAAAAATGAACCGTCCCGAAGATAACGAAACGCCCAGTCGAGAAACTGCCGCGTCGGCGATTCGGTGCAGATATAAGATTTCTTCGACAACTTATTACAACTTCAAAGACATCTAAGTTTTATTGAGTTTATTCTGAATGGCGCCTACTATTCCCGTGCCAGGGCTGCGACGGGCTCCAGCCGCGCGGCGCGTAGCGCGGGCATGAAGCCGAAGACGAGGCCGGTGAGCACGGCGCAAATGACGGCACCGAGAACCGCCACCAGCGAAAAGATCACTGGCATCTCGAAGATCACCGCGGCGCCGACACCGGCCAGAAGACCGACGCAGGCGCCCGCAAGGCCACCGACGCCAGAGACCATCATCGCTTCGGTCAGAAACTGGCGCAGGATGTCGGCCGTGCGTGCGCCGGTCGCCATGCGGATACCGATCTCGCGGGTGCGCTCGGTGACCGTCATCAGCATGACGTTCATGACACCGATGCCGCCGACCAGAAGCGAGATCGCCGCGGTGAAGCCGAGCAGCAGGGTCAGCGTGTTCTGGGTGCGATCCTGAGCCTGGATGCTGGCCGCCTTGTTGAAGACTCGAAAATCGCGCACCCGGTGCGCGGCCTCCAGGGTCGATGTGATCGCTGTCGCCGTCTCCTCCGAGCGGGAGAGGTCGTCGACCAGCACCGAGACCCACGATAGTTCCTGCTTGCCGAAGACCCGCACGCTGCCGGTCGAGAACGGAAACACGATCGTGTCGTCGTCGTCGCTGTCACCCGACAGCGCTCCCTTGCTGGAGAGTACGCCGATAACCTGGAACGGCACGTTGTTGACGAGGATCGTCCGCCGCACCGGATCGGAGCCGTCCGGGAACATGCGGGCGGCAAGCTTGCTGCCGATGACCGCGACGGTGGCGAGCGAGCGCTCGTCCTGTCTGGTGAAGAACACGCCGTGCTCGACAGACCAGTGCAGGATACGCGGGAAATCGGTGGTGATGGCGACGCCCGAGGTCGGATAATCGACGTTGCCGGCGCGCACGATTACCTTGCCCTCGAGATATGGCATGGCGGCAGCAACGTTCGGCACACCCCGGACGATATCGGCGTCCGACGCCAGAAGCCGGCCGCCGGGACCGCGGCTGCTCTCGCCGCCGGGGATCACGTACATGCGGTTGGCGCCATAGATCGAAAGCTGCGCCAGTACCTTCTCCTTGGCGCCCTCGCCGATCGCCAGTAGCGCGATCACCGAGGCGACGCCGATGACGATGCCGAGCAGCGTCAGCGCGGTGCGGAACGGGTTGGAGGCAAGCGCCCGGCCCCCGGCATGCAGCGCCTCGCGCATGTCCGAGACAATGGAGGCGCCATCATCGCGGTCACGGTCCCCCTCGATACCGAGCGGGGTCGCGGACATGCCGTTTCCGGTGTCGGACATAATCATGCCGTCGCGAATCTCGACGATGCGGTGCGCAGCCCCGGCGACTTCGCGATCGTGCGTGATCAGGATGACGGTATGACCTTCCTTCGCCAGTTCTGCGAGCAGCGCCATCACCTCCGCGCCGGTTGTACTGTCGAGCGCGCCGGTTGGCTCGTCGGCAAGGATGACGCTGCCGCCGTTCATCAAGGCGCGGGCGATCGACACGCGCTGCTGCTGGCCGCCGGAGAGTTGATTGGGCCGGTGATCGACGCGGTCCGCAAGACCAAGACGCGCCAGCAGGTCGGCGGCGCGAGCGTGGCGAATATTCCGCGCGAGCCCCGCATAGGTCGCGGGGATCTCCACATTCTCCACTGCCGTGACAGTCGGGATCAGGTTGTATTGCTGGAACACAAATCCGAAGGCATCGCGGCGCAACCGGGCGAGCTCATCGCGCGACAGGCCCGCGACGTCGTGGCCGGCGAAGCGATAGGTGCCGCCGGTCGGCTTGTCGAGCAGCCCGAGAACGTTCATCAGCGTCGACTTGCCGGAACCCGACTGCCCCATGATCGCCACGAACTCGCCGGCGCGGATGGACAGCGAAATCCCGCGCAAGACTTCGACCGCGACCGTCTCATCGCTCATGTAAGTCTTGCGCAGGTCGGTGAGTTCGATCAGCGGCGGCGCACTGGCGCTCAGAGAGGACATGGACGTCTCGGCCTTCACAGGCGGAACTTCACGATCGAGTCCTTACCGGAATCCGGCTTGCGTCCGGTGACGACCCTGTCGCCCGGTGCGAGTCCGGACAGGATCTCCGCCTCAAACCGCGTACGCAGGCCGACCTTGACGTCGCGCCGGCTTTCCTGTCCCGAGGCATCGACCAGGATGACCGTCGCTGCATGTTTGTCGCTGTCCGCGAAATGCAGCGCGGCGACAGGCGCGATCGTGCCGCCCTTCACGGAGGCCACCACGAAGAAGGCCTGGGCCGTCATCTCCGGCCGCAGATCGCCGCCCGCATTGTCGACGTCGAACAAGGCGGTGTAGAGCACCACGTTGTTGGCGGGAGACGGCGCGGCGACGTTGGCCTCGGTTTGACCCGGCGCTCGCTCCGGCCTGGCAGGCGCCGGCAGGATCTGCCGCACCGTCGCCGTCCAGCGCCGGTCGTCATGCCCCAGCGTCGTGAAATAGACCGGCATGCCGTTCTTGAGCCGCGTCACGTCGGCTTCCGACACCTGCGTCCACACCGTCATGGTGGCGAGGTCGGCGATGCGCAGGATCTGCGGCGTCGAATAGGCGGCATTGAGCGTCTGGCCTTCGCGCGCATCGATCGACACCACGGTGCCGGCCATCGGCGCATAGATCTTGGTGTAGCCGAGCGCCACCTGGTCGGCCTTCAGCGTCGACTGCATCTGCTTGATCTGGGCGCGGATCGCATCCGCCTTGGCGGCGGATGTCCTGGCGTCGCGGGTGCTCTCGTCGAAGGCCATCTTCGAGATGCCGTCGCCGGCGACAAGTTTGGTATAGCGTCCGAGCGTTGCCTTGGCGAATTCGACATTCGCATCCTGTTCGACGAGGTTTGCGTTGTACTGCGCAAGCTGCGCCTCGTCGGCATCGACCTTGGCCGCCTGAACCTGAGGGTCGATCTCTGCAAGGAGTTGCCCCTGCCGCACGACATCACCGACCCGAACCAGGATGCGCTGCAACTGCCCCGAGGCCTGCGCCCCGACGTCCACATAGGCCCGCGGCTGGATCTTCCCCGTCGCCGTCACCGTCTCTTCAAGGTCGCCGCGGACGATGGCCGCCGTCACCGCTGTCTCGCCGTCCGCCGTCAGAACGCGATGGAAGAGCGCTGCGCCGGCGAGAACCACCACGGCGACCAATCCAAGAACCAGCAGCTTGTGACGCCCCCGCTTCCCGGCGACCAGGTTTGCATTGGACGCGGCAGGGGCGTGCATCATCGCTCCCCGCCGCCGAGAGGCGGAAACATGGCGGGTCGGAGCTTCCGCCGGACGGAAGCGCCATAGTTTCGGTCCATCCTGTCCTCGAACGGATCTCTGCGCAGATCATCTTCATTACCTAAGACGAATGAGACGCCCCATTCCGCAGGCCCAAAGGAAATTTTTGTAGCCTCCCGCCGTGGATCGATCCATCATCTCGTCGAAAGCGGCTTCGTTGAAAGCTTCCAGGCTTTGGAAATTCGCATGGACGGGTTTCAGGATTTCCCCTCCAGCCATATTCCGGAGGGTCTCAACTGAGTTCCGCTATCGGATAAAGAACGGTTGAGCTCCTTGCTGGTTCGTTCGGTCGCGCGGAATCCAACTGATCGAGATCGAAACCCGTCTTGCGATCGGAAGAAAAACGACTACTCGCGCACTTGGCCCATGACGAAGCAGCCTACGCATCCGCCGCAGCGATTCCCTGCGACGGCGCTCGCATGGAGCTCGGTCCAGAGCATGATCTCATCTTTGAATAATGACGTCGTTCCTAACAGAATAATGAAGCCCCCCTACTAGGTGGGAAGCAGCGACATCAATTGGCGAAATTACCTCGCCGGATTCCGTCAAGCGCCTCCCGCATTAGAAGTCGGCAGTGATAGACAGAAGGTAGGTTCTCGGTGCGCCCAGAGCAGTATAGGCGTAATAGTTCGTCTCCCAATAGTTCTTGTTGAAGACGTTCTGGACATCAAATCGAACGGTCAAAGGCGTATTCCACGCTTTGGTCTTATAGCGGAGGCCCACGTCGTATCGAGTCCAGCTCGGCATAACCTGCGTATTGTCGGCATCGAAGTACTGGGATGCAGTGTAGATCGCTCGAGCTTTCAGCGCGAGCCCCTTCACGAAGGGCGCATCCCATTCAGCACCGACATTGAGCTGGAAGTCCGGAACTCCGGGAGCCTTCTTGCCGTCGTTGACGCCCCCGTCAGTTCTGGTTTGCCTTCCATCAATTAACATGACACCGCCCAACAATCGGAGCCCCGGTGTGAGTTCACCGAACGCGTTAGCTTCCATGCCTCGATTGCGCTGCTCGCCATTCAGAGACTGGGTCGGCAGAGGCGTTCCGGCAACTGTGATTAAATTGGGCTGCTGGATCTGAAATGCGCTGATCGTCGTGGTAATCCTCCCCCAATCGACCTTGATACCGGTCTCAACCTGCTTCGAGACGAATGGTGGCAAAACCTGACCTTCATTCGAGAAGCCGGCTCCCACGATGCTTCCCTGTTGAAGTCCCTCGATGTAATTTGCGTAAAGCGAAACGTTCTCCAATGGCTTTACGACAATGGCGTAAGACGGGGTCCATGCGCTCTTGTCATAGCCGGACGTCACGGCACCGCTCCTCATGTCAAAGCTGTCAGAGCTGACTTCCTGATGCCGAACACCGAGCGTCAATTGCACGCGCTTATCGAGCACTGAGAGCGTGTCCGCGACGCCGAAGCTCGTCAGCTTCTGATTGCTCGACTTTGAAACACCCGGTTGAGCGATATCCTGGTAGGGGACAAAAACCGGATTGTAGATGTTGGAGGTGAACCCCGCGCCTTGTACGAAAGGCGACTGATAATAGGTCGAATCGAGGACGGCCCCGTTCAAGTTGAGCGCATGATTGACGGGGCCGGTGTCTGTGGTCGCCCGCACGCCGAATTGACCAGCAAGCGCCTTGGCCTCCGCGGCGCTATAGCGCGGCGCAGACGCGTAATTTCCAGCCGTATCGAAAATGTCGGGGAACGTGGCCACGAGTGTCTTCTGTTGGTAGTCGTGAAGACCGAAGGCTCCATAAGCCGTTACGTTCGGCGCCAGATCGTACTCGGCGTTCATCATCCCGAACCTGTCTTCGTTGTTGAAGAATGCCCAGGATGGCGTAAACAACTTGTCTGCTGCGGGTGCCCGCAGGACCGGAACACCGGGATCGAACGTCACAAAGCGCGTTGCGCCGTGCGTGTCATTCTTTTGGTAGCCAAAATCAGCGGAGACCCGCAGCCGATCGGTTCTGCAGTCAAGACCGAGCGTGGCGAGGCCGATCTGATTGCTTGTGTTGTCGACGGCAGTTTTGCCATCGGTGAACGTGCCGTTGAATCTCGCGCCGCAAGCATTGTCAGCGCCAAAGCGGCGGGCAATATCAACGTGCTCCCCGAATTGCCCTCGCGAAACATACCCCGTCGTGAACCGGGTTAGCGGTTCAGCACCCGCACGCTTCGTCACCAGGTTGATACTCCCCCCGATGCTTCCCCCGGGAGGCATACCGTTCAGCAGCGCACTCGGACCTTTCAGTACCTCGACGCGTTCGACAAAATCGGTAGAGATCAGGTTGCCGGGGGCTAACCCGTAGAGGCCATTCAAACCAATGTCCGAACTATAGAGCGGAAAGCCCCGAACGGTGAAATCGCCTAAGCCGCCGCTGCCTGGTGTTAAGCGTCGCACCGAAGCGTCATTGTCCAGCACATCCGCCAAGGTGTGCGCCTGCTGGTCTTGAATGGTCTTCGCCGTGTAACTCGTCTGGTTAAATGGCGTATCCATCACGCTACGATTGCCGAGCAGCCCGACCTGTCCGCCCGTCGCGACCTGATCGCCCGCATAAGCGGGCATAGGTGTCATTGTCGAATTCGGGTTACCCGCACCCTGCACATCGATCGTGTCGAGATTGATCGCGCCCGCTACTGACGCAGCAGCGCCATTGGCGGCGCCGGGCCGCTCGATGGTGACGCTGGTGCGGCTGGTGAAGCGATATGTCAAACCGCTGCCGGCGAGAAGCCGCGCCAGCGCCTGTTGCGGAGCATACGCGCCGTTCAGGCCGTTGCTGTGCAATCCGCGCGTGATTTCGCCGCTGGAGACCAGTTGCAATTGCGATATGTCCGCAAAACGATTGAGCGCCTGGGCAAGCGATCCTGCCGGAATCGCGTAATTGCGAGTCGCAGCCGGCGCAGGCTGGGACCATGCGGGAGGCAGGACGACGAGCATCTGCATCGCGCTCGTCGCGAGAAGAAATGCGGTAAGGATCGGCGTTTGCCGCCGGCGGCTCCGCGTGCGCCCGAGCTTGCTCTCTACATCCATCTATCCGCCCCCACATTTGCGACCGGGGCGCGCGCCGGTGACGCACGTCCTTCATCTGCTGTGACGAAGCGGGGCGAAAAAGGAGGAGGTCGTCCGGGAGATATTTTTGAATCAGCGGTGCAGGAGGATGAGATAGTCGGTCAGCCGAGTTGAATGCAGGCCGAGCGATCTTTCCAGGAAATCGATCACGCGGAGGGGATCGGCGGTATCGAACACGCCGCTGACGCGCTGATCGCGCATCGCGGCGTCAGTAATTCGAATTGTTCCGCGATGATAACGGTTGAGCTCGGCAACCACTTGTCCCAGCGGGCGATCGACAAAGATGAGCTTGCCTCTCAACCACGCGGTTTCGACGCTGGCATCGACCGAACGCACCGCGCCGAGGCCGGTGGCCGAATAGTCAACCGCCTCGTCGGGCGCGAGCGTAATTAATGCCGGCGCGCCCACGGGATAGGACACGCCGACGCGGCTCTCCAGCACCGTGACCGTCGCGCCGTCGCCGTCGTTCCTGACATCGAATTCGGTGCCGAGAGCGCGCGCTTCGCCACCGGCTGCATCGACCAGAAACGGCCGCGACGGATCCTTGGTCACGGTGAAGACCGCCTCACCCCGCAGCAGCCTCACCCGTCGGACTCCTGCATCATAGGCGAGCGCGACGGCACTCTCGGTATTCAGCACCACCTTCGAGCCGTCCGGCAACATCAGCGTCCGCGTCTCGCCGACGCCGGTATAGCCATCCGCCCGAAGCCGCATCGGCAAGTCGAATGCAAAACCGAGGCCGACGACAACGAGAAGCGCCGCCGCTAACGCCGTTGCATGCCTGGTGAGAGCCGTCCATCCAATGCCGCGCGACTTCTCCACCTCGACGGGGCGCGGAAGGCGGCCGACATTTTCCCACGTACCTCCAATCTCGGCATAGGCGGTGCGGTTTTTCGGGTCGGACAGCCACCGCGCAAACTCCTGCGTCTCGCCGGGCGAAAGCGGCCCGGCGTCGCGCCGAACGAACCATTCGGCGGCTTCCTCAATCGCCGGCTGTTTCTCGCCACGGTTCATCGCTCTTTCACGTCCCGATATCCGTTCCCGCGCGGGGCAGCGGTTTTCCGCCTGTTCATCCTCTATGACGGATAACTTCTAGAGAAGAGGAGGTCGAAGAGCGAACGAATTCAATCGCTCTCGCGCAGCCGTCTGGTGCAATGGACGAGCGCAAGCCTGAGATGTTTCTCGACCATGCTGCGGCTGATTCCCATCCGGCGTGCAACCTCCTCCTGCGACAGGTCGTCGAACCGACGCAGGATGAAGCATTCGCGGCAACGGGGCGGCAATTCCGCAATCGCTTGTGAAAGCAGCGCCAGCCGCTCTCTGGCGATAAGCTGACGCTCGATATCGGTTGCCGGGTCGATTGCATCGACTGTGACCGTCAAGCCTGTTGCGACCTGCGAATGAACCCTCTCCCGGCGCTGATGGTCGGTCACGAGATTTCCGACGACGCGATAGAGATAGGCGCGCGGATTTTCGACGACCTCGTCCCGATGCCCTGCGAGACGCAGGTAGGCCTCCTGCACGATTTCCTCCGCAATCGCCCGATTGCGCAGCCGGCGGACGGCAAACGCGCGCAACTCGGCGTAATGCGCCTTCACCACATGATAGAATCGCGGAATTGCCAGCTCGGACATCATCCCTCGGACCTGAAACCGGTCCGCCATCCCCTGCCCGGTCATCTATAAGGGAAGGTCAAACAGCCGCAATATCAATTGTTTATATCTGTTCTAAAGTTTGCAGAGCAACGGCAGGTCTTCGTCACGTCAATTCTCGACGACGACGACATACCAAGCGACGATGGCAAGTGGCGAGGCAAGCGCGATCCAGGAAAGTCCCCACCAGATGCCACCTTGTCCGAGCAAGGCCGAAAGCAGGCCGAACACAGTCAGCAACGCCAGTGCCACCGGCCAGCGCCAGATACTCCACATCAATCGCGTCTGTGGGCTCATTCGGCCGCTTCCCGCGAAGCCCCAAGGTTGAATTCCGCGTTGGAATTGCCCTCGCCGGATCCGGCCTCGACTCGTGAGCGCTTTCCGAACCAGAGATAGAGCCCGCTTGCGAGAACGACGATGGTGACGAGATCGAGCAAAATCCAGATGATCTTCAGCGGCACGCCGCCGTAGTCGCCGAAATGGAGCGGGCGTGAAACCTCAAGCGCTCGCAGATACCACGGCATCGCCACGATGCCGTCGAGATTGCCGGTCCGCGCGTCGACCAGCACCGGATTGAACAGGCGGGAGGTCAGCGGCGTCTCACCCTTCGCCCACAGCATATAGTGATAGGGCGTGCCGAATTTGGAGCCAGGGAAAATAATGCTGCTCACCCTCATGTCCGGCAGAGCCGCCTTGGCCGCATCCTGAGCCGACTGCACCGAACCGAAGTCGGAGACTGCGGGGACCGGATGATCTCGCCATGATTCCAACATCGCAGCGACGTCGGTTCGCTGCCATAATCCAAATAACGGCGTGGAGAGTTCGTTCATTGCTCCTGTCGCTCCGACCACTAGCGCCCAAGCGAGCGTGGTAACGCCGAGCAGGTTGTGCATGTCGAGCCATTTAAGGCGCGGCGAGCGCCCGCGACGCACGCTGCCGAAGTCGAGCCTCCGCATGAACGGCGAATAGAGCACAATGCCGGAAACGACGGCGACAACGAACAGGAGCGCCATCGATCCCATGAACAGTTCACCGGGGAGCCCCATGAACAGATCTCGATGCAAATCAAGCATCAGGCCCGTGAAGGTCGCAGGCTCTTCGCCGATGGGCTTCGACCGCTTCAGCACCTCACCTGTGCGCGCGTCGAATTTGATCCAGTGTTGTGCCTTGGGATTGGCGTTCGCAATCTCCCATGACGGCGCCATCGAGACGATGACTTTCGGCTCGTCGTCGTCGATGAAGATGGAAGTGATGATTTCGCCCGGATAGAGTCCCCGGCTCGCCGCTACAAGACGATCGAGATTGGCCGCCGGCGTTTCAGCGGGCAACGCCGCGTAAGGCGGATCGTTGCCGAGCCAATTGTCGATCTCTTCCTCGAAAACGAGCGGCAGCCCGGTCAGGCATATAAGCAACAGAAATAGCGTGCAGACGAGGCTCGTCCACGTGTGCACCCAAACCCATCGCCGTAGCACCGCACGCGTCACATCGTGTGTCCAACAATACGCAAGCTATCCAGCAGCCGGCAGGTCGTTACCAGCGGTACGTCACTGTGCCAAGAATTTTTCGACGCAGGCCATAGGCGCAATAATCGGCATTCAAGCATGTCGCGACGTACTCCTTGTCGAACAGGTTCGACGCATTGATCGCAACCTGCAATCCCCGCAAGCTCGGATTGTTCACGCCAAAATCGTAGCGCAACGCCGCGTCGACGACAGTGGCGTCCGGAATACTGAACGTGTTGGCGTCGTCGCCAAAGCTTTTCCCTACGTAACGAACACCGGCACCGAAACCCACCCCTCCGGCCGGGCCGGCCTTGATGGTGTAGTCCGCCCACAGCGACGCCATCATATCGGGAAGGCCGACCGGAGTGCTGCCCACGGCGAGACCTATATTGGAGCTTTTGGTGACAGTCGGAGACATGCGGCTGAACGACGCCACCACGTTCAGGCTCTCGCTGAGAGAAGCGACCGCCGAAAGCTCGATCCCGCGCGACCTTATCTCCCCGACCTGGATGCTGGTCCGTCCGCCGGTGGCGGGATCCGGAGTCAAAACATTCTGCTGTGTCAGGTCATAGACGGAGAACGTGACAAAACCATTCGTCCCGTTGGGCTGGAATTTGAGGCCCGCTTCATATTGCGTACCCGTGGTCGGCTTGAAGGGAGCCAAATTGGCGTCGACACCGATGGTCGGCAGAAACGACTGAGCAAAACTGACATATGGAGCGATGCCGGAGTCGAAGACATAGACCGCGCCGGCGCGCCCCGTGAAGGCACGATCGGTTTGGGGGGTGGAGTCGATGAACTGGTCCAGATAGAAAACATCCGTACGGGCCTTCGCGCTGTCAGAACGCCCGCCCAAGAGAAGGTTCAACTTGCCGATTTCGATGTGATCCTGGGCATAGAAGCCGAGTTGAGATTGGGTCTGGTTGGTTTTGTCCGTGAGTTCCGGAATCGGAATCGACTGAAAATAGACAGGATTGAAAATATCGATCGGCGGCACCTCGCTGGGATCGAAATTGTAGCCGAGCTGCTGGCGATAGCTGGTGTTTTGATAATCGACGCCTAACAGAACCTTGTGCCGTACCGGACCGGTCGCGAAATCGGCCTGCAACTGATTGTCGACGGCAACCCCGTTCAACTGGTCACGCAGCCGCCAGGCGTAGCGGTTGAGGGTATGGAAATCGGCGTCGAGATAGCTCGCATAAATCCTGTCGAACGCCGAATCCACATGGCTATAGCGGAGGTTCTGCCGAACCGTGAAGACGTCGTTGAAACGATGCTCGAACTGATAGCCAATCTCGCCGAGCGTCCTCGAATAGCGATCGAAAGCCGGATCCCCCGCATTGAAGCTTGTGGGAATCTTCGCGCCCGGCATGAAGGGGTTGGTAAGCACCGTGCCGTAGCCGGGCACCCAGTTGTAGAAACCGACATTTGGATCATGCTGATAGTTTGCAAGCAGCGTCAGCGAAGTGTCGGCGTCCGGCCGCCAGCGGAGCGCGGGCGCGATGGAAATTCGTTCGTCTTTGGCGAAGTCGACCTGGGTGTCGGACTTATGGCCGATACCGCTCACGCGATAGGTCCACTCCTTGCCGGCATCGATCGGCCCGCCAAAATCGAATGCGGTCTGAACCCGTTTGTAATTACCGAACTGAAGCTGAACCTCGTGGAAGGGTACGTCGGTCGGACGCTTGCTGACGAGGTTCACGGTGCCTCCTAAGTCCCCCTGTCCATAGAGAACCGACGCAGGCCCGCGCAGCACCTCAATGCGCTCCAGATGGTAGGGATCGATCTGCGGCAGCGCGTAGCCGCCCGACATCTGGAGCCTCAATCCATCCTGGTACTGGTTCACGGGGAAGCCGCGCGCATAGATGTAATCCAGCGCCGTCATGGCCCCCCGCGATTCCGGCTGTACGCCCGCCGAGTAGCGCAGAGCTTCCGGCACGCTTTGTACCTGCTGTTCGTCGATCTGCTGACGGGTGACGACGGAAACAGAGGCCGGCGTGCTAATGATCGGCGTGTTCATTTTGGTGGCACTGCTGCTGTTCTCGGCCACGTAACCATGGACGGGACCAAATGCCTGCTGTCCGCCTTCGATCTCGATTGTGTCGAGCGGGATGGCACCGGGAACAGAGGCAGCCGCCGTGCGCGTCGATCCGGTCCGTTCTATCGTGACCGTGCTGGCATTGGTAAATCGATAGACCAGTCCTGTCCCGGCAAGAAGCCGCCTCAATGCTTCTCCCTTGGAGAACGCTCCCTGCACACCGTTCGTGCGCATGTTCCGGGCAACGTCAGCGGTATAGAGTACCTGAAGATCGGCGGCATTCCCGAACGAGGCCAAGGCCGGCGCCAGCGGTTGCGCGGGAATGGAGAACCGGATCACAGCATGATCCGCTGCTCCGGGATTTGCCGTAACCCGCTGCGGCGCCTGCGCCAGGGCACATTCGCCTGTTATGGCTGCAACAATCAACGCGGCCGCGCCCAACGCGCCGTTTCTCGATCCCATGTAACTCGCCCTCGTCCCTTCGAATCGAGCCATCGGATGAACCGATGACTCCCTGCTTGTCCAAGACGAAGGCCGATGGCGCTTACCTCACCTCAGCTAGAACTCTTTCAAGATGTGCTTGCAAGATGTGCTTGGATTTTGAGCGGAGCGTGCGCCCTGGCGCGTACCCGCAAAAGTAGATGGCGGTTCTGCGATGGGGATAGGTGCAAATTATTGATCAAGTACATTTTCTCAGGGCTAGCCGGATTCCACTTAGCGGAAATGCTCAGGCCGGACGAATAAGAACGAGATAGGGCGTAATGCTGGTCATCGTGACCGGCAGGGTGCGAGCAATCGCGTCCAATACCCCACCGGGATTTCGGACATTGAAAATGCCGCTCACCCGCAGCGCACCGAGCCCGTCGCCAAACAGGACGATGCGTCCTGCCCTGTAACGGTTGAGGTCGCTGATGACGCTGATCAATGATTCATCCTCGAAGATCAGCTTGCCGCTACGCCAGGCGACCTCGGTCTGGCCGGCCGGCTTCATGCTGCCAAGCCTGCGGTCGTCATAGGCAATCTGCTCGCCGGCCCCGAGCGTGGCCTGCGTACCGCCAGAGCCGCCGTCCATGCGCACTGTGACAGCATGTTCAAGCACGGTCACGACTACGCCGTCATTTGCACAATGGACGACGAACTGCGTTCCGAGCGCAGTCGTGACGCCGTTGCGGGCGACCACCGAGAACGGGCGATCGTCAGCGGCGGAGACCTTGAACAAAGCCCTGCCCCGTTGCAACTGGACCCGGCGTTCCCTTTCGGCAAAATTCACCGAAAGGGCCGTGTCTGCGTCGAGCTCGGCCTGGGAACTGTCGGGTAGCGTAACGGTGCGGATTTCACCTATCTCAGTGGTGATGCCGCCCGTGAGCCAATCCCAGACGCCGGCCCGGTAGCCCGCACCAAGTATGGCCGCCACGCCGATCGCGGACCCGCCCGTCTTCAGCGCTCGGCGCCGCGATACCCGCCGCGGATCTTCCACCGCCTCAAGCCGGCCCCACATGGCCGCAAGTTTCTCGAACTCGGCCTGATGCGCCGGATCGGCGGCCTGCCAGTGTCGGAACGCAACCCGCTCCTCGGTGGTCGCATCGCCGGAATTCAGCCGGACAAACCAGGCCAGCGCCTGATCGCGCGCCGTCGGTGGCGATTGCGGTTCGGAGCGTTTTGACATTCAAACCGGGTGTCCATAAGGGCTGAAGAGGAGATCATCGCACGCCCTTCGAATCCAGAGACGTCGCAGAGCCTCGATGCCTCACCTCGCGCCTTGGAATAAATTCAATCGATCAGTCCGTCCAGCCGGTTGCGGCAGTGGCCGATCGCCTTCATCATATGCTTCTCGACCATGCTGGTGGAAATCCGCAGTTGATCCGCGATTTCGCGATAGTTCAACCCGTCGAACCGGTTCAGAAGGAATACCTTCCGGCAACGCGGCGGCAATTCATCGATTGCGTCGGCGAGCGTCCGGATGGCCTGCCTGTAAGCCAACACAGTTTCAGCGTCGGGCAGGCTGTCGGGCGTGTTTTGTGCGACATCGAGACTGACGAAGCGGTTCGATTGCAGCGACCGACGGCGCAGATAGTCGATAGCCAGATTATCAACGACCCGGTAGAGATAGCCTTTCTGATTTTCGACGAGCTCGGCCGAAGGAGACGAAGTCATCAGCCGCACGAAGGTATCCTGAATGATGTCCGCGGCAATGTCCGAGGACTGGACCTTTTTGGAAGCCTGTCGCAAAAGGTCCGCGCCAAAGCGCCGGAACAAATCCTGCAAATCCCAAGCTGACACGAGCCGCTCCGTGCAGAAAGTAAACTGAAAGGCTTGCAACCGCCCCATATCAAATATTTCATTTCGCTTAGGCGGAAGCGGAAAGCGTAGCAACCGGTACCGGCTTAGAGCCTTTCTAAGCGGCGAGATCCGCGAGCGGGGCGATCACTGTCTTACAATCTTGACGATCGCTATGGGGGTTCTTGATGAGTGTGTTGCAGGATCCTGAGCTTGAGCGGCAGCTCTCTGCTTTACACGCCATGAGCGATTCTCAGAATGAGGCGTTGTTCGCATTTTATCAGGAGCATCACCGGCCCGAAGCACCGCTTTCCCCGGAAAACGATCCTCACGTCAAGAAATTCCTGAGCGACAAACTCGTCGCGCTCGATCGCGAGAAGGCAGAGTTCTGCTACCAGCTTTGTCGTGCGACAAACGCCCGCCGCATCGTCGAGATCGGAACCTCCTACGGAGTTTCGACGCTTTATCTCGCGGCCGCTGTCCGCGACAATATCCGGACCAATGGTGGTGAAGGGCTTGTGATAGGCACGGAATACGAACGGTCGAAGGCAGACGCGGCACGTAAAAACTTCGCAGATGCCGGATTGGATGGCCTGATCGAACTGCGGGAAGGTGATCTTCGCGAGACCCTCAAGCGAATCGAGACAAGTATCGACTTCATGCTGGTGGACATCTGGATTCCGATGGCGCGGCCCGCGCTTGAGCTGGTGATGTCACATCTGCGGCCAGGCGCGATCGTGATCTGCGACAACACCGGACGTTTGCGCGCCGAATATGCAGATTATTTTTCTGTCATCGAGAAGCCGGCCCATGGCTTCAGAACCATGACGCTTCCATTCGACGGAGGTCTCGAAATGTCGGTTCGTATCTGACTATCGCTGCGCTCACGGAGTGATACGCGGCAGGCGGATCACCCCAATGCGACCAAGTCGAATGAAGTAGCTGGCGTTCAGAAGCCAAGTTATAATTTCTCTATTCCTGCAGGCTATATTGCGCCCTTCGATCGTGTGCCCCCCTTGTGAGGGCCGCTGTGGGCTTTCTTGTGTGCCGGCGCGAGCATTACATTTCTGCGTCGCATGCGGAGCACCGCGATGCCTCGCATCAGGAAAGACCTAGCGGATCGGATGGCGGCGCCGCCGCCAATCGCGGGCCGGCCGCAGTCATATTTCCGCGTCTCAACCGGTCGATAAGGAAACCATGCTGCCGAATCCGTTCGCCGAAATCGGACAGCCGCACCGGCGTAAGCCCAGCGGAACCAAGAAGCCGGCCGCGCCGTGAGCCAAACGAACTCACTGGCGCGGGAAGTTGCCGCGCGGTGACGAATGCGCTCAACAATTGGGAGCTGGTTGGCACAAGCCACGTTGGCGCCGATTTCACCGTCGAAAGTTAAGATCGATCCGGCGTACGATGATCGAATGGTTCGGGTTTGCAGAGGGATACGCGCTGCAACAGCGCCAGACGTCCCATCAGCGTCGCTGCAACTTCTCCACTCCTACCCAAGGCGAGACGAGAATCGACGGACGCCCAAAATTTTTCGTTGCGCTTCCGCAACCGATCAAAGAGCCGGTGGAAACCCCGCCCGTATAAGGATTATCCAAGTTACAAGTTTTGCCCTCGAATGCGCCGCACGAATAGCCTTGAGAATTGTAGGTATTGATACTCACAAGCGACCCGCCATTCACGCCACTTGGCGCAATGCACATGCAAGTGCATTTTCCGGTTCCTTGTTTCGGCAGTGCATACGCAAGCTGAGGCATAGCAACAACGAAGGAAAGGAGAGCAGCTAATTTTAAGCTCTTTTGAATCAGCATGATCATTCCTCCACACGGCTAACTGTTATGTTAGTATGAAGATCAAACCTTCGGTTCAAAGGCCGGTAGTGACAGACTTCCGGAAAACAAGCGGCCCGCAGTGCATATTGTCAGAATGGACGCCTTAAAAGAGCTTTGCATTGTTGTCGGGATTTTTATCGTACTTAATTTGATCGGGCAGTTTGTGCCGCCTAACCGGAATCACGGCGTGTTGCAGGTCGGTGACCTTCGATGCTCTCTATCGCTTTTCGGTTACGGCTATGTTTGTGAAGATACCCGCCGATGACCCCCAAATGCTCTAGGGACCCCGACCAGTTCGCCAAGGCGGGTTGTCGATGAACCAGGGGCAGAGACTTGTTCTATTTTTGCTCGTATTTTTGAGTCCGACTGCGACGCTCGTCTACATTTCAGTCTTCGAAATTCGTGAGGCGTCTTCTGATCACTTTCTCATTATTGCATCGATCGCTTTAATTTCATTTCTTGTAACGGTTTTGGCGACTTTATCGTCTATGAGAATCTTTAATGTGGGAGACAAAGTGCGCTTTGTCAGGGCTGGTTGGTCCAACTGTGCCCTCTGCATCTTGGATTTTTGTATTTTGCGCTTTTAATTTACGGGCGTCGGTTCTCATCGCATGTCTGCGTTGGATCGAAGTGCGATCTTTATCCGGCCATCTGGATCGCGCTCGCGTGGATGCATTTCTGTATTCGATCACTTGCTTGCTCATGGTCCTAGGAGGACACCCAAAGAACGTTAGAAATGTCTAGCTTGGATGATATCGTAGCCGGATATCGGGGGCAGTGTCCGTGCTACGGATCGATCGGGTGAATGGCGCGGTTTTTATTTGCTCGCCGGTCAGAGCTCCGATAGATCGCTCGGCACTACGCCGAACGACCGCAACACAACAGCATCCTTAAAATCACCTCTGCCGGATCGCCGGTACGACTGCAAGCCACAGCGCCGATATGTCGCTCAGTGCGTGCGAAGAGCAGGGCGAAGGTTTGGAAGGAATTGAGCGCGTCGTGGTATGAGGCGTTAAGTCGACGGACGAAGCTGCTGAGGCCGATTGAGTCCACGACACGAGAAGCGCTGCGGACACGTGCGATCACCAAAACTCCTTCTCGTCCTCATGGTCAACGAGGCCTTGTTCCGCGTGTCGCGAATGAGGTGGGGTGAGAAGTCCTAGACGTTCGCTTTCTGCGGCGGCTTCGGTCGCGATGATACGAAACGCCTCCTGCGAGCGGGTGCCTTTCGCGGCGGATTGAAGAATCCGTTCGGCCATTAGCACTTGTGTTGATGAATCGGGGCAGACTTCCAATTCGGCCTATGCAAGCGCGCCCCTCATGATCGTAACTAGCTCTGCATCAAACATACCGCACAGTCTCAATTTTGGCGTGGCTGTACCAAGAGTCGGCGACAGCCGTACTGCGGAACTCTGACGATGATGAGTCGAGCGGATTAAACTTCAGACACGTTAGGTCACATCGTCACACGACGATGTGACTGACCATACACGTAGTTTGTACTCAGCATTCGCCTTGAAAATGGCCGACCGCGTTTATGAGTTCGCCGTCCAGCTAGACGTGACTCCGTTTATTCATCCGGATCGGCGGAACGGAATGCCGCAGCTACGTGAGCCGGTGGATATGAACCAGTTTGGACGGCGGCCAGCGGGGAGAATCTAGCAATGCGCTTGTTGTAGCTCGGCTTCTATTGTGCGGCGCTGGTGCTTATCGGAAAAAGGAAGTTCTGTCTCACTCTGTTGAATGGCCGGTTTCGCGATCCGAGATGTAGTGCCGTCCCGATTGGTGACGATGCTGTATTCTACGGTGTTTTCTACCCAATGTAGGACGAACGCCCCGCGATCTTTTCCTTCGGTCCGCTCATCGATCGACACCAGTTTCTTCATCGCAGCCTCCTTTCATGAGGGTCGTCTTTAGTTACCGTGACGCACGGCGTCAGACGCCAACTCATGCACGTTCCGGCCGGTAACGTGTAGCCGTCTCCGCTGCAGATCGGGCATTCGCCATTGTCATAGTCGTGCGACATCGTTTGCAACGGATGTGTCATGAACCCAACATTCGATGGCGCCGGAAAACCGCTGCTTTGCGGACATTGATACGGAGAAGGTCAATAAGCTTCCGGTAGGAAAAGCGAGAGACGCGCTTCGTAAGAAAGCCGGTGACCACGAATCAGCCGCGCAGCGCCGATTGGCGGGAGAGGCTTTCTACAACTACTGAAATTGCCGCGCCGAGCGACGCTTTCGGCTATTTCCGCTTCAGCCCTAATTCAACCAGCCGGCGGATGACGGCCTGGTTTGCGCACCCTCTATCCCGCGTTCGGCGCAGCCTGACATGCGGGACGTCGTGGCCTCGTCTCCAAGTGTTTCGAGCAATGTTGCCGTGGATTCACCGGATATTGCCGATCATCCGCCGCTGGGCTTGGGACTTCTGCTTCCTAATGTTCGAGACAGCCGTGTAAGATCTATTGGGGCGAACTCGAAATAAGCTCGCGGCCCGGCTACGATACAGGCGAATATGATCGCTTGCGCCGCAAACCCACCCGGCGCGTTGAATGATCTTCCGATCACGCCCCGGTAAGCCATTGAAGTCGCGTTCCTTCGTCAGTTCGTAAGCTTGCGAGCGCCAGCCCATCGTGGCGTCTCCTGATAGAGCGCGTCAGTTCGGTTTGCTCCGAAGGTTCTTGAACGACGCATCTATTTCGCGAAGCTTCCCGAGCACGACCTTCTGCCGCTCCTCGCGCGTTCCCGGCCCATTCTCAAGGTAGGCTTCGAGAGTGTTCTTGACCTGTCGAACCGTCGTCTCCTTGCTTTCAGGACCGTCGCTGAACCGCGACAATATCTCCCTTATCTGCTGTTCATCTTCGTCGCTCATCTGCACAATCCTCACAGGCGGGCCGGCTAGTATGAAGCGAGCGTGCCCAGGTGGCTAGCGCCAACTGGAGCAAGAAAATCCTATCCTCACGCTCCGGCATCAAGTGATGCTGGCGATCGTCGACGGCAAGTGAAACGCTAGGGGGCATGTGAAGTTCTGCCACGAGTTGAGTGGCTTTTGGTGCAATCGATCCAAAGATGCCCGGGGGTATCCGCTGACATCGTAGGGGCGGAAATTTCCTCCTCGAATAGATCGTCAATCTCATGGTGAAAAATCAGCGGCAGTCCTGTCACGCAGAGCATCAGCAAAAACAACATGCTGACGAGCGATGTCCATGTATGAATGCGTGACCATATCTTGATCGTCATTTGTGCATCAGAAGTTAAATGTAGTCGATACCAGATAGGTTCGAGGAGCTGCGAGCGTGATAACCCCGCTATACGCCGAGGCCCAGTAAGCCTGGTTGGCGACGTTCTCGACGCTGGCACGCACGACGATCGGCTTTCCATTCCAGGGCGACGCAAAGGTGTATCGCGCCCCGAGATCGACACGCGTCCACTCGGGTATACTCAGAGTGTTTGTGGCATTCACGTATTGCGAACCTGTGTAGATGACGCGGCTGGTGAGCGTAAGCCCGGGCACGAAAGGCGTATCCCATTCCGCGCCGATATTCGCGGTGACGGTGGGAACGCCGATGGCTTTCTTGCCGTCATTGACCCCGCCCTGGGTCTTTTCCTGCACACCGTCGCATGGCAACGCCGCCAAGGGCGCGGATGGCTGGTGTGATTTCGCCGAACACGTTGAGCTCTACGCCGCGATTGCGCTGCCTGCCGTTGAGCTCCTGCGTCGCGCTCACGCCAGAGCCGATCGTGAGGAGGCCCGGCTGGTTGATGTCGAAATAGCTCAGCGTCGCGGTGAGCCGGCCTGCGTCGAACTTGATGCCGCCTTCAGCTTGCTGCGTTTGCGACGGCGGGAATACGGTCCCGGCATTCGCATACAACGGGCCAACCACAACAGGCGTTTGAAGGCCCTCGATATAGTTCGCATAAAGCGAGATATGCTCGACCGGTTTGACGACAACGGCGTATGCCGGACTCCACACAGACGAGTCATGCTCGGGGCGGCTGGCAGACCCCGGCGGCCCCAGAAAAACCGTCACCTCCGAGCCGGCGGTCTGATGACGAGCGCCGATCGTGAACTGCACCCGATCGTCCAGCATTGACATGGTATCTGATATGCCAACGCTGGAGACCCGCACGCCGGTTATCTGGCTGATATTTAATGTGCTGAAGTTGGGCTTCGCTATGTTCGTCGGCTCGGTGTAGAGGTTCCAGAAAATCAGATTTGCGATCGGACTTCTTGTACGCGCCCAGAGGGTCTGGTTATAGGTCCGATCGTTGATCGCGTAATTGACGTTGATCGCGTGATTGATGGGGCCGGTATTGATCTTCGCCCGGATGCCCGCCTCACCCGCGAAAGTCTCGAACGTCTCCTTGCCGGTAGCAGGCTGCCCAAAGAGTCCCCCAAGTTGGAATGCTCCGGGCGGGGACGACAATTGCCCCGGCACAGCGTTGGAGATACTGGGTGAGGGAGACACATAGTTGATGTTGCTGTCGTGATAGCCAAATGCCGCATAGGCCGTCATCCAATCGGTTAGGTAACCTCTCCTTTGAAGGAAGAGCATCCCTAGAACGTGATGATTTTACGTTTGTGCATATCCTGCCCGCTCACTCTGACGTGCATTGCGGTGAGGCTAAGCCATTGCCGAGCTTTCGGGTCAGCGTTTTCGACGGCGTTTCGCCATATGTCCGCCGGTACTCCACCGCAAAGCGCCCGAGGTGCAGAAAACCGTACCTGAGCGCGGTGCGCGTCACATTGGTCGAGTTGTCTGGGTTCAACAGTGTTCGTCGGACCATGGCAAGCCGCCGACGCCGAAGGTAGGACAGCGCACTCAAGCCCGTGCGTTCCTTGATGATCGCTTCGAGCGTTCGAAGCGACATCCCGGTTTCGAGGCAAAAGCGTTCCATACTGAATATCTGATCGGCGTATTCGTCAACGAAGCGGTCGACCCGCGCCATCGCCTCAGTCCGGCGCCAGGTCGCTAAATGATCCCGCTTTCCTTGCCCTTCGGTGATCGATGAAACAAGCTCCGCCAGCACAACATCGCGCAAGATGGCGATTCCGTTGCCAGCGAAGGTCGACAGATTCTGACAGGACAATGTGCGCAGGACGCAGTTCACTTGACGATACAAGGCATTCAGCCTCGCCGTGCATCTCGGGTCGGTCAAGATGTTGGCGTCGTGATGCAGATAGGCAGGAACAGAGTGTTTTCCCAGGATTTCGATGGCGTCGAACAACACATCACGATCAACAGTGAAGACCCCGACCTCATGCGTCCCTTTCGTCAGGAATTGATGTTTCACTCCGCCGTTGGACGACGCGAGGTACCGGGCATCGACCTCCTTCCCGTTAAGCAGTGCGGTATCGCCCTGGATGCACGGCAACAGGAAAGAGATCGTGGAGGCATTTTCAATAAAGCGGGAGCGGATCAGGACAGGGCTCTCGAACGCAACCGAGCGAGCCGAAAAGCCCTCCCCCAAACTGGTCGCCCGAATCGTTCCCTCAAAAGGCTGCCCGTTGAACGGCAGGATGCCGAACGTGCCGCCGGGCATGGTTGCCGCCATCACGTCCGGATCGTCGAATCTCAGTTCGGCTGTCGCCTCGAAGCCCAGCCGCTGCGAATCCGGAACCTGGGCCATTTAGCTCGTACACCTCGGGTTATGTCGCCAACGTATTTTTGTAGATGCGACCGTCCTTCATGATGACCTTCAAGTTCTTGTCTGGATCAGCGATCAGCTTGATGTTGGCAATCGGGTCGCCATCGACGAGAAGAATATCGGCATAGGCGCCCGCTTCAATCACGCCGATCTTGCCCGGATAGGGATTACGCGGGCCGGACATCGCCAATAGCGCGGCATTCGTACTGGTCGCCATGGTGAGGATTTCGCCATTCGAGTACCAGCGCGACATCGTGGCGAGGATGGCCCCCTGATTCTTGGTCATTGTCGGGTCGAACAGAATGTCCGTGCCCCAGGCCGTCTTGAGTCTGTGCTTCTTCGCCAGAGTATAGGCGGTGTCGGTGCCGGCGAACATGATTTTCTGCTTTTCACGGTTTGCCGATCCCTCCGGAAAAGGATTGGCGAACTCGTTCTGAATGAAGGCCTGCGAGGAGAACCATATCCCCTTGTCGGCCATAATCCTCGCTGTCTCTTCATCCATCAACTGGCCGTGGTCGATGCAGCGTACACCACCGCGGATCGCAGTCTGGATCGCGCGCGGCGTGTAGGCATGAACGGCAACATAGGTGCCCCAGTTCTCGGCAGAGTCGACGGCAGCGCGGAATTCGGCCTCGGTATATTGGCTGACGTCGATCGGATCGTAGTTGGATGCGACGCCGCCACCAGCCGCCAATTTGATCTGGCTCGCACCGTGCATCAACTGCTCGCGAACCCTCTTCATCACCTGATCGGGACCATCGGCAATGGATCCGCCCCCGATGGCATCACCATGCGAGAGCGGCCCGTTCATGGGTGCCGGGACTTCATAAGGGAAACGGAAATCGCCATGCCCCGAGGTCTGCGAGATCATCGCGCCCGACGGCCAGATGCGTGGACCGGGATTGACGCCGCTGTCGATCGCGCGCTTCAATCCGAAGGCAGGCCCGGCCATGTCACGAACGCTGGTAAAGCCGCGCATCAGCGTCTTGTTTGCCTCTTCCGCCGCGACCAGATTGATAAAGCCGACATCGGCAGTCAGCAGATCCATCATGGAAATTGCGGCCATGGTGGAGTGCCAATGGCAATCGATCAGGCCGGGCATGAGCGTGCGGCCACCGCCATCGATTACGTTGACACCCTCGGGTGCTGGAGTCGACGCTGCTTCGACACTCTTGATCTTGTTGCCCTCGACGACGAGGCGCTTGCCCTCGATGAGCTTATTCGATGTCCCGTCGAACAACTTGATATTGGTGAAGGCGATCGGCCTGGTCGGTGCAGCGGGAATACCGGCAGATGCTTCCTTCGGCCAGAACGCCAATGTCGCGCCAGCGGCGGCAGCGCCCGTCAGGAATGACCGGCGCGAGAATTTCTGCTCGACCAAGGCATTCAGCCGGGCGAAAGCCGGACTATGACAAATGCAGCCGAAACCCGATTCCGATATTTGGTCGACGGGCGTGCATGTGAACATAGAAGCCTCCTTTCAAGCAATCGCGGCAAGCAACCGGGGTGAAACAATCATTTTACGCTTAAGCGAGATGCCTCCAATTTTGTTGACAGCAAAGGGCAACGCTATCCAAATATCGCGAGTTTTGTGCGAAATATTTCCTTGAGAGTCTTACTCAAAAAGGGAGTGAGTGGTGATTTGCGACGGTCACAGCCTCCGTCTGGCTCGCCAAGATTGAGAAATTCGATCCTCAACTTTCGCGAACGTTGCATATTCCAACATCCGCCCGCCCACTGACGACCAAGTCCGTCACTCTATCGGAAACGATTCGAACTTTTTCACCGCCAAACGCCTGGCGGACGATTTCGTAAACCGTGCGCGCAGGCAGCCGGGCATGCTCCTCCACGTCGCGAATATCGCTGTTTCTGTTTTGCTCCTTGGTTTGCCCGTCCATCCGGGCGTACTCGTCGGCCGGGTCAGAGTTACCCAACTAACGTGGTCTGGCGCCGCAGGCGAAAGGATCGTCGGGAGGCGCCGGCACTCTCGACATGCCGCATTCGCTACTGTTTGGGGCAGGTTCAGGATGGCCCCCCGCTGTCCGGACCGGTTCCGGTCGATGAGCCCGTAGGTGCCGAGCGCATGTCAGGACGCGGGTTTTGAGGCTGATAGGGCTTCAGAGTAGTCGGATGAGCGCGGTCGGTCGCGAGTTGATTGTTCGGACCCGAGGTGACTTCGGTAACTGCCGAGACGCTTCGCGCACCGATGGGCATGCGGGCTATTTTGTTGGTCGCAAGTGAGCAGAGATGCGAGCACGTGGTCGGAATCGCTATAACTCAAGCCTGTCGAGAATCGCTGTCAGCTTTCGCTAGGACGTAAAAGCCGACATCGATGGTTCCGGCCCTGAAGCCCGCCTCGCAATAACAGAGATAATAGTCCCAGATTCGGCGGAACCGCTCCGGAAACCCCATCGCCTCTATCGATGGCCAAGACTTGCGAAAACGCTTGCGCCATTCGGCCAGTGTCGTTGCGTAGCTGTCACCAAAACTTTGCGTCGAAAGCAGCCTGAGGCCCGTCCCTGCGCCGTGCTCGGCGATCATCGCTTTGGTCGGAAGCATGCCGCCCGGGAAAATATGGCGCTGGATGAAATCGGCCGAGCGGCGATACGCGGCAAAGCGCGCCTCGTCGATGGTGATCACCTGGAGGACGGCGACGCCGCCGTTCTTCAGGCGGTCATGCAATGTCTTGAAATAGACCGGCCAGTATGCCTCGCCGACGGCCTCCAGCATCTCGATCGAGACGATCCTGTCATAGGATCCCCGGACGTCGCGATAGTCCATCAAGTCAAGCGAGATCGTCCCGGCGATGTCTTTTTCCTCCGCGCCGCGCCGCCGGGCAAATGCCAGTTGTTCGGACGACAGGGTGACGCCGGTAACGCGGGCGCCGGCGCGGGCCAGTCTCGTGGCCAGCGCTCCCCAACCGCAACCGATCTCGAGGACATGCTCGCCGCCGCGCAGGTTCATGAGTTCGACGATCCGGGCGAGCTTGGCGTCCTGAGCATCCTCGAGCGTCTGGCCCGGATGCTGGTAGAGCGCCGAGGAGTAGGTCATGCTCGGATCGAGCCAGGACTGGTAGAACTCGTTGCCGAGATCATAGTGGAACACGACGTTCCGGCGGCTGCCCGACTTGCTGTTCTCCCGCAAAATGTGCCGCATACGACCGAGCATCCGCGCCGGCCACAATCCGGAAATCCAGTCGTTGAGTGGTGCGACGTTGCGTGCCGCCAGACCCAGCAATGCGGCGAGATCGGGACTCGACCAGTCGCCGTCGAGATAGGCTTCGGCGAAGCCGAGGTCGCCCTGAATGGCAAGCCGTCTTAATGCGCGCCAGCGATGGAGAACGAGAGTCGCGGCGATTCCGGGCCGTGTGCCATGGTGCTCGACGAGTTCGCCGGATGGCAGCACGACGGTGATATGGCCGAATTCGATCCGCGCGACGACGCGGCGCAGCAGGCGCGCGGCCAAGCCTGCTGCGCCGCGGCCGACGCCCCTTGCTTCACGGATTCCGCTATCGGAGGACATTGGTCGCGTCCTTTCTCGAACCGGTGTTAGCGGCATCGCCATCGCGGCCGAGCGTGACCGGCCGAACGGGTGGAGCGGGGCGCTCCTGCAAGCGAATGCCCTTGAGCCAGATCCGGAAGGCTTCCCAGTAGATGCCGGCGATCACTTTCAGCGTCAGCAGCGGATAGGCGCAGAAGGCGCGCGCCAGCGCGGCGTCCGTCAGATCCTGCCGGGTCGCGGAAAGCCTGGCGACGATCAGTGGTCCCTGGCTATCGCGGCCGATGACCGAAACCGACAAATTCTTTCCCGGAGGAACGACCGAGAAGGAATAGGCCATGTCGGTGGTCATGAAGGGCGAGACATAGAACGATTTTCGGCTTTCCTGACGGATCGGTGCTTTTGCGTCGCGCGGCACGGGAATGAGATAATTGTGCCGCTGACCGAACGTGTTGTTGACCTCGTAGAATATCGCCGAAAGCGAGTTGTCCCGTCTGTGGCAGAAGTAGATACTGAGCGGATTGAAGGCGTATCCCAGGATGCGCGGCATGGCGAGCAGCCGGATGGGGCCGTTGGATTCGATGCCCGCTTCCTGCAGATGCTGCTCGATTCTGTCGCGCGGCGAAATTGCCGTTCCCTCGCCATGATCGGCATCATGGAGGCTGAAAAGATTGAAGCGATTATGCGAGAACAAGCGAAGCCTGTCCGCCAATGCGTCGATTTCGTCGAGATCGAGCAGCAGGTAGAAAATGCCGTAGCGCAATCGATGCTCCCGCGGCCGCAATCGGTGATGCATGACCGAGCCGAAGTAGAGGGAGGAATGAAACCCCGGCATCAGGCCACCTCTGTTGCAGGCATGGCGGGCAGGACCGCATGAACGCAGATGCGGCCCGACTCGTCCGGGACCGTCCACGGCCGCCGCACGCCGCCGAGAGCTTCGGCGACCGCGAGGCCGGCCTGCAATCCGTCCTCGTGGAAACCTGCGCCAAAATAGGCGCCGCAGAACCAGGTGTTGCGGCGGCCCTGCAAGGACCAGAGCTGTTGCTGCGCCTGCATCGCATGGATATCGAAAAGGGGATGGCTGTAGCGCATTCGTCGCAAGACTGAGTCGGGCGCGATTTCCCGGTGCGGATTGAGCGTCACGAACAGAGGCCGGGCGCTTTCGATGTCCTGGAGGCGGTTCATCCAGTAAGTGACGGCGAGCTTGCGAGCGTTGTCATCGCCCTTGGTCACGTAGTTCCAGCTCGACCAGACCCGGCGTCTTCGCGGCATGAGGCGCGCATCGGTATGAAGGATTGCCTCGTTGGCGATATAGTCGAACGCGCCGAGCAGCCGCAGTTCATCGCCGCTCGGATCGGCAAGCATCTGCAAAGCCTGATCCGCATGGGTCGCGATCACCACCTGATCGAAACGGCGGCGAAGCCCGTCATGGCCGATGATTTCAGCTCCGTCCGCCGTCCGGACGACCTGCCTTATCGGATGGCTGCAAACGATCTCGGATATCGCGTCGGCAAGCCTCCGCACATAGGATCTGCTGCCTCCGGCCACGGTTCGCCAGACGGGGCGTCCGGACAGCTTCAGGAGACCGTGGGTTTCGCAGAATCTGATGAACGAAGCCGCCGGATAGGAGCCGATCCTTGCCGCGGGCGTCGACCAGATGGCCGCCGCCATCGGATAGAGATGATCGTCGCGAAAGCTCTCGCCATAGCCGGCGGCGTCGAGATATTCGTCGAGCGTCATCACGCCCAGCGCCGCTACATTGCGCGGCGCCTCGCGATAGAAGCGAACCAGATCGCGCAGCATCCGCCAGAAGCGCGGGCTGATCGCGTTTCGACCCTGCGCAAAAAGGCCGAGGAAGTTGGTGCCTGAATATTCAAGCCGGCCATCGTCGAGCGAAACGGCGAACGACATGTCGGACCGTTTCGTGGCGACGCCGATATGCTGGAACAGGGCCGTCAGGTTCGGATAGGCGGTCTCGTTGAAGACGATAAAGCCGGTATCGACCGCGACGCCCGCGGCGTCGACTGTATGGCTGTGCCCGCCCAGCCGGTCATCGGCTTCATAAAGGACAACCCGGTGCTGTTTGGAGAGCAGCCACGCGGCAGACAGGCCCGAAATGCCGCTCCCGACAACGGCAATATCGAGGCTTCGAGCAGGTGAAGCCTCATGGCCACGAATGCCATTCCAATCACTGGCAGCAAAGATTTCGGTCAAAGGATTTCCATTGGCGCGGCGTCCTGCCAATATTTACGGAACTGACGGAGCGATGGATCACTTGCGGCGGAGAAAACGGGTGATCCGGGGACTGCGCTCCGACGTATCAGGGGGCAAATGGATGCTGCAGGGTTACATCTCCACCACAGGCGCAGGCGGCAGATCCGCTCGGCAGCAAGGCTCATTGTTTTGAACGACGCCAGAGAGAAGGAGGCGACGCCCTCTCCCGAGGAGCTGATCCGCCTCATCGATGCTGTCGCCAAGGACAAGGACCGGAGTGCCTTCGCGCAATTGTTCGCGTATTTCGCGCCGCGCGTGAAAAGCTTCCTGATGCGCTCCGGTTTTGCCGATCACATGGCCGAGGAGGTAGCGCAGGAGGTCATGCTCACGCTTTGGCGCAAGGCGTCCTATTTCGATCCATGCCGCGCGGGGGCGTCGACATGGGTGTTCACGATTGCCAGCAACCGGCGGATCGACAGGTTGCGCCGGGCGCGTTCCCGGGACCAATGGCCCGATCCGAGCGACGAAGCCGACCAGCCGCTGTCGGGTGAAGAGATCGCGATCACAGTCGATCGCGAGCAGAAGATACGAGCAGCTCTTGGAGGCCTGTCGAGCGAGCAGGCGGCGGTCGTGCAGCTCTCCTACTTCGCCGAGAAGCCGCACGCCGAGATCGCCCGCGAACTGGACATCCCGCTTGGCACCGTAAAATCCCGAATCCGGCTCGCACTGGAGCGGCTACGGACCCTCTTGGACGACGACCTATGACGATCCATCATCACCCCAGCGACGAAACGCTGCTCCGCCTCGCGGCCGGAACGCTGGGCGCCGGACCGGCGCTGGTCGTGTCCGTTCACCTCGAAAGTTGCGCGCACTGCCGCTGGCGCCTGTCGGGTTTCGAGGCCATGGGCGGCGCGCTTCTTGAAGAAATGCGACCGGTGCCGCTTGCCGCGGACCTGTTCGGGCGAACCATTGAACGGCTTGAAGCTATTCCGCCCGAGCCGGCGAGAGAACCCCCGCCGAGGAAGCAGCCGGCACTCGGCATGGATCTTCCCCGCGCACTGCGCCATTGCGACGTCGGACCATGGCGCTGGCTCGGGCCCGGCTTCCATTGGAGCAAGGTGACGATTGCTGGAAGCCCGGAGGCCAAGGTCATGCTGCTCAAGGGCAGAACGGGGCTTCATCTCCCTGCCCATGGGCATACCGGTCTGGAGTTCATGCAGGTCCTGTCAGGATCGCTGGCGGACGAGCGCGGCCGATATTTCCCCGGCGATCTCGACGAAGCCGACGACGAGGTCGATCACCGCCCGGTGGTGGGCGAGGAATCGGAGTGCATATGTCTCGCCGCTCTGGAAGGCGATACGCGTCTTCATGGCTTGTTGGGCCGCCTTCTGCGTCCGTTCGTGGGCTTTTGAACCGTGGCCGGAGCACGGGCCGACCGGATTCATCTCGCCAGTGACGCTCGGCGCACGGACGCATTGTCGTCTCCAGTAGAGATACGCGATACCGTCATTCGCATCGGCTCTCTAATAACCCTTCGGGGCATCCACCATGGATGCAAGCACCGGCAAACCCTCCGCGTCTACCGATCCAGCAAACAGCAGCAGGACCGGATCACATGACACTCGCGATCGCGCTTGCCACGTTCGCGGTTTGCCTTTCGGCGGCGATGGCCGGGGCGTGGCTGGTCGCGCTTCGGACCGGCCGGTCAGGCTGGATCGACGCGATCTGGTCGTTTGCGACCGGTGGTTTCGGCGCGGCAGCGGCTCTTGTGCCCTTCGCCGGCGGCGAAATGAGAACCCGTCAGGTACTGGTGGCGCTGCTGGCCATCGTATGGTCGCTGCGTCTTGGTCTCCATATCGCGATCCGCACCGCCCGCGGCGGCGGCGATGATCCGCGCTACCGGCAATTGCGCGAGGAATGGGGAAGCGCGTTCAAATCCCGGCTGTTCTGGTTCCTGCAAATCCAGGCCCTGGCCGCGCTGGTTCTCGCACTGTCGATCGCAATCGCTGCCCGCAATCCGGCACCTGGACCGAGATTGCCGGACTGGCTGGGCGTCGCGGTGCTGATCGCGGCGATCGTCGGGGAAACCATCGCCGATCGCCAGCTTTCGGCTTTTCGTTCCGATCCGGGAAACAAAGGCAAGGTTTGCAGCGTCGGGCTCTGGGGCATGTCTCGTCACCCGAACTATTTCTTCGAATGGCTGGGCTGGCTCGCCTATGCCGTGATCGCTGTCGATTTCACCGGGGCTTATCCGTGGGGATGGCTGGCGCTTGCCGGACCGCTCTTGATGTACTGGCTCCTTGTGCATGTCTCCGGCATCCCGCCCCTCGAGGCGCATATGCTGCGTTCTCGCGGCGAAGCCTTTCGCGACTATCAGCGACGCGTCAACGCCTTCTGGCCCGGACCGCAACGCCGTGGCGGCGCAGCCGGCGGCAATGGAGTTTCGCCATGAGCCTGATTTCCTCGGCGATCCGCGCCGCCGAGCGCTCCCCGCTTCCCGACCCGTTGGCACGCATCGGGATCGAGCGTCTGGTCAGTCGGACAAAAAGGAAGCTCCCCGCTGCGTCCGGTCAGCAGGAAGAGGATTTCGCCCGCGCCATGGCGAAGCTCCCGATCGCCGAACATGCCGATGCCGCCAACGCGGAGCACTACCTGCTGCGCCCGGCATGACGCGAGGGACGGCCATGGGCCTTGTCCACGAAATCCGGCGGCGAGTTGCGGCCTATGCCGCCCATGACGATCCCATGGTCGCCGCCTGCAACGTGATTGCCTTGGTCGTCGCCGCCAACCAACCCTTCTATCCGCTCTATGTCTATTGGGCGGTCAGCGACCAGATCTGGCCGACCTTCTTCACGTTCCTATCGACGCCATTCTTCCTGGCGGTGCCGGCGCTGGCCAGACGATCGCCGACGGCAGGCCGGGCGCTTCTTCCTGTTGCCGGCATGGCCAACGTGGTTTTGAGTGCCGAAATGTTCGGACAGGCATCAGGCGTGGAGATTTTTCTCATTCCCTGCGCGCTGATTGCCGCGACCTTCTTCCGGGCTTTCGAAAGGCTGACTGCCTTCGTTCTCATCGGGATGGCGATGCTCGTCTACCTGGGATCTGGCGATTTGTACGGTGCGCCCGTCCACCGCTACTCCGCGGCCGAATACCACGCTTTCGTCAGATTGAACGCGATGAGCGCCGGTACGCTGACCGTATTCGTCGGACTTGTCGCCTCGGGGCTGCTGAGCCGCCGAACGTAATCCTTGTCAGGTCGAGGGCGTGATGGCGCGCGTGATCAGGAAACCGATGGTCGCCGCCAACGCCGTCAAAAATGTTCCCCAGCACAGGTCGGCGACGGTGACGGCGGCTGGCCAATTGCGCAATGTCGCCTGGTTTGTCAGGTCATAGGTCGCATAGGCAACGAATCCGAGAAATGCTCCGTAGAATGTGGCGGTGGTCCAGCGCCCGCTGGCCATTGCCGGGGCGATGGCGAACACCACGATGCCTGCGATATAGATCAGGTAGAAGAGCAGCGCGGGCAGAAGGCGGAAGCTCTCAAGCAGCATGTCGCCGATCAGCGGCCGGTAAAGCCGTTGCGCGGCAACTGTCAACCAGACGGCGTCGATGGCGAGAAACACCAGGCCGGTCGCGAGATAGGCGATGCCATAAGTTTTCAAGGGGATTTCCTTTCCCGCTCCAGTCCTGAAGATGTTACGCGCCAGCGGGAGGATCGGATCACTCCGCCTCCTAGACAGAAGAATCTGCGCGACATGTGTGAACGGGCGCCGGGGTCACGTAACTGGAAGGTTGGGCGGTCACGCTCTGAAGGGAATTAAGAAAACCGGGTAGAAGCGGGTCACGATTGACGCCGGTCCAGAGCCGGCCTCGGTGCCGAAGACCTGCCTCATGCGCTTTGACAACAATAAATACTCGGTCAGCGCCAACGCCGTCGGACGGTCAGGGGGCGCATCTCGCCGTCCAGAGAGGCTCGCCGATCGTGCTCATCCGAGAATTTCGCCGGCACCAATCCGATAAACGAGCAACAAGATTGCTCAGAAAGGACTGGCTTTGCTGCGGCAACAGAGCATTAGTGCGGCTGTCATAGCGAGCGCGTAGACTCGTCAGGATCTTGACCCCGCCGGTTTTTGGGCAGTGCGGGGCTGCGGCGGTGGGGCGCGAGGGATGCCCCGTAACCACGGAGATCCTGATGACGAAAGCCAAAGCAAAGCAGCCAGCCACGACCAGACGTACTTCAAAATTAGCTACTCCCCGATCCATTAAAGCCAAACACGTTGCCGCACGACAAAAAGGCCAGCGGCATCGAAGGTATTTCCGGCTAACGATGCATCCGCTTCGCCAGCAAAAGCGACCGGCGCTCGCGCCAATTCCAAGCAGGCCCGGGTGCTTGCTCTGCTGCGATCGACAGATGGCTGCACGATCAAAGCCGTCGTTAAGGCGACGGGTTGGCAACCGCATTCGGTGCGTGGGTTCTTTGCCGGTGTCGTTCGCAAGAAACTGAAGCTCGATCTTGATTCCGAGCTTGTCGATGACGTCCGACGCTATCGCATCACCGATCCGCGCGAACGTCGCGCGGGCCTCATCCGTGCCATTGCACGGAGCCAGCAGTGGCTGGAGGAGATCGTCTCCGGACGATCGACCATCGAACAGATTGCGGTCAGACAAAAATGCAGCGCACGGCAAGTCAATCTGACGCTGTCGATGGCCTTCCTCGCGCCGTCCCTGATCAAGGCCGCCATCGAAGGGCGCCTACCCCGTGGCATCGACATTGCGGCACTCCGCGACGCACCGCTCGAGTGGTCGAAACAGTATATCAAACTCGGATTGCCCACGCTTTTGTTATGATCGTCGGAACGGCGGCTACGTAAGCCAATCCCGTCACTTTTCCAGGGCCAGTGTCAGGCGCTGGGATCTGCGCGACAACCCGGCAACAAGCTCATGAGCTGACGGACTCTGCCAGGAACAGGAATTTTCGTACCAGAGACAGCGAGCGAAAAATGGGCATATCCACGAACGGAGACAGCCACCCACAAAACCAGGGTCAGAAAACCCCGCCAACGGCGGTCCTTTCCGATCGGTCTCCATACAATAGCGAAACAGCCGACTGGATGGTGGGCGCGACAGGGATCGAACCTGTGACCCCTACCATGTCAAGGTAGTGCTCTCCCGCTGAGCTACGCGCCCGGAAAACGTCCGCATGGGGTCGCCGCGACCTATATCGGCTCCGGTGCTGACAGGCAAGGACGGGCGGGCATGAATTACGCCGCCAGCATCTTGTTCACTTCGCTGACCAATTCCCGCAGATGCACCGGCTTGGAGAGCACCTTGGCGTTCTTGGGCGCCGCGGAATCGGAATTCAGCGCGACGGCGGCAAAGCCGGTGATGAACATGATCTTGATATCGGGATCGAGTTCCGACGCGCGCCGCGCCAGTTCGATCCCGTCCATTTCCGGCATCACGATATCGGTGAGAAGCATTTCAAATGGCTCCTCGCGCAGTCTCTGGTAGGCTGACAGGCCGTTGTCATAGGACGATACCTTGAAACCAGCGTTTTCCAGCGCCTTGACCAGAAATCGGCGCATGTCGTTGTCGTCTTCGGCAAGAAGGATTTTGTGCATGGCGGTGGTATCGGGCCCGGCTTGGAGGAGCAATGACCCCACTAAGCCCGATGAGGGTAAATTTGGGGTGAAAGCGAACTTTGGCTTGGCAGAATGGCTGCGATTATCGACAATGCAGGCTCGTAAGGCGCCTGTCCAGCCAACATCCGACAGGCGGCTGCGCAATTTCAGGATGACGCCCGGCAATGACCCAATTTGACGGCGGCCAGACGCCCCCTTTCGAGATCGCTGAGCCGGCGCAGTGGCGGTCTCCCATCATCTTCAACTCCCCGCATTCCGGCTCAATCTATCCGGAGGAGTTTCTGGCCGCGTCGCGAATCGACCTTGCCAGCCTTCGCCGATCCGAAGACTCGTTCATGGATGAACTGATCGTTGGCCTCGTCGACCTTGGCTTTCCCGTGGTTCGGGTCAACTTTCCCCGATCCTATGTCGACGTCAACCGCGAACCTTACGAGCTCGATCCCCGGATGTTCACCGGTCGTTTGCCGAGCTTCGCCAATACGCGATCGATGCGGGTCGTGGGCGGCCTCGGCACCATTCCGCGCGTCGTCGGCGACGGCCAGGAGATCTATCGCGAACGTCTCAGCGTCGACGACGCGCTCGGTCGGATCGAACTGCTCTACAAACCCTACCATCGCGCGTTGCGGCGGCTGATCCACAAGGCCCACCAGACGTTCGGGACGGCCATTGTTGTGGATTGCCACTCGATGCCGTCGACCGGCATTTCTCACGATGAACCGAGACGGCCCGATATCGTGATCGGCGATCGCTATGACACCAGTTGCGCGCCGCTGCTTCCAAACGTCATCGAGGACGTGATGAGCGGCCTCGGCTATTCGGTCGGCCGCAACAAACCCTACGCCGGCGGTTTCATCACCGAGCATTACGGCAATCCGGCAAGCGGACTTCACGCGGTGCAGTTCGAGCTCAACCGCGCCGTCTACATGGATGAACGCCGTCGCGAGCGTGGCCCGCGCTTCGGCCAGGTTGCCGCGGATTTCATGACGCTCGCCGACGCGCTGGCCGCCATCCCGCTCGGCGATCTCGGGACATTCCGATCGGCCGCCGAATAGACCGCCGCCCGCGACGTGGCGAGACTTCGAAGCGACCTCGCGGACGGAAAAAGAAAAAGGGCCGCTCGTCGAACCAAGCGGCCCAAGTCTAGGGAGGAAACGCCCAAGGAGGGCAGCAGTAGCGCGAGGGCTACCGCACCGCAACAATATGCGGCCGCGCTGCACAAAAAGCAAGGGATTTCAAACGATTTTTCCCCGCGATTAGGTATATTCTGATTTCGCCGTGCACCAGCCAGACAACATGTTTTCTAAGTAATTCCAATGATTTAATTCCATCGCGGCACGCTTGGCACAGTCCTGCCGCAACCGCGGGGAACGATTTCCCTCTTCCGAGCGCAGATGTCGCATGTCCGGCACTCCATGGGAGAATGAGCTGAGAATGGGATAACTGCTGTGCAATGGATCGCAGACGGTGCGGCCTTCGATTCCTGCATGTATAGGAGGCGCTCAACTTGGGGGGCGCGCGCGTGCGAACATCGCCCGGTGAGGTAGACGTGACGGTGATCGATTTTACCGCCTTCATAGACCGTCTCGCGACGGCAGCGGGCGAAACGATTCTTCCTTTCTTCAGAACGTCCCTTCTCGGCGTCGAGAACAAGTGTGACGCTCGCGGCTTTGATCCGGTCACGGAGGCGGATCGGGCCGCCGAGGCGGTCATGCGCCGGATGATCAAGGCGAGTTTCCCACAGCACGGCATCGTCGGCGAGGAATTCGGCAACCAGGATGAAGACGCCGAATACGTCTGGATGCTGGATCCGATCGACGGCACGAAGTCGTTTATCGCCGGCTTTCCCATCTGGGGCACACTGATCGCGTTGCTTCATCGCGGCATGCCGGTCTACGGCATGATGCACCAGCCCTACATCGGCGAACGGTTCAGCGGCGACAACCGCTCCGCGAGCTATCAGGGTCCGTCGAACGGGCGCAAGCTCGCGGTGCGCCGGTGTGCATCGCTGAAAGAGGCGACATCGTTCACGACCAGTCCGCTGTTGATGAATGCCGACGACCGTGCAGCCTTCGGCAAGGTCGAGGCCGAGGTTCGGCTGACCCGCTATGGCGGCGACTGTTATTCCTATTGCATGCTGGCCGCGGGTCATCTCGATCTCGTCATCGAGACGGAGTTGAAGCCCTATGACATCGCCGCCTTGATCCCGATCATCACCGGAGCGGGCGGCGTGATCACGACGTGGGAGGGCGAGCCCGCGCAAGGCGGCGGCCGCGTCGTCGCCACGGGCGATCCGCGCGTGCACGAAGCTGCGCTGAAACTGCTGAATCGCTAGAACAACGGCGACCCCGGCACGAAGGCGTCGAACGCCGCCCAGAACTGAGCGCGATAGCGATTTTGCTCCTGCAGGATCTCGTGCTTCGATCCGGCGATAACGAGGTGCGAACCGCTGCGCAGGTGATAAGCGAACTCCTCGATCGCGGGAGTGGAGACGATGGTGTCGTCGCCTGCCGCGATCATCAGCAGCGGCTGACGAATCGTCGATGGATAATTCGTCGCGCAGAATTCATGCATGGCCCGGAAGGCGGTATCGGCCCATGCCACCGTCGGAGAGGCGATCCCCAGTGCGGGATCTTCCTCAAGGATCGCAACGTTGCGGGCGAACCGGACGGGGTCGCTGGTCAAGGGATTGCCGATGAAATCGGCGACGCCGGTGAGTTGATCAGTGCCGCCGGGGACATAGTGCCCACCCTGTCCGAACAGCCGCATCGCGCGCAGCACCACACGCGCCGGGAAGGCGGTGCGGCGTCCGGGCAGATCGATCATCGGCGCCGACAGCACGATGCGGTCGAACCAGCGTTTGCCGGCGTGCGCCACGCGCAGCAGCACCGCGCCGCCCATCGAATGCGCCAGCGCGAAGTACGGCGGCGGGCAATCCGGCAGGACCACCTGCTCCATGAACGACTGAATGTCGATCTCGTAGTCGGAAAAACGACGCACGTAGCCCTTGCGCGGATCGGACGACAGCCGCGTCGAGAGGCCCTGCCCCCGCCAATCGACCATCGCCACCGCAAAACCACGATCGCGCAGATCGCATACGGTCTCGAAATATTTTTCGATCTGCTCGCCGCGCCCGGCAAACACGCAGACCGTGCCTTTTCGCCCCGGCGGCGGCGCCCATCGCGCAAAGCGCAGATCGATGCCGTCGGACGTCCTGACAGTGCCGCAGATATAATTTTCCGGAACCGGATTTGCGGGGATCGAAACAAGCCTCATGACCCGGACCGGCTGGAGGAAAAGGCTCAATAACGGAAGGACGGGACCATCAAAAACGGGCGCGGCCCGTCTCTTGAACCCGTTTGGAGCCCTCCCATATCATCACTGTGCAGGCCGCTACCAGTGTTCCGAAGCCGGATCATCAGGCTGCACACAGACGAAAGCCCGGCCCGATTGGCGGGCGGGTCCATTCAATGTCGCTCTATGGAGGACTGACCTATGCGTACTTTCGATCTCACCCCGTTTTATCGTTCCACCGTCGGATTCGACCGCCTCTTCAACCTGCTCGACCAGACTCATGGCGATGCGCCGGGCTACCCGCCCTATAACATCGAGCGCACCGGCGAGAACGAGTACCGCATTTCCGTGGCCGTCTCCGGCTTCGCCCCGAGCGAACTCTCCATCGTCGCGAAGGAAAACACGCTGACGATCAAGGGCGAGAAGGTTGCCAATGAAAACGGCAAGGACAAGTCCGAGGTGCTGTATCGCGGCATTGCGGCGCGCGCCTTCGAACGCGCGTTCCAACTCGCCGATTTCGTACAGGTGAAGAACGCCTCGCTCGAAAACGGCCTGCTCCACGTCGATCTCGTCCGCGAAATTCCCGAGGCCAAGAAGCCCCGCACCATTCCGATCGCAACCAGCGCGCCCTCGGCGCCGGCGGTCGAGAAAGCGGCAGCCTGACGCTCCTCCCGCGCGAACGATTTTCGAACGCTGAATACAGGACGCCCCGGAAAACCGGGGCGTCCTTGTGTTGAGCGGCAGGGCATAACTTCATGCGATCAGGGACTCCCGGACGCTTGTGTGGTAGAGAAAAATTTGGCAATGTCTGGGTTAGGACAGCAAGGCTGTCTTAATTTTGACGGGACGGCGTGACATCGGGTTTTGCCGCGAATGCAGGCGTCCGATGTCCGGTTGTGGACATGGCAAACCGGCTTTCCACCGAGGACGTTGGGCACCAGGTTTGACTTCTCAAAACTTCGGCTCGCGGCGTGCGAGTGGTGGCCCCAGGATTGTCGATCGGGGTGCCGCGACCGTCCAAGGTGCGCCGTAGACACGGATAGCGTTTCGGGATGTCTCAAATCCCGGCCGGGAAAGGGTACTGGGCTTAAGATGAGTGGGCCATCGTTCGAGCGGGATAACATCGGCCTAAAACCTCCGGCGGCGAATTCGGCCGCCAAACCGCTTGCACCCGCGCATGAGTACACCGGCCGCGACCACGCGCCACACGAACACACGCCGCGCGAACACACCTGGCGTCCGCCGGCGGAGGGCCTCTATGACCTCGCCCAGGAAAAGGATGCCTGTGGCGTCGGCTTCATCGCCAACATCAAGGGCAGGAAATCCCATCAGATCGTGTCCGACGCGATCAGCATTCTCTGCAACCTCGAGCATCGCGGCGCGGTGGGCGCCGACCCGCGAGCCGGCGACGGCGCGGGCATCCTGGTGCAGATTCCGCACGGTTTTTTTGCGCGGAAGGCGAAGGAGCTTGGCTTCACGCTGCCGAAGCCCGGCGAATATGCGGTCGGTGCGCTGTTCATGCCGCGGGAGGTCGTCTGGCGCGAGGTTATCCAGCGCATCATCGCCGACCAGATCAAGGCTGAAGGCCTGACGCTGCTCGGCTGGCGCGAGGTGCCGACCGACAACTCCTCGCTCGGCGAAACCGTGAAACCGACCGAACCCGCCAATATGCAGGTGTTCATCGGTCGCAACGGCGCGGCCGGAACGGAGGACGAGTTCGAACGACGGCTCTATATCCTGCGCAAGTCGATCTCGCAGGCGATCTTCCAGCGGCGCGAGCGCGGCCTTTCCGGCTACTATCCGGTGTCGATGTCGTGCCGAACCGTGATCTACAAGGGCATGTTTCTCGCCGACCAGCTCGGCAGCTACTATCCCGACCTGCACGAGCCGGATTTCGAGTCGGCGCTGGCGCTCGTGCATCAGCGCTTTTCCACCAACACCTTCCCGACCTGGTCGCTGGCCCATCCTTACCGCATGATCGCGCACAACGGCGAGATCAACACGCTGCGCGGCAACGTCAACTGGATGGCGGCGCGGCAAGCGTCGGTGCATTCGGAACTGTACGGAAAGGACATCAGCCGGCTCTGGCCGATTTCCTATGAAGGCCAGTCCGACACCGCCTGCTTCGACAACAGTCTCGAATTCCTGGTGCAGGGCGGCTATTCGCTCGCGCATGCGGTGATGATGATGATCCCGGAAGCGTGGGCGGGCAATCCGTTGATGGATGAGCAGCGCCGCGCGTTTTACGAGTATCATGCGGCGCTGATGGAGCCGTGGGACGGCCCTGCCGCGATCGCCTTCACCGACGGCCGCCAGATCGGCGCCACGCTCGACCGCAACGGCCTGCGTCCGGCGCGCTATCTCGTCACCAGCGACGATCGCATCGTGATGGCGTCCGAAATGGGCGTGCTCAAGATTCCGGAAGAGCAGATCGTCACCAAGTGGCGATTACAGCCCGGCAAGATGCTGCTGGTCGACCTCGAACAGGGACGCCTCATCCCCGACGACGAGATCAAGGCTACGCTGGCGAACAGCCATCCGTATCGGGAGTGGCTCGGCCGTACCCAGATCCAGGTCGAGAACCTGCCGGCCGCGCCCGCCAAGGGAGCCCGCTCGAACCTGCCGTTGCTGGATCGTCAGCAGGCATTTGGCTATTCGCAGGAAGACATCAATATCCTGCTGACGCCCATGGCGTCGATCGGCGAGGAAGCCTCGGGCTCGATGGGCAACGACACGCCGATCTCGGCGCTGTCGGACCGACCCAAGCAGCTTTTCACCTACTTCAAGCAGAATTTCGCGCAGGTGACGAACCCGCCGATCGATCCCATCCGCGAAGAACTGGTGATGAGCCTGGTCTCGATCATCGGACCGCGGCCGAACCTGTTCGATCTCGAAGGTCTCGCCTCCACCAAGCGGCTCGAGGTGCATCAGCCGATCCTCACTGACGCCGATCTCGAGAAGATCCGCTCGATTTCCGATGTCGCGGACTCGCACTTCGTCTCGCGCACTCTGGACATCACCTTCCACTCGGGCCTCGGCGCGGCGAACCTCGAGCAGGTGCTCGACGAACTCTGCGCACGCGCCGAAGCCGCGGTGCGCGAAGGCGTCAACATCATCATCCTGTCAGACCGGATGACCGGCATCGACCGGATTCCGATCCCTTCGCTTCTCGCCTGCGCCGCCGTGCATCATCACCTGATCCGCGTCGGATTGCGCACCTCGGTCGGCCTCGTCATCGAATCCGGCGAGCCGCGGGAAGTGCATCACTTCGCGTGTCTCGCGGGCTACGGCGCGGAGGCGATCAATCCCTATCTCGCGTTCGAGAGCATCATCGCGATGAAGGATCGACTGCCCGGCAGCCTCGACGACAAGGAAATCGTCAAGCGCTATATCAAGTCGATCGGCAAGGGCCTTTTGAAGGTCATGTCGAAGATGGGCATCTCGACCTATCAGTCCTATTGCGGCGCGCAGATCTTCGACGCCGTGGGGCTGAAGGCCGAATTCGTCGCCAAGTATTTCGCCGGCACGCACACCCGCATCGAGGGGGTGGGCCTTGCGGAAATCGCGGAAGAAACCGTGCGGCGGCATGCGGACGCGTTCGGCGACGTCCAGATCTACAAGACCGCGCTCGACGTCGGCGGCGAATACGCCTACCGCACCCGCGGCGAGGATCACGCCTGGACCGCGGAGTCGGTCGCCAACCTGCAGCACGCCGTGCGTGGCAATTCGCAGGAGCGCTATCGCGCGTTCGCGAAGATCCTCAACGAACAGTCCGAGCGGCTGCTGACACTGCGCGGCCTGTTCAAGTTCAAGACCGCCGAGGACGAAAATCGTAAGCCTGTCGCCCTCGATGAGGTCGAGCCGGCGAAAGAGATCGTCAAGCGTTTCGCAACCGGCGCGATGAGCTTTGGCTCGATCTCGCGCGAGGCGCACACCACGCTCGCGATCGCGATGAACCGGATCGGCGGCAAGTCCAATACCGGCGAAGGCGGCGAGGAAGCGGACCGCTTCAAGCCGATGCCGAACGGCGATTCGATGCGCTCGGCGATCAAGCAGGTCGCTTCCGGCCGCTTCGGCGTCACCACTGAGTATCTCATCAACTCCGACATGATGCAGATCAAGATGGCGCAGGGTGCCAAGCCCGGCGAAGGCGGACAATTGCCCGGCCACAAGGTCGACGCCACCATCGCGCGCGTTCGCCATTCGACGCCCGGCGTCGGGCTGATCTCGCCGCCGCCGCATCACGACATCTATTCGATCGAGGATCTCGCCCAGCTCATCTACGACCTGAAGAACGTCAATCCGCAGAGCCTGGTCTCGGTGAAGCTCGTTTCCGAAATCGGCGTCGGCACGGTCGCCGCTGGCGTCGCCAAGGCCCGCGCCGATCACGTCACCATCGCAGGCTTCGAGGGCGGCACCGGCGCGAGCCCCCTCACCTCGATCAAGCACGCCGGCTCGCCATGGGAAATCGGGCTTGCCGAAACCCATCAGACGTTGGTGCGCGAAAGGCTGCGCTCGCGCATCGCGGTGCAGGTGGACGGCGGCTTCCGCACCGGCCGCGACGTGGTGATCGGCGCCCTTCTCGGTGCAGATGAATTCGGCTTCGCCACCGCGCCGCTGATCGCTGCCGGCTGCATCATGATGCGCAAGTGTCATCTCAACACCTGCCCGGTCGGCGTTGCCACTCAGGATCCGGTGCTGCGCAAGCGCTTCACCGGCCAGCCAGAGCACGTCATCAACTACTTCTTCTTCGTCGCCGAGGAAGTGCGCGAGATCATGGCGCAGCTCGGCTATCGCACCTTCAACGAGATGATCGGCCAGGTGCAGATGCTCGACCAGAGCGCGCTGGTAACGCACTGGAAAGCCAAGGGGCTCGACTTCTCCAAGCTGTTCTATCGGCAGAAGGAAGCGCCGGGTCAGACGATCTATCACGTCGAGGCGCAGGACCATCACCTCGACAAGGTGCTGGACCGCAAGCTGATTGCGGAGGCGAAGCCGGCGCTCGATCGCGGCGCGCCGGTGACCATCGAGACCGCCATCAACAACACCGACCGTTCGGCCGGCGCGATGCTGTCGGGTGCGGTCGCGAAGATCTACGGTCATGCCGGCCTGCCGCTCGACACCATCCAGGTCCGTCTCAAGGGCACCGCCGGGCAGGCCTTCGGAGCGTGGCTCTGCCGCGGCATCACCTTCGATCTCGAAGGCGAAGGCAACGACTATGTCGGCAAGGGCCTCTCCGGCGGCCGCATCATCGTACGACCGCCGGCAAATTCCGGCATCGTGCCGGAGGAGTCGATCATCGTCGGCAACACCGTGATGTACGGCGCGATCGAGGGCGAGTGTTATTTCCGCGGCGTCGCCGGCGAGCGCTTCGCCGTGCGCAACTCCGGCGCGGTCGCTGTGGTCGAGGGCGCCGGCGATCATTGCTGCGAATACATGACCGGCGGCATCGTGGTCGTGCTCGGCAAGACCGGGCGCAACTTCGCGGCCGGCATGTCCGGGGGCGTCGCCTACGTGCTCGACGAAGCCGACGATTTTCCGAAGCTGTGCAACCTTGCAATGGTCGATCTCGAGCCGGTGCTCTCGGAAGAGATGATCAATGCCGGCACCTATCACCACAGCGGCGATCTCGAAGCGCATGGCCGCGTCGACGTGTTCCAGAATCTGCTGAACTCCGACGTCGAGCGGCTGCACGTTCTGATCACGCGCCACGCCAAGCTCACCGGCTCCAAACGCGCCGCCGACATTCTTGCGAACTGGAAGGCTTATCTGCCGAAATTCCGTAAAGTGATGCCGGTGGAGTATCGCCGCGCGCTGAAGGAAATGAAGGCCAACGCGGACGCTGAACCGAAAATCGCGATCGGAGCGTAAGATTGAATGGCGTGGCAAAAGCGATTTGCAACCGCACATCGTCTGATATCGTTTGCGATCGCACTAGCCGTACCACTCGCAACTTACCTCATCAGCGGAACGCTGGAGCCTTCGATGATCGTTCTGGGTGCCGTTATCGGGTTCAGCTACTGGTATTTCTTTCCGTCTTTTCTACCGTGAGTGTGAAACGCCGTGGGTAAAATTACAGGTTTTCTGGAAATCGAGCGGCACGACCGCAGGTACGCGCCGGTCGCGGAGCGGGTGAAGAACTTCAAGGAGTTCGTGATTCCGCTGTCCGAGAAGGAGACGCGCGACCAGGCCGCGCGCTGCATGAACTGCGGCGTTCCCTATTGCCACGGCACCGGCTCGGTCGCGCCCGGCACGCCCGGCTGCCCGGTCAACAACCAGATCCCCGACTTCAACGATCTCGTCTATCGCGGAGACTGGGAGGAGGCCTCGCGAACGCTGCACTCCACCAACAACTTTCCGGAATTCACCGGCCGCATCTGCCCGGCGCCGTGCGAAGCCTCCTGCACGCTCAACATCGATGACAATCCCGTCACCATCAAGACGATCGAATGCGCCATCGTCGATCGTGCGTGGGAGAACGGCTGGCTGAAGCCCGAAATTGCGTCGCAAAAGACCGGCAAGAAGGTGGCCGTGGTCGGCTCCGGCCCGGCCGGCCTCGCCTGCGCGCAGCAACTCGCGCGCGCCGGACATGAGGTGCATGTCTACGAGAAGAACGCCAAGGCCGGCGGTTTGCTGCGCTACGGCATCCCCGATTTCAAAATGGAAAAGCACATCATCGACCGCCGCCTGGCGCAGATGCAGGCCGAGGGCGTGGTCTTCCACTACGGCAAGTCGGTCGGCGGCAGTTCGGCCGACGCGATCGATCCGCAACAGCTCGTCAAGGATTACGACGCGGTGGCCCTGACCGGCGGAGCGGAAGCCCCGCGCGATCTGCCGATCCCCGGCCGCGATCTCGGCGGCATTCACTTCGCGATGGATTTCCTGCCGCAACAGAATCGTCGCAACGGAAACGAAAAATTCGAGGCGACGGACATCCTCGCCACTGGCAAGCATGTGGTCGTCATCGGCGGCGGCGACACCGGCTCCGACTGCATCGGCACCTCGTTCCGGCAAGGCGCGAAGTCGGTGACGCAGCTCGAGATCATGCCTGCGCCGCCGGAGCATGAAAACAAGGCGCTGACCTGGCCGAACTGGCCGTTGAAGATGCGCATATCGTCGAGCCAGGCCGAGGGCGCCAAGCGCGACTTCGCGGTGTTGACGCAGAAGTTTTCCGGCACGGACGGCAAGGTGTCAAGGCTGCATTGCGTTCGCGTTGACGACAAATTCAAGCCGGTCGCCGGCAGCGAGTTCGAACTCGACGCCGATCTCGTGTTGCTTGCGATGGGCTTTGTGCATCCGGCGCATGAGGGCATGCTCACGACGCTCGGCCTCGAGCGTGACCAGCGCGGCAACGTTCGCGCCAACATGCAGGACTATCGCACCTCGCTGCCCAAGGTGTTCTCGGCGGGTGACATGCGCCGCGGCCAATCGCTGGTCGTGTGGGCAATTCGTGAAGGGCGCCTGTGCGCACGTTCCATCGACCAGACGCTGATGGGCACTACTACGCTGCCGAGGTAAACGCGCAAAGCGGTTCTTCGCCTTGGTTGTTACGGACGACAGCATTCGCGTCGAGAATCGTTCCAGAGAATTGCGCCGGAAGTGTTTAACCTCTCCGGTTTCAACGGCGGTCATACACACGCAACGTAACAGTGCACAGAGACAATCTGTGAATTGATCGTCATCCACCGCACGTTACTCTCGCGCCAAAGTGGGGGGCGGCGAAGTGGCGGCATCGCGTTGGATCGTTTTCTTGATCGTCGTCATCCCGACGATCCCGGTGCGGGCCATGTCGCGCAACGTCGCCGTCAGCGCGGGCTCCTTCTTCGCCGCCGCCGCGCGTTGCGAGGAGCAAGGCCTGATCACCGTCGGTCAGACCGACGATCTCCTGAGAGCGCTGGATCCTTATCTTTCCAAATCCGACAAGACCAATATGGAAACCGGCCGCACTCGCGGCGAGAAGGACGCCCAGGTGTTCGTCGAGTCCGAGAAAAAATGGGTGAGTTTCACGCCCGATGTCACAAGCTGTTACCGCGTGCAGAGTGTGCTCGACGACTACAGGACGCAACTCGGGGAATAAGACCGCGACGCACCTCTCCCGCGTCGAGCGATATTCAAACGCCAATTCTTCACCCGCGCTCATAACGAGCGGGCCGAGCGTTGTGACAGGGCAGTTCCGATCTATCGCGAGAACAGGTCCGAGAAAAATCCGGCCGGTCCGGAATTGCCGGGCGGGCGCGATGCAGCGCGCGGTCTCGGCGCCTGCTGGGAAGGCGGGGAAGTGCGGAATCCCGATGATCCTTCCGAGCGGGCCTGATCGGCGGAATGGGCTGCGCGCGGCTTCTTCGGCGGCGATGCCGGAGCGGAGTCATTCGTCGCAACCGGCGCGTCGGCCTTGGCCGGTTCAAGGCCTACCTCGCGGCGAGGCCAGATAAAATCGTCTGCGCGCCCGGCGGGCGCGGTCAAGGGTTCGCCCTTCACCAGCGTTCTCGCCGCCAGCGCATCGATCGCGGCGGAATGGCTGCCGGGGCCGCCGAGCAACTGATCTGTGCCGACCGATGACAGCGCCAGCGGCACGATCGGTCCGGCGAGCGGACGCGGCGCGGGCTGTCCCGGCTTGACGTCGGTGTCGGGCGTGCCGGGCTCGGTGGGAATTGCCACCGGGCCGGACCGGGCCGCCAAAACGCGCGTGATCTCGCGCTCGACATAATGCGCGAGCTTGCGCGCGCCGGCCTTGGTGAAATACACGCCGTCGTAGGAACGCAGCCGCCGGGTCTGGCCTTCGAAGTCCGGTCCCTGCTGGATATAGCGGCCGCTCTCGTCGACGAATCCGTCCCAGATATCGACATAGGTAATGCCTGCCTTATCCGCTGCGGCGCGATAGAGCGAGTCGAGGAACAGCATATCGGATGTCGATTTCGTCCCACGTATCGCGGGCAGGCCGACCCAGAACACCGGCACGCCCTTAGACTTGAGGACCGCGATCATCTCGTCGATCTTCCTGCTGTAGAGGTCGGCCCAGCGATCGCTACGAAACTCAGCGATTCCGTTAGGTGAACGCGCGCTCTTCTCCTTGGGGGTCGAAGGCTGGTCGCCCTCCCCCTCGTCGGACGGCAATTCGGAATCCGCCGGCTTGTCTTCGGGCTTGGCGGCGGCGGCATCCGTCTTTTCGGTCTTGTCCGTCTCTTTCCTGTCCGCTTCCTTCTTGTCGACGCCCTTCTTGTCGGTGTCCGCCTTTTTCTTGTCCTCCGGCTTGCCGGTCTTCTCCTTCTCCAGTGCCTCGCGAATCGACACACGGTCGTGCAGGCCGAGCATGACCACAATGGCGTCCGGTTTTTCGGTGGCGAGAATGGCTTTGGCCGCAGCCGCCCAATCCGCCGGTTCGCCCTTCGGCTGATAACGAATGAGGCCCGAGACGGTCTTGTGCTTGCGGATCACGCCCATATCGGGCGTTTCGCTGAGGGCGTCCTCGAGGCCGTAAGCAAGCCAGTCGGCCATGCCGTCGCCGAGCACCACCACATTGCGCTCGGGCACGGTGTCGCGTTTTTCGGGCGGCGGCGCGTGCGAATAATTCTCCGCCGGCCGCTGCTGTTGTTGCTGTTGCTGTCTCGGCGGCGGCTCCTGAAAGGGGGAGAAAAACGGATTGTCGGAGCCGAACCAGCCCCCGCCTCCACCGCGATGCGCCGGACGCTGCTGCTGAAATCCGAAATTGAAGAATTGCGCCGACGCTGGCGCTGCAACCAGCATCAAAACCACGGCCAGCGCAATCAATGGCCCACGTTCGGTCAGTCGGCGGAACAGCGATTTCGGTCCAGGCATGTGCGCATCGCAAATAAAGACTAGCAAAGACTATATCAGCGGAATCGGGCTGCAAGCGGGCGGCGTTCGCTTCATAAGCCGGGCATCGGCCCATGGCGTCAAGGGCAGGTCCCGTGCCGGCTCGAAGGTTAACCGTCGCTGCCCAGACGGACCTAGCGCTGCCGCAACCGTTCCAGCACGTCGGACGATGCAAATCCATCGGCCGGCGCCCCGATCGAGGCCTGGAAGCTGCGCAGCGCCTCCCGCGTCTGGCTGCCGAACTGGCCGTCGGGGGTTCCGCGATAGAAACCCCGCTGGACCAGAAGCTGCTGCAGTTCGAGCCGCTCGGCGCGGGACAGCACCCGTTCCTGGCGCGGCCACGGCTGGACGAACGGAGCCCCGCCGCGCAGCCGGTCGGCAAAATGGCCGATCGCCAGCGCATAGGCTTCCGCGGGGTTGTACTTCATGAAAACCCGGAAATTCTGCAACATCAGGAAGCCCGGCCCTTCGGCCCCGGCCGGCGCGAGGAGATAGGCCCGGTCGGCTGTATGCGGGAAGGCCTTGCCGCCGGCACGCCGGATGCCGAGATGCTCCCACTGCGCCAGCGTCATCGCCTTGGCGCGATCGGCCATCATGTAATTGAAGTTGGCAGGCACCACGACCTCATAGCCCCAGGCCCGGCCGGTCTGCCAGCCATCCTTTTTCAGGTTGTTGGCGGTTGAGGCGATCAGATCGGCGGGGTCATCGACCACGTCGCGGCGGCCGTCGCCGTCGCCATCGACCGCGTAGCGCTTGAACGCCGTCGGCATGAACTGCGTGGGACCGAACGCGCCCGCCCAGGAGCCGCGCATCTGCTCGGGCCGAAGGTCACCGCGATTGAGGATTTCAAGCGCCGACAGGAATTCGTCACGGAAATAATTCTGACGGCGACCGATGCAGGCCAGCGTCGCGGTGGATTGCAGCACGCTGCGATCGCCCATCTGGGTCGAATAGTTCGATTCGATGCCCCAGATCGCCGCGATCGCGTAGCGATCAACACCGTATGCCTTTTCGACCGCATCGAATTGCGGCTTGTAGGTCGCGAGGATTTCCCGCCCGCGCGCAAGACGCGTGTCGCTAACCAGAATGTCCAGATAATCCCAAATCGCCTTGGTGAATTCAGGCTGGGAATCCATCAGATCCATGATGCGCAGATCGGGCGACAGCCCCGCGGTAAATCGCTCGAAATTCTCACGCGTAATATGACGGCGTGCTGCATCCGGCCACATCGCGGCAACGCAGTTCGGAAAGTTGGCCGCGGCCTGGCGGATCGCGTTCGCGGTCATGAGCGGATGCCCCGATGCGCCATCCTCGCCGCTCCATGGCAACGCGGCCGAACTCGCGGGCTGCTTCGGCGCGGGCTGAAGTTGCTCCGAGCCGCCGCGCGCCGCCAGGGAGGCTCCCTGCCCGCCCTTTGCGATCGAACCGGTAAAGAGATTATCGAGGAAACCCTGAATGCCGTTGCCGTTCGATGTCTGCGCGCGCACCCCGGCGGGCAGCGCAAGCACCGCAAGCGCCACGACTGCCGCCGCCATTGCTTTTCCGCGCACCCTGACCTGCATCACCGTCGCGACCATGGCTGACCCATTTCGTAGAGTATCCCCGATCTCAGGAGGCCCTGTCACGGTTTCCATCGGCTTAACGGAGGGTCTTTTTTAAGGCGGATGCGGAAATCCGTCGCAGTTTGCACCGATACCTCACGCTCGCGGCATCCGGAATTGTCCGCGCGCAACGCGGCAGCCCACCGTCACCACAGATCCGCCTTTGTTCCCGGATGCAAAACGGCTAACAAGACACGAATCGACCGTTCATCTTTCGCCCGCAAAACAATCCTGAAGACCCGACATGAAAATCCGCAAAGCCGTTTTCCCGGTCGCCGGCCTCGGCACCCGTGTCCTTCCCGCCACCAAGGCGATGCCGAAGGAAATGCTGACGATCGTCGATCGGCCGCTGATCCAATATGTGTTCGATGAAGCGAGGGAAGCGGGCATCGAGCACTTCGTTTTCGTCACCGGACGCAACAAAGGCACGATCGAAGACCACTTCGACCGCCAGTTCGAACTGGACGAAACGTTGAAGGCGCGCGGCAAGAAGAGCGAAGCCGATCTTCTGGCGCAATTCCAGCCCGCGGCGGGTGCCGTGAGCTTTACCCGGCAGCAGGCGCCGCTCGGGCTAGGCCATGCGGTATGGTGCGCGCGCGACATCGTCGGCGACGAGCCATTCGCAGTAGTGCTGCCGGACGAACTGGTGCTGAATACGCCCGGCTGCCTCAAGCAGATGATACAGGCGGCGACGGATCTCGGACCGAAATCCAACCTTGTCGCGGTCGAAGCCGTCCCGGACGACATGACCCACAATTACGGTATCTGCGGCGTCGGCAAGCGTAGCGGCAATATCTTCGAGATCGACGGCATGGTGGAGAAGCCGGCAAAAGGCACCGCCCCTTCTAATCTTTCCATCACCGGGCGCTACGTCCTGCAGCCCGAGATCTTCAACATTCTGGAAACCCAGGAACGCGGTGCCGGCGGCGAAATCCAGCTCACCGACGCGATGATCGGCCTGTCGAAATCGCAAGCCTTCTACGGCCTCGAATTCGAAGGCGAGCGCCACGACTGCGGCTCGCGCGCGGGCTTTTTGCGCGCCAACATCGCATTCGGAATGGCGCGCGCCGATCTCCGCGACGGCTTGCGCGCGGACATGCAGAAATATCTCAAGGCGTAAGGCAGTGCCGAACTACGACGCGCTGCGCGACTACCTCAAACGGCAGACGCAGGTCGAGTTCGTCCTGAGCTTCGCGCAGATCGAGGACATCATCGACGACGATCTTCCCCGCGCGGCCCAACGCGCGTCGTGGTGGGACACAACACGGGCGCCGGAAGAGCGCATGCCGCAACGCCAGGCCTGCATCGAGGCAGGCTACGTCGCAACGCGTCTTGGCGACAAGGATGGCGTACGATTCCGCCGGGCCGACGTTCCGCGTCCGCGCTTCAAATAGCGCGCAGGCAGCCACCCTCGAAAGATGGTTCGCTCACAAATTCGTGTGCATGAGCCCGCGCAGTCCAACGGTAACAAGCTGGCCGGCTCCCTATATCCTGAACGCCGAGCGGCGCGGCGGCAGCCGAGAGGTTAGTCTTCAACCGCGTGAAAGGAAGCGTCATGAACCGCAATCCGTTCAGCCGTAATGCTCTCTTCGCTGCCACCGCCATCGCCGGAACGATTGCCTTGGCGTTCCTTCTGTCCGGACCTTCCCGCGCTGCCGAAGACGCCGCGATCATTCCGCCACCGACGCTGGATGCGAAGACTGCGACGGGAATTCAGACTGCCGTCGTCGCCGGCGGCTGCTTCTGGGGCGTGCAGGGGGTGTTTCAGCACACCGCCGGCGTGCTCAACGCGGTTTCAGGTTATGCCGGCGGCGCCAGGGAGAGCGCGACCTACGACAAGGTGAGCACCGGCACCACGGGGCATGCGGAATCGGTCGAAATCAAGTTCGACCCGAAGCGGATCAGCTATGGAAAAATCCTGCAGATCTTCTTCTCGGTGGCGCATGATCCGACCCAGCTCGACCGCCAGGGTCCGGACAGCGGGCCGCAGTACCGCTCGGAGATTTTCACGCTCAACGACGAGCAGAAGGAGATCTCTGACGCCTATATCGCCCAGCTCAACGCCGCCGGCGTGTACAAGAAACCAATCGTGACGAGGGTTGCGGCGCTGAAGGGATTTTTCCCGGCCGAGTCCTATCATCAGGACTACCTGACACTGCATCCCAGCCAGCCCTATATTGCTTACTATGACATTCCGAAGATCCGGAATTTGAAGAAGATTTTTGCAGACAGCTACGTCGAGAAACCGACGCTGGTCAGCAGCGCGAAGATCACGAACTGATCGCAGGAGGCAAAAGAACCATGCCAGACAGCAAGACGGCGAAGGTCACGAAGAGCGACAGCGAATGGCGCAAGGAACTGACGCCGATGCAATACGCCGTGCTCCGTGAGAAAGCGACCGAACAACCCTTCTCTGGCGAATACGAGCACGAGCGCCGCGAAGGCACTTATGTCTGCGCCGGCTGCGGTCAAACACTGTTCGAATCCGATGCCAAGTTCGATTCGGGCTGCGGCTGGCCAAGTTTCACCACGCCCGCGGTCGAGAACCACATCGATGAGGAGCGCGACACCAGCCACGGGATGATCCGCACCGAGGTCCTGTGCTCCAGGTGCAGCGGCCATCTCGGCCATGTCTTCAACGACGGTCCGGGCCCGACCGGTCTGCGTTACTGTATCAATTCGGCGGCCTTGAAACTCGAGCCAAAATAACAGCGCGCTCTTTCTCTCTCTGAATTCGTTTTTGGGTCTTCGGGCCAGGTTCCGCGGGGAGGACCTACTCCCTTCCGTTATCCCGGAACGCGCGGAAACGCCTGCCAGCCCAGCCATGGTATTGAAATCAATAACTTATTTATGGAACTTCGATCTTCGCGCCGAATTTCACGATTCCGGCTCCGGAAGGTCGCAATTTCCGCCTCCTACCCTATATAAAAGGAGCATCACGAACATGCTGCATGCCAAGCGATCGCCGATGGGCTTCGCTTTCAGCAGGTTCATTCTCCAAAAGCGCTATCTGTTGAGGTTCCGCCATGGCATTCAGCTTCAAGAAATCCGCCGAACTGTTCCCGGCTGCGATCCGCAAGAAAAAGCGGGCCGGCTTCGCCTATCGCCGTTTTGACACCGCAGCCGACGCGGTGCGTTTCGCGATCGAGGAACTGCCGGTTGACTCGCTGAACGGCGCGTATCTTCAGGTCGACGAAGCCCGCTTCGACCAGAACGGCATCCGCTCGCTCTATGAGAGCCGCGATTTTCCGCTGCCCCGCCGCAAACCACAGACAGTCTCTGCTGAGGCCGGCGCGTCGAAAGACGCCGCCTGACAATTTCGCGGCTCCGAATTCAACGACATCGGTGATGTTCTAACGCGGCTGCCGGTCAAGCCAGCGTTTGAGCATCCGCACGTTGCGCATGTTGGCGCGAAACATCACGTCGAAGGCATCGCCCGCGACAGGCACCAGACCGACCACGCCGTCAACGGCGACATTGCCGAGCATCCGCGCCGTGATATGCCAGGGTGCGCCCAGCGCCCGCGCTTCGCGCACGAGCCAGAGCGAGATCGCGGTGGTGACGATATCGCCGACGATCGGAACCAATCCGATCAGACCGTCGATGCCGTACCGGATGTTCGTTCCCGGTACAATAAAGGCTACGTCGAGAAGTTTCGCGATCGCGTCCAGTCGCGCCAGCCGCTGCTCGCGGGTGAGCGGCCGGAGTGCCGCGCTGAAATCGAAGCCGGACACGAACGAACCTTGACCTTGCTGAAAGGTCCGGAATGCACTCGCGTCAAAACCAGAACCATTGGATCTGAACGGACCCTGAGGAATCTCCCGACCGTCCTGATCGATAACCTTCGCGCGCGATGAAGATCCGCGGGAGCGGCTGCCCGAAGAAAATGGATCGTCGTTCGGCATGGAGTCCGTGGTTTTCGCTTTCATGGCGTTCACATGGGTCCGTTCGTCGACTTTCGCAAGCTGCGGCACGCCGTCGCTGCTCGAGTTCCATCACGAAGGTCCCCTAGCGGCGCTCGGCGTGAGACCGAAGCGGCGGCGAAAGCAGCGATTGAAATAGGACAGATCGTTGAAGCCGCAATCGAAAGCGATATCGCTAATGCGCCGGTCGCCCTGGATGAGGAGATCCGCCGCCTTGCGCAGCCGCAGTTCGTTGAGCCGCACGCTGAAACTGGCGCCATCTTCGTACAACAGCTCGTTGACATAGCGCTCCGAGAGGCCGGCTGCAGCCGCGAGCCTGCGGGCTGAGAAGCCGGGCTCCGCGAACCGCTTCTCCAGTATCATCGTCACTGCACGCAACCGTATCGCGCGCAGCCCGCCGCGCCGCGCCGCATCCTGTGCATCGTTCCGCGCGCCGAGACCCAGCGTCACGAGATCAACCAGATGGTTTGCGATCGTCATGCCGGCTTCACCGACCGCGCCGGGATGCTCCAGCAGCAGATCGCTGTAATCCATGGCGAGCGACAACGTTCCGCCTGGCGCCAGTTCGCGGCCGACAAGATCGTCGAGACCGCGGATTCTGGCGCGCAGCCCGGCAGGCAGATGGACGTTGGTGAATTTCTTGTGGTCGGCACCATCGGCAGTGTGGAAGGGCTCGTCGAGCCGCAGCAGCACGAGGCTGCCGGGCCGCAGTGAAAATTCGCGGCCGCGATGGACCAATTGCGCCGTGGTGAAGCCGGCATGGCGCGCGAGGCAATAACGGTCGTCGTTGGTGATGCGGACCAGCCGCTTGCTGCGGCGGACCGTCCGGAACGTGCCTTCACAGCGGCCCAGCAAAGTCGTGCCGATGGTGATGGAATTCATCGCCGCGCGAAACGGCACATCCTCGGCAGGATCGAGCTCGCCTGTATTGGAGAAGCGCTCGAACATTTCAGCGAACGACAGATAACGCTGCCGGTCGTCGAGACCCTCGGGCAGCATATCGGTCGAGAGGGCCTTCTTGATGACGGACATGGCGCGCCCAAAAATCCGAATCGACGAGGGTGAGGACAGACTCCAAACGACAGTCCGGCCATATCCGGACAACCACGCGCCGCAACGCCGGCGACAGGTTGCCCGCGGCAATATGAACGCCGGCTGAAAACCCGGCTGGCGATAACTGCGCCCCCCAGTCCAAATCGAGCGCCCCCCGGTCCAAGACTGCGGGCTGACTGCTGTCCTATCGATAGTCGCGGTGGGGTGGGGGTGATTCGACGGCAATGCCAGCAACGATGTGGCAGCGCAAAAGACCCATCGGCCACTGATTACTTGTGACGAGGAGACCCCCAGCATGAAAATGTCCTTCCCGCGCGCGGCTCTAGCCGGCGCGGTCATCGCCACAAGCGCGGGCATCGGCTACGCCCTCGCCGCCCAGCCACACATGACCGCGACCATTGGAAAGCTGCGCTCCGCGCGCGCCGAACTCGCCTCCGCGACGCCGAACAAAGGTGGCCATCGCGAACGCGCGCTCGCGCTGATCGATCAAGCCATCGGCGAGGTGCAGGCAGGCATCGCCTTCGCCGGCGGCCGCTAACCGTTCATCACTCAAGGAGACCACAGATGAAGACACTCGTTGCCGCTGCGTTTCTCGCAGGCCTGTTCATCGGACCCGCCGGCGCCATGCCGCTCGCCCCACCTGCGTCCGCGCCGAATGCCGATATCATCGAAGTCGCCGGCGGATGCGGCGGCGGATGGCACCGCGGTCCCTATGGAGGCTGCCGCCGCAACTGGGCTCACCCGGCGGCGCATGCTTGTCCGCGCGGTTATCATATCGGCCCTGGCGGCCGTTGCCGCGGCAACGGGCGCTAAGGGTTTTTCACACAATCGTTGTGTGGGACGTGCGCATGGCGGCGGGTCGATAGCCCGCCGCTTTTTTTGCCACGCCCATGCAAAACCTTGCGACTCGCCGCCTCGTCGGTGGGAGATCGGGCGGATTCGCGTTCGCAGCGATCAGGAAAAACCCTTCACTTTTCCGCCTCGACATCTCCCTTTCCAAGACTCAAACCTGCCCTATTGCGAAGCCACCATTTCCATTCGCGAATGAGGGAGCGCATCGCATGAGCCAGGTTCCGCCGCAGAAATTCGACGCCGAATATGTTGCGCATCTGCGTGAACTGCTCGACATGGCGGTCGAGCAGATCGGACCGGAGCATCGCACGCCGGCAACCAAAGCCAGAATGGCGGAGACATTGGTGCGCAATGCTGCCGACGGCATCACCGACGCGCATCATCTGATGAATGTGGCCGTGCGTGCAGGCGAGGACAGCCCCGCCTGAACCGACATCATGTGCTGCGAGGCTCATCGCCCGGGACTTCGGGCAAAGCGGCGCTATGCAAGATGTCCTTACGCGTTGAAGGCTATTCGCCCCACGCGGTGAACGCCTCGTTGAAAGCGCGCTCGCCCGGAGCACCCTTCTCGATGGCGATGATGGCGCGGCGCTGATTGGTATAAACCAGCGGCACGTCGAACCAGGAACGCTCTTTCAGGAGCTGGAGGTTGCGTGCGCGGTCAGCCTCGACATTGGACAGTCCGACCAGGAAGAAACCGTCGGTGACCTTGACGGCGAGTCCTGCGAGGGGCGTACCGCGCGCCTGCTCGTTGGACTTCATCAGAATGCCGGGCACGTTGGCGACGCCGCCGCCGTCAAAATCCTGCGGCAGCACGAATGTCAGCTCCGCCGTATGACTCGCCGGCAGCGAGGTATCGGTATTACGGCGGAACGACATCGTCATCTTGAACTTGCGTTCGGGGATATCGATATCGGCGCGCACAGCGATCTCCGGCGTCTTGCCGGTTGCGCCCTTCACTTCTTCGGTGCGCCATACCACCGACCCGACATACTGCTTGCCCTTGGGATCGGACGGATCCTCGTCATACAGCACGACGCGCTGCGCCACCGGCGCCACCGTCTCGGAGGACGGTGGCTGGCCGACCCGATCGGTGATCTTCGGCTTTGGCCCCGGTGTCGCCGGCTTTGGTGTCTCGGCAGTCTGGTCCGTCGACGAACCGAACAGTCCGCGCATCACCGAGACCGCCTTTGGACCCCATACGATGCCAGCGCCGGCAAGGATCAGAACGAGGCCGACGGCGATCGCGCTCTTGAACGGAAAGCCGTCACCTAACAAGCGCTTCGGCTTGTCGCGGCCCGGTTGCGGCCAAGAACGCGGCAGCGGCGGCGGTTGGTCGTCAGAGACGCCAGCCGCTTCATCGTAAGGATATGCCCCCTCGAAGCCCCCCCGACTCTCGAGGCTCGGCTCCAGCCGATCGAATTCGGGTGAGGGCGAGGGCACGTTGGCGTAGGTGCGGCGGGCCGAGCGGTTGGCCTGGGCAGCGGCACGGCCGAGATCGTCGGCATCCGCGGTGACATCGCGGAAACCCGGCACCGGAGGCGGCAAACGATCGGACTCCGGATTGCGGCGCGGCTGGCCCTGCCGCTCCCGGGTCGGCGGCGGCGAATCCGGCATCGGACCGGGCGGCGCAGGTGGCCGCCACGACGGTGGATCGGCGGGCTGATCTGCACGCGGGTTGCGCGGTTGAGGCGTTATGTTGGCGCGCGGGCGGACATGCGGCGGCGCGGCCGCGTCCTGCGACTTCATCGCCGCACGGGTCGAGGCGCGGAAAGCATCGCCCGCACGCGAACCGCCGGCGCGCGAGGCTTCGCGGGCGCGCTGGGCGGCCTCGGACTCGACCTTGCGCACGGCCTCCTCCAGCGACAGCCGCTCGCGGGTGATCTCGGATTCGCTCAATGGCGGTTCGACGCTGCGGAGCTGCGCGATCAGCGCCGTCCGCGCCCGCTCATAGAGCGCACGCCTTTGCTCGCCGGGCGCACTGACGTCCAGACCGGCGATGGCGCGCGCGATGAGCGGGTAATAATCAGCCATATCTCTTCAATGCCAAGACTATAAGAGTCTGATTCGACTGCGTTGAACCAGACTCTAGTCTATTCTTCTGGTTGAGCACGATCTTATCCGAAAACGGCTTCCATTTTCGGATTACGCTCCAGCCTTGAACGCATTCCCGTAACATCATCTTGTCAAGCCTCGAACGGGTTCTGCACCAGAATGGTATCCTCGCGTTCGGGGCTGGTGGACAGCAGAGCCACAGGGCAACCAACCAGTTCCTCGATCCGGCGAACATATTTTATGGCCTGGGCCGGCAGATCGGCCCACGACCGGGCGTTGGCGGTCGGCTCCTTCCAGCCCTCGATCGTCTCGTAGACCGGCTCGATCCGAGCCTGCGCCCCCTCTCCCGCCGGCAGATGGTCCATCTCCTTGCCGTCGAGCCTGTAGCCGGTGCAAACCTTGATGGTGTCGAAGCCATCGAGGATGTCGAGCTTCGTCAGAGCCAGACCGTGGATACCGCTGGTACGAACGGTCTGCCGGACCAGCATGGCGTCGAACCACCCGCAGCGCCGCTTGCGTCCGGTGTTGACGCCGAATTCCTTGCCACGCTGACCGATGAGTTCCCCGATCTCGTCGGTGAGTTCGGTCGGGAACGGCCCCTGGCCGACGCGTGTGGTGTAGGCTTTGCAAATGCCCAGCACATAGCCGAGCGCACTGGGTCCCATTCCGGTGCCGGTGGCAGCCTGAGCCGCGACGGTATTGGAGGACGTGACGTAAGGATAGGTGCCGTGATCGACGTCCAGCAAGGCGCCTTGCGCGCCTTCGAACAGGATACGCTTGCCCTCGCGGCGCTTGTGATCGAGCAGATTCCACACACTGTCAGCATAGGGCAGCACACGCGGCGCAATTGCGGCGAGATTCTTGAGCAGCACCCCGCTATCCACTTCCGCGATGCCGTGGCCACGGCGCAGCGCGTTGTGATGAGTGAGCAGCCGCTCGATCTTGTGCGGCAGCGTCTGGGGGTCGGCGAGGTCCATCAGGCGAACGGCGCGACGGCCGACCTTGTCCTCATAGGCCGGACCGATGCCGCGCTGGGTGGTGCCGATCGCCGTCGCGGCGCTGGCGTTCTCGCGCAAGGAGTCCAGCTCGCGGTGCAGCGGCAGAATCAGCGTGACGTTTTCGGCGACGCGAAGATTGTGCGGACCGACATCGACGCCCTGCCCTTTCAGCTTCTCGACCTCGTCAACGAAGGCCTGCGGATCGAACACCACGCCGTTGCCGATGATCGACAGCTTCGACGAGCGCACGACGCCCGAGGGCAGCAGCGCCAGCTTGTAGGTGTTGCCGTCGATAACGAGCGTATGACCGGCATTGTGGCCGCCCTGGAAGCGAACGACGATATCCGCCTGCTCCGACAGCCAGTCGACGATCTTGCCCTTTCCCTCGTCGCCCCATTGGGCACCGACGACGACAACGTTGGTCATTTTCGCGGAAATTCCTTGCAAAGCTGAGACGCGTTTATACCGCGCCCTCCGCGGCAAACGTTGGATTCGAAGGGCACCGGCAACTCATGATCGTAGTACAGGGCGGTTCGGAGGTTCGCCTGAAACGCGTCCCGGCGAAACCGAACTTCCAGACCACCTAAGCTAGCCGAACACGACAGACGCAATACGGACCGCCAGCATGCCAAGCATCCACCGGATAAAGGATGGCTGCGATCCACGCAAGCCGGAATAGCCCGCCCGATCTCTCCAAGCCATTGATTCGGCCGGAAAATCCAAACGCGGGCCGGGCCGTTTGCGCCGGGTCCAGCGCCTGCCATAGTTTCAGGCAAGGCTTGGTCCGAGGTTTGCCGCCCAAAACGGCGAGACGCAGGAGTAGCAGCTAAATGCCCCGTCGGATGTTCCGCCATACCCGCGCCACGGCGATGCTGCTGGCGTTGCTGCTCACCTCCACCGCCCGCGCCGACGATGCGGCGTCCGTCACGACCCAGCATCAGGCGGAGGCGAAGCTGTCCGCCTCGAAGGCCAACGGCAGCTCCGCGCACAGCGGAACAGCCGCTACAGCGAACGATCATCGTTTGCCGCCGTCCTCCACCACCAGGCATAAACTTGCGCTGCCCGGCCGCACGCTGGCCTTCACCGCAAGCGCCGGCGCGATACGCATTTTCGACGATAAGGGCGAACCGCAAGCGGACATCGCCATCACCGCCTATCAACTCGACGGCGCCGATCCCCGCAGCCGGCCGGTGACCTTCGTGTTCAATGGCGGTCCCGGCGCGTCCTCGGCGTGGCTGCAGTTCGGCAGCAACGGTCCCTGGCGCATCGCGATGGACCGCGCGATCGCCGGTTCCGCCGCCCCCCTCGCGCTCGAACCGAACGCGGAAACCTGGCTCGATTTCACCGACCTCGTCTTCATCGACCCGCTCGGCACCGGCTACAGCCGCATGGTCGCAAGCGGAGACGAGGCGCGGAAGCGCTTCCTGACGGTAGACGGCGATGTGGCCTCGATCGCGCTGGTGATCCGGCGCTGGCTGGAAAAAGCCGATCGGATGCAATCGCCGAAATTCATCACCGGCGAAAGCTATGGCGGCATTCGCGGGCCGAAGATCGTCCGCAACCTACAGACGCGACAAGGCGTCGCCGTCAACGGGCTGATTCTGATCTCGCCGGCGCTCGACTTCGGCGACGTGCTGGGCGCCGGGCTGACCCGATTCGTGGCGAGTCTTCCGAGCATGGCTGCGGTCGCGCGGGAAAACGAAAAGCGCGGAGGGTTGACCCGCGCCGACATGGGCGACGTCGAAGCCTATGCGCGAGGCGAGTTTCTCAGCGACCTCATCAAAGGGCAGGCCGACGCGGCGGCGACACGGAGACTTGCGGATCGTTTCGCGACGTTGACGGGAATCGATCAGGCAGAGAGCCGTCGCCTCGCCGGGCGATTTGACGTCAGCGAATTCCGCCGAGCCTTCGACCGCCGCAACGGCAAGGTGACCGGACGCTATGACGGATCGGTTCTCGGCTTCGATCCCTATCCGGACTCGACTAATAGCGACTTCAACGACCCCTCGGAGGAGCCGCTGCTGGCCGCGCTGACATCGGCGGCGTTCGAGCTCTATGCGCACAAGCTGAACTGGCGACCGGACGGCTCCTATGAACTGCTCAGCCGCACCGTCAACCGGGAATGGGATTTCGGCAAGCATCGGACTGCCGTCGAGTCGGTATCCGACATCCGCGAGCTGCTGGCGACAAACCCGCAATTCAAGATCCTGGTCGCGCACGGATTGTTCGACCTGGCGACGCCGTATTTCGCTTCCCAGATACGCCTCGATCAACTGCCGACCTTCGGCTCGCGCGACCGCCTCAAACTCGTGGTCTATCCGGGCGGACACATGTTCTATTCGCATGACGGTTCGCGTCAGGCGCTGCGCGACGAGGTTCGCGCGTTGATGAAGTGAGGGCCTGGTAGAATGATCACCGCGTTATCGCGGCGACACATCGATCGGTTCGCAATTGGATCGGCCCGACATCACGCAATCCTGAATCTGGCTCGCGGATCTGAGTTCGCGCGCGAGCCATAGGCCGGCCGCCAACAACAAGACGACAATGACCAATCCTGCCACCGCACCGCGACGGCTTCCCCCGCCGGGGTCGGGATCGTGTTGCCGAGCAGGCTCATCCATCAGGAAACTCCTTCACGGATCGAACGCCGCCGGCGTGGCAGGATGCGCTTGGCATTTTCGCGCCAACGACTTTCGCTGTCAGAACGTCAGCGCCCTTACCTGCTTGACCTGCGGCAGCGCCTTCACCTTCGCGAGCACGTTCTCCGGCACATTGCCGTCGACCTCGACCAGCGCGATGGCATCGCCGCCCTGGCTGTGACGACCGAGATTGAACGTCGCGATGTTGACGCCCGCGTCGCCGAGCAGCGAGGCGAACTTGCCGATGAAGCCGGGCTTGTCCTCGTTGGTGACGTAGATCATCGACTTGCCGAACTCGGCATCGACACGGATGCCCTTGATATCGACAAGGCGCGGCTTGCCGTCAGCATAGACCGTACCCGATACTGATCGCTCCTGCTGTTCGGTGGCGACCGTCACCGTGATGACGCTTTCGTAGTCGCTCTGTGCGGCGCGCACGACCTCGTCCACCACCATGCCGCGCTCCTTGGCGACGACGGGAGCGGACACCACGTTGACATCGCCCAGCATCGGCCGCAGCAAGCCCGAGAGCGCCGCCGAAGTCAGCGCCTTGATTTTCATTTCGGCGACCTGCCCCTCATAGGTGATGGTCACCTTGGAAATTCCGCTCTCCGTGAGTTGGCCCGCGAACGAGCCGAGCTTTTCCGCAAGCTCCACGAATGGCTTCAGCTTCGGGGCCTCTTCCGCCGTGATCGAAGGGAAGTTGATGGCATTGGCGATCGCACCGGTGAGCAGATAGTCCGACATCTGCTCGGCGACCTGCAGCGCGACGTTCTCCTGCGCTTCCGTGGTGGAAGCACCAAGATGCGGCGTGCAGATCACATTGGGATGACCAAACAGCACGTTCTTGGTGGCCGGTTCTTCGACGAACACATCGAACGCCGCGCCCGCGACCTGCTTGGCATTGAGCGCATCGACCAGCGCCTGCTCGTCCACCAGACCACCGCGCGCGCAGTTGATGATACGCACGCCCTTCTTCATCTTGGCGATGGCGGCGGCATCGATGATGTTGCGGGTCTTGTCGGTGAGTGGCGTGTGCAGCGTGATGAAGTCGGCGCGCTTGAACAGATCGTCGAGTTCGACCTTCTCCACGCCGAGGTCCTTGGCGCGCTCCGGCGACAGGAACGGATCGAACGCGATCACCTTCATCTTCAGGCCGAGCGCGCGGTCCGCGACGATCGAGCCGATGTTGCCGCAGCCGATCACGCCGAGCGTCTTGCCGGTGATCTCGACACCCATGAAGCGGTTCTTTTCCCACTTGCCGGCCTGGGTCGAGGCATCGGCAGCGGGAATTTCGCGCGCCAGCGCCAACATCAGGGTGATCGCATGTTCGGCGGTTGTGATCGAGTTGCCGAACGGCGTGTTCATCACGATGACGCCTCTGGCCGTCGCCGCTGGAATCTCGACATTGTCGACGCCGATGCCGGCGCGGCCGATCACCTTCAGCTTCCTGGCGTTGGCGAGGATTTTCGCGGTTGCCTTGGTGGCCGAGCGGATGGCGAGACCATCATAGTTGCCGATGATCTCGGCGAGTTTGTCCTTGTCCTTGCCAAGCGCGGGCTGGAAATCGACCTCAATGCCGCGATCCTTGAAGATCTGCACAGCGGCGGGGCTGAGGGCGTCGGAAATAAGAACTTTCGGTTTGGTCATGGGATGATCCAACAAAACGAGGAGCTGATGTTCAGCGTCCCCTCTCCCCTTATGGGAGAGGGTGGATCGGCCGAAGGCCGAGCCGGTGAGGGGTTCTGTTCAGACGTGAGGGTTCACCCCTCACCCGCCCGCTTCGCGGGCACCCTCTCCCACAAGGGGAGAGGGAAGTAAGAGCGTCACGCGGCTTTGGCGAGCGAGGCCTTGGTCTCGGCGAAGGCCCAATCGATCCACTGCGTCAGCAGCGCGACGTCGCTCGCCTCAACGGTGGCGCCGCACCAGATTCGCAGGCCCGGCGGCGCATCGCGGTAGTACGCGAAATCGTAGCCTGCGCCCTCTTTCTCGACAGCGGCGACGAGCTTCTTGACGAAATCGGATTGCGCATCCGCCGGCAACGACGTGATCGCCGGATCTGTGAATTTGAGACACACCGAGGTGTTGGAACGAATCGCCGGATCCTTGGCCAGGAAATCGATCCATGGCGTTTTGGCTATCCAGTCGGCGATCACTTTGGCATTGGCATCCGCACGCGCGATCATGCCCTTGAGGCCGCCGACCGACTTCGCCCAGTTCAGCGCGTCGAGATAATCCTCAACGCACAGCATCGACGGCGTGTTGATGGTCTCGCCCTCGAAGATGCCCTGAATGAGCTTGCCGCCTTTTGTCATGCGGAAGATTTTCGGCATCGGCCACGGCGGCGTGTAGCTTTCAAGCCGTGCCACAGCGCGCGGGCTGAGGATCAGCATGCCGTGCGCGCCCTCGCCGCCGAGCGCCTTCTGCCATGAGAAGGTCACGACATTGAGCTTGGCCCAATCGAGCGGCTGGGCGAATGCAGCCGAAGTCGCGTCGCAGATCGTGAGACCTTCGCGAGAAGCGCTGATCCAGTCGGCGTTCGGCACGCGCACGCCCGAGGTGGTGCCGTTCCAGGTGAAAACGATATCGGAAGCCTGATCGACCTTGGAGAGATCAGGCAACTCGCCATAGCCCGCCTTCAGAATCGTGACGTCCTTAAGCTTCAACTGCTTGACGACATCGGTGACCCAGCCTTCGCCGAAGGATTCCCAGGCGATCATGGTGACGGGTCGCGCGCCGAGCAGCGACCACAGCGCCATCTCCACCGCGCCGGTATCCGACGCCGGCACGATGCCAACCTTGTAATCGGATGGAATTTCCAGAACCTCGCGAGTCAAATCGATCGCGAGCTTAAGCCTGGTCTTGCCGATCTTCGCGCGATGCGAACGGCCGAGGGCTGCGTCCTTGAGATTTTGGGGAGTCCAGCCGGGGCGCTTGGCGCAGGGGCCGGACGAGAAATGCGGCACGTTCGGCCGCGAAGCGGGCTTCGCAACGGTCATGATCTATCCTTCCAGATAGCAAGCCTCCCGTTGGGGGGAGGTGTCCCGCCGCTGGGGATATGGGAATCATCCGCTTTCGTCAAGGATATTCGGCCGGCGGCTGCGCAGCCGCCTCCCTGGCACAAATGCCACAAGCATGTTCAAGGCGTGCGAAGTCACGTCGCCCGCTCCATCATCACTATCCGCGATCTACGGCATCCATCGCGTGCCGGATCATCAATGCGCTAGTTACCGACCCGGCCGGGATATCCCGGCGCGTTAGGATCATCGCCGGGCAGACCGCTCGGCGACGCACCGGCACCGATATGTCCGGGCGCGGACGTATTGGGAACGCCGGACTGATTTCCTGTTCCTGTGCCAGTCGTCCCTGGCGATCCGTTCAAACCGGTGCCAGTCGCGGTAGTTGAGGAACCGCCCGGTGCGGGCTGAATACCGGCCGAACCTGAGTTCTGAGTATTCACCGAGCCCGCGCTCGGCATGCCTGAGGATACGCCTCCGGTCGCGCCCGGGCCACCAATACCCGCGCCATACGCGCTCAATGCAAGCAAACTGATGACGGTTGCAGCGACAACCGCGGAGAAAGTCAGTCGGGATTGCATGCGTTGCTCCATCTCTATGGATGGAATCAACGGGCGGCATTCACCGCCGTTCCGGTTCCCCTGCCGCAAAAACAGGCTCCCAATCCAGGAGTGCGGGAACACGCCGGGACGGAACGTACCGCTTACGCGCTCGCTATCAACGAGCGTAGGCGTGGCTTCGAAGGCGAGATCGAAGCGCCCTCACCCCGGCGCAATCAGAACTTGTAGCCAACGCCCGCGCGCACCGTGTTGATGCTGGTGTCGACCACGCCTGTGAACCGTGCATATTCCCATTCCGCTCGCAGGAACAACCCAGCCACCAGCGCTACGTCGACCCCGACACCGGCGCTATAGCCGACAAGCAGATGATTATGTTGCGTGGTGTCAGCGGTGAGCGTTGCACTCGCAGCGCCTGGTGCAACCGCAGCGGCCTGCGTCGGCCCCCACGAGTCCGTAATGGTCACCGCGCGGACGATGTCGGCATTGCCCAGCGCGACACCGCCGAACATATAAGGCAGGAAGCTGCCCACGATGTAACCCGCTCTGGCCCGCAACGTCCCCATGTCGGTGATTTCCTGCGACGCCGTCGACGTCACGTCGACGGCGTGGAAATTATTGTCACTAAGAACAGCACCGGAGACACGACTAACCGTGGCAGACTGACTGCCGAAAAACCTGCCATGCATGTAGCTGGCTTCGACGCCGATGATGACATCATCCCATTGGCTGTTGTAACCCACGAAACCGCCGAAGGCATCATTTTGTTGCGACGACTTACCGATACCGATCGGCCACTGTGACACCTGCATGCCGTTCTGGATCACGGTGTTCTCGAGGAGCCGCGCGGTCTGCCCGGAATTGGCGCGACTGAAATCCATGTCGGCAGATCCGTACCCCGCCTGCCCGCCGATGTAATAGCCCTGCCACACCGTCCGCACCGTGCTGAGACCTTCGGGCAGCGAACCGCGCAGAGCCGGGAGATCGGGCATGTCGGCGGCATGTGCGCACTGCGCTGCCCCAAAGATGACTGCCGCCACTAGAAATCGACGCATTGCAAACTCCATCACCGCCGCTTGGTTTGATGCAATCATCGCCTGTTAACCTTAATCAATCGTTGTCGCGCGACGCGGTCGATGCATATTTGAGGCGTGGTCGATCGCACATCCCGCAAACAAAACGGCGCGGAAACATCCGCGCCGTTAAGAAGTGTTAAAGGAGAGTAGTCTCAGCCCTTGGTGATCAACGGCGGCGGCGCATAGACCGGCGGGCTGTCGAGATCCCAGCGCATACCGAACCTCACGTCCTGTGACGTGATGTCGTGGAATTGCATCGGATTATAGACGTTGTTCGTTCCGTCGAAAGTCCGAAGATCGCCGGTAACTCCGTTACCGAGATTGACGTAGCGATACGACATCTCGAGCGTCAGGTTGTTAGTGACCTTGTAAGCGAGGCCAGCATGAAGCGCCCAGGCGAAATTCCACTTCGATGCATTGTCACCATAAGCTAGGCTCGGTCCGATACCTCCGCCCGGCAGCGAGCCAACGCCCTGATCCACAAAATTGGAGATCGTATTGCGCGACATGCCGACGCCGGCGCCGATGAACGGGGTGACGCAATACCAAGTGCCTAGATCGACATAGCCGTTGGCGAGGACCAGCCATTCCGACTTGCTGCCCGTGTAGGTATCGGAGCCGAAGCCCGGCGCACCGCCGTTGTCGAAGGTGATGATGTCTAGTCCGTGGAAGTTCGACTTGCCACGGTATTCACCGGTGATGTCGCCGCGGAGCCAGTTGTTGAACTGATAGCCAACGCCGATACCGTAGATGCCTGCGCTGTCGAATCCGGTGCGCTGGTTGAGCGACGTCAACGTACTGTAGAGAGCGTTGTCGAGCTTCTTGACGCTCTGGCTGCTCATACCGATATCGCCCCGCAGATACCAGCCGCCGAAATCCGCGGCCGGCGGCGGGGCATAGGGCGGGGGCGCGAGAGGCATGTCGGCGGCGAAGGCGGCCGATGACAACAGTGATGCCGCTCCAGCGGCAAGGAGAAATCTAACTCTACGCATCAGCTTCGTCCCTTTATCCGGTGAGGCGGCGAAGGCCCCACTCCCGAAATCGGACGGACGATGACACCAAATGCTTAAGCGCCGCTTAACCCTAATTTTTAAGGTTGATATTCGGTGAGCATTTCACGCTCGAAAAAATCCGCGGCGCAAATCGCCGCGGCGCTGCCACACCTGCTAACAGTTCGTTGACAAAAAGCCGGCTGGCGAAAATCACCCGTGAGGGATTTTCGGCATCTTCGGCAGGAACATCGCAAGCAGGCCTATCGCAGGCAGGAATGCGCAGGTTTGATAGACGAACTCGATCCCCTTCGCATCCGCCACCTCGCCGAGGATCGCCGCGCCTATACCCGCAGCTCCGAACGCGAAACCGAAGAACATTCCCGAGATCATGCCGAACCGGTGCGGCATCAGTTCCTGTGCGAACACGATGATCGCCGGCATCGCCGATGAGATGATGAGGCCGATGATCACGGTCAATGCCACGGTGCCGGGAAGATTTGCAAACGGCAGCAACAGCGTGAACGGCAGAACCCCGAGGATCGACAACCAGATCACATAGCGCCGTCCGAAGCGATCGCCGAGCGGGCCGCCGAAATAGACGCCGACAGCCACCGCGGCGAGAAACACGAACAGCAGCAACTGCGAGGTCTGCGTCGAGACGTGAAACTTCTCGATCAGATAGAAGGTGTAGTAGCTCGTGAGACTCGACATGTAGATGAATTTCGAGAACACCAGCACGATCAGGATGGCCAGCGCGATCGCGGTGCGTGCGGCCGTCGGCGCCTCCGGTGAGCGGGCTTGCAAGGCGCTGCGACGCGGCGCAATCCGCGGCTTATACCAGCGGCCTATCTGAAACAGCAGAACGATCGCGACGAAGGCGATCGATGAAAACCACGCGATGCTCGGCTGCCCGAACGGCACGATGATCAGCGCTGCCAGCACCGGTCCCATCGCGGAGCCGAAATTCCCGCCGACCTGAAAAACCGACTGCGCAAATCCGTAGCGGCCGCCCGACGCCATTCGCGCGATGCGCGCGGACTCCGGATGGAACACCGCCGATCCCAGACCGATAAGCCCGGCGGAGATCAGGATCATTCCGTAGACATGCGCCACGCTCAGCAACAGTAACCCGACGAAAGTAGAACCCATGCCGATGGCGAGCGAGAACGGCTGCGCCTTCCTGTCGGTGACATACCCGACTACAGGCTGAAGCAGGGACGCGGTCACCTGGAATGCCAGCGTGATCATGCCGATCTGCGCGAAGTCGAGCGCGTAGTTCTCCTTCAGGATCGGATAGACTGAGGGAATCAGCGACTGCATCGTGTCGTTGAGAAAATGCGAGAAGCTGATGCCGCCGAGGACGAGATAGGCAGGGCCAACAGTTACTTTTTCGGCAGCCGCAGGAACCACGACTGGCGCGACCAGCGTTTCCTCAGAGGCGATGACAGGCTTGTCCACGACAGTTTCCGGATTGTTACGAGCGCCGCCTGTTACGACGCGAGACGCCCCATCGACCAGCAACAATAAATAATAGCAGGGATGCACCCGCAAGTGTCGCGGGACGGAACCGCAATCAGACTATCGACGGATTCACGCCGCGGCCGGGCCGCCCAGTGCCGAAACGATGGTGTCAACGACCTCTTCGACCAGAACACGGTCGTCGCCCTCGCCCATCACGCGGATGACCGGTTCAGTTCCGGAAGAACGAACCAGCAGGCGGCCATGGCCGTTGAGACGCTTCTCGCCCGCGGTGATCGCCGACTTGACCTCGGCCCGATCCAACGGCTTGCCGCTGCGATAACGAAAATTCTTCAGGATCTGCGGCAGCGGCTCGAACCTGTGACAGACCTCCGAGACCGGACGGCCAAGCTTCTGCACCACGGCGAGCACCTGAAGCGCGGACACGAAGCCGTCACCAGTGGTCGCGTAATCCGACAGGATAATGTGACCGGATTGCTCGCCGCCCAGATTGTAGCCATGCTTCAGCATCTGCTCGAGCACATAGCGATCGCCTACCGGCGTCCGCACCAGCGACAGTTCATGCCCTTCAAGGAAACGCTCAAGACCCAAATTCGACATCACGGTGGCGACGATACCTGGCCCGGTCAGCCGGCCGTCTTCCTTCCAGCTTTGCGCGATCACGGCGAGAAGCTGATCGCCGTCGACCACGTGGCCGCGCTCGTCGACAATGATGACACGGTCGGCGTCGCCGTCGAGTGCGATGCCGATGTCGCCGCGCATCTCACGGACCTTGCGGCACAGCGCTTCCGGCGCGGTCGAGCCGCATTCCTTGTTGATGTTGAAGCCGTCGGGGTCGACGCCGATCGGAATGACGTCGGCGCCCAGTTCCCACAACGCCTCAGGCACCACCTTGTAGGCGGCGCCGTTGGCGCAATCGATCACCACCCGCAAGCCGTCGAGACTGAGCTCGCGGGGCAGCGTGCGTTTGGCAAATTCGATATAGCGATCATGCACGCCGTCGATGCGGCGAGCCCGGCCGAGACTTGCGCTCCCCGCCAGTTTCCTGTCGAGGTTTTCATCGAGCAACTGTTCGATCTTCTTTTCGACCTCGTCCGACAGCTTGAAGCCCCGAGGCCCGAACATCTTGATCCCGTTATCCTCGAACAGGTTGTGGGAGGCGGAAATCATGACGCCGAGGTCGGCGCGCATCGACTTGGTCAGCATGGCGACGGCGGGGGTCGGCATCGGGCCGAGCAGCAGTACATCCATACCGACCGAGGTGAAGCCCGCAACCAGCGCATACTCGATCATGTAGCCGGAAAGCCGGGTGTCTTTTCCGATCACGACGCGGTGACGGTACTCGCCGCGCTGGAACACCAGCCCGGCCGCCTGCCCCACCTTCATCGCGAGTTCCGGAGTGATCAGGCCATTGGCGCGGCCGCGAATGCCGTCGGTTCCAAAATACTTGCGGCTCATCCTACCCCCCACGACGCTCTCAAATTGCACGCCGCCTTGAAGCTGGTCCGCCGAATCGTTGAACTACAAGCATAGCGCAAAGCCGCTTATAACGCCCAGATAGCTAAAACGACTTCAAGAAATATAATGAATCGTTACCGGAATATGGCGACAAAAATGACGGATTCCCCTGGAAAAGACCCATTCATCCCTGTTTCGAGCGAGTTCAGCCGCCCTCCCCGCGATTCCCGTGACGGCTTGCCGGCCTGTCCTTCATCGGCTTTGCGGGCGCCGGTTGGGTCACGCTCACCGGGTCGGAGCCGGGAAACGATTCTCTTAAGCCGCGATCGAGTTCCTCGTCCAGTTCCTCCTTCTTGGTCTTCGGCCTTTTCTTTCGGTCGTCCTTCTCAGCGTGAGCGCTCATCATGGCCTTCTCCTGGAGAACGGATGTAACGGCCGTCGCCGGGTTCCGTTCCTCTCTCCCCGGCGCGGAATCTGACCATCCTACGGAGATTCCGGATCCAGACGAACGACGACAGGAACAGCCAGACATGCCGATGGATCGGATCACCTGTATCGAAGATCTGCGCGAGGTCCACCGCCGCCGCGTTCCGAAGGCATTCTTCGACTATGTCGATTGCGGCTCATATTCCCAACAGACGTATCGCGCCAATCGCGACGACCTTCAGGCGATCAAGTTTCGTCAGCGAATCCTGGTCGACATCTCCAGGCGCGATCTCGCGACCAATATCCTCGGCGAAAACGCAAGCCTGCCGCTCATCCTGGCGCCGGTGGGTTCGACCGGAATGCAATACGGCGATGGCGAAATCCATGCCTGCCGCGCCGCACAAGCCGCCGGCATTCCGTATACGCTGAGCACGATGTCCATCAACTCGATCGAAGACGTGGCGGAAAGCGTCGACAAGCCGTTCTGGTTTCAGCTCTACGTCATGAAGGATCGCGGCTTCGTCAGGGAACTGATCCAGCGCGCCGTGGCGGCGAAATGCAGCGCGCTGGTGCTGACAGTGGATTTGCAGGTGCTGGGCCAGCGTCATCAGGACATCAAGAACGGCCTGTCGGTGCCGCCGCAACTGTTCAGCCTTTCCAACCTGCTCGACTTCATGCGCAAGCCGTCATGGCTGATCGGCACGCTGCGCGCGAAACGCCGGAATTTCGGCAACATCGCAGGTCACGTCAAAAACGTTGACGATCTCGGATCGGTGGCGGGCTGGGTCGCCGGACAGTTCGACCCAGCGTTGAACTGGAAGGATGTCGAATGGATCCGCGGCATCTGGCCCGGCAAGCTCATCCTCAAGGGCATTCTCGACATCGAGGATGCGAAGAAAGCGGCAAAGACCGGCGCACAAGCGCTTGTGGTCTCCAACCATGGCGGCCGTCAACTCGACAGCGCGCAATCCTCGATCGAAATACTGCCGAGGATCGTCGATGCGGTCGGATCGAAAGTGGAAATCATGTTCGACGGCGGCATCCGCTCGGGCCAGGACGTGATGCGTGCGCTCGCGCTCGGCGCAAGATCCTGCATGATCGGACGCGCCTACGTCTACGGTCTCGGCGCGTTCGGCGGTCCAGGCGTGACCAAGGCACTCGACATCATCGCCAAAGAACTCAGCGTGACCATGGGCCTGTGCGGCGTCAATACGATCGCCGACATCGACCGCCGCGTGCTCGCGGCATGAACGCCTGAAAAGCCGACGCGGCCTTTCTTTCCAGCCGGGCAACCGCCGCGCGTGAAACCGCGCGCCGGATCGGCGCTCAGCCCCAGCCCAGCGCCAGCGCGATGCGATAGGTGACGAAGGCAGCGAGATAGGCCAGCGCCAGCATGTAAAAGAACGTGATGAGCATCCAGCGCCAGCCACCGGTCTCGCGCTTGATGACGGCCAGCGTCGAGGCGCATTGCGGCGCGAAGACATACCAGGCCAGGAACGCCAGCGCGGTCGCGAGACTCCATTGCGAAGCGAGCATGTGGCCGACCTGCTCCGTGGCCTCCTTGCCGCCCTCGATCGCATAGACGGTGCCGAGCGAGGCCACCGCCACCTCGCGCGCGGCCATGCCGGGAATCAGCGCGACGCTGATCTGCCAGTTGAAGCCGATCGGCGCGAGCAGCGGTTCGATCCAGCGCCCGATCATGGCCGCAAGGCTGAAATCGATCGCGGGCTCGGTGGCGCCCGCCGGCGGACGCGGAAACGACGCCAGAAACCAGATCAGGACCATCATGGAAAAGATCGTGGTGCCGGCGCGTTTCAGAAACGCCATCGCGCGCTGGTAGAGATTCATCAGCACGCTACGCAATTGCGGCAGCTTGTAATCCGGCAGTTCCAGCATGAAGGGCGGCGTCGCGCTGTCACGCCAGAAAAAGCGGTTGGCCACGAACGACACCGCGAGCGCGCTGAAGATTCCCATCGCATAGAGCCCGAACATCACGAGCCCCTGCAATCCAAGAACGCCCAACACCGGCCGGTTCGGTATGAAGGCGGCGATGATCAACGTATAGACAGGGATGCGTGCCGAACAGGTCATCAGCGGCGCGACCATGATGGTGGTCAGCCGGTCGCGCTTGTTATCGATCACCCGCGTGGCCATGATGCCCGGAATCGCGCAGGCGAAACTCGACAACAGCGGGATGAAGGCGCGGCCGTGCAATCCGGCGCCGCCCATGATGCGATCCATCAGGAAGGCCGCGCGCGCCATGTAGCCGAGATCTTCAAGCAGCAGAATGAAAAGAAACAAAATGAGGATCTGCGGCAGGAACACGAGGACGCTGCCGACGCCGGAGATCACACCATTCTGGACGAAGCTCTGCAGCAATCCCTCCGGCAGCACGGTCGCAGAGAACGTCCCGAGCGCATCGAAACCTTGCGTGATGAGTTCCATCGCCGGTTCCGCCCAGGCAAACACCGCCTGGAACATCACGAACAGGAGCAGCAGCAGCGCAGCCATGCCCCACACCGGATGCAGCAGCACCGAGTCCACACGCGTGGTCCACGTATCGGGCTTTGCGGGCTCGCTCACGGAGGCGCGGATCACGCGATCGGCTTCACGCTGCGCCGCGCGAAGGTCGGACACGGCCGGCGTCGTCCAGTCGCTCGCGGCGATGGCGCCGGCCGGCTTGCCGACGATGTCGTCGATATGTCGAAGCAGATCGTCGATGCCGCCGCGCCGCACGGCGGTCGACGTTACCACCGGCACGCCGAGTTCGGCGGAGAGCTTGTCGAGATGAATGTCGACGCCGCGCCGCCGCGCGATGTCGATCATGTTCAGCACCAGCAGCATCGGGCGGTGTACGCGCTTCAATTCGATCACGAGGCGCAACGCCACGCGAAGATTGGTGGCGTCGGCGACGCAGAGCAGGAAGTCGGGCGGGCTTTCGCTTGCAAGCTTACCGAGAATGACGTCGCGGGTGATGTCCTCGTCGGGGCTGCGGCCCCGCAATGAATAGGTCCCCGGCAGGTCGATCAGGTTGACCCGGTGGCCGGATGCGGTTTTCAAAAACCCGGACTTCCGCTCCACCGTGACGCCGGCGTAGTTGGCCACCTTCTGGCGGCTCCCCGTGAGGGCGTTGAACAAGGCGGTCTTGCCGCTGTTCGGTGTCCCGACCAGGGCGATGCGCCAGTCATTCACATCGATGGCGCTCATGCTGTGGTTTTCGCCGCCCGGTCGTGAACGCCAACCATGATCGCCATGGCTTCGCGCCGCCGCAGCGCGATCGTCGTGCCGTTAACGCGGATCGCGATCGGGTCCCGGCCGATCGGCCCCTCATGCAGGATCTGCACCGACGCGCCTTCGACGATTCCGAGTTCGAGAAGGCGCCGCTCGATCTCCAATGCCGACACCCCAAGGTGATCGCCGTCGACCATGATCGCACTGACCCGGCCGCTAAAGCCGCGTTGTGCAAGGCCCAGCGGAGTGGTCTCCGCGGCGTCAGGGATGCTGGTTTCAAGATCGGACATAATGGTCGCTTCAGGATGACACTCTACCAACTGGATCATGCTTTCATGGGGGTCAAGACAAAGAGCGTTGATTGGTGGCCAGATTAGAACGGTTAAAAAATCTGGGCGCGAAACTCAAGTCGCCGAATGAGCGCAGAGATCGGCCTCGACCAGGGCACGCAATTCCGGCGTCACCGCCGGACGTCGTCCGAACCACAGTTCAAATCCGCGCACCGCCTGATGCAGCAGCATTCCAAGACCATCAGCGGTTCTGAGGCCGCGGGCCTTCGCAGCCGCGAGCAGCGGCGTTTCCAGCGGAACGTAGACCAGGTCGGCGACCACCGCGTCAGATGGCAGCAGCGGCAGTTCGATGTTCAGCGGAGGCTGCCCCACCATGCCGAGGGAGGTTGTATTCACGAGCAGCCCGGCGCGCGGCAGTACATCCTCGAGCCTGTTCCAGACCAGCGGCACGACTGTTCCGCCAAATTGACCCGCAAGCGCCTGCGCTCTTTCCATTGTGCGGTTGGCGAGATGGATGTGCTTGATGCCGCGTTCGATCAGGCCGAACACCACGGCACGCGACGATCCGCCGGCGCCAAGCACCAGCGCATCCGCGGTGCGATCCCAGCCCGGCGCGGCGACATCCAGATTGCCGATGAAACCCTCGACGTCGGTATTGGTGGAACGCAACGCCTCACCTTCATAATAGAGCGTGTTGGCGGCGCCGACCGCCGTTGCGCGCGCGTCGGGTGCGGTCAGTTGAAGCGCCCGCTCCTTGTGCGGGATCGTGACGTTGGCGCCGACGAAGCCGTGCTTCGAGAGATTCATGACGAATTCGGCGAAACCTTCGGGCGGAATCGCTTCGATGCTGTAGCCGCCATCGATCCCGTACAGGCGCAGCCAGTAATGATGGATCAGCGGTGAGCGCGAATGCGCCGCGGGCCATCCGATCAGGCAGGCGGCGGGGACTTCACTCTTGGCTGACATGGCTGGTCCCATCGCGAAGCGCGCCCGGCGATCGGGCGGCGCGATCGGATGAGATCATGCAAGGCGCGGCCGCTGTCAATGCCACGGACCGCAATCGCGCGACGCAGCGGACACCGCAAATTCGCCCTGCGCGGCTCAAGACGCTGGTTGCGCTTCCCTCGCAGCGACGGGCAGCGCATGGCGGGACGTCTTGATGTCGGCGACGGCCCGCGCGATGGTCTCCCGGAATTTCGCGCGCGGTGGCCTCACTCCGTGGGTCAGGAGCGCCCGGCGCACCGCCGGCGACGCGCCGGTGACGAAAAACGGGATTCCCTGCCGCCCCGCCTTGGCGGCGATCCGGCTGATGGCGTTCGCCGCGGTGGAGTCGAGGAACGGAACCGCAGCGAAATCCACGACGAATGCTTTTTGTCGCTCCATGATCGCATCGAGCACCGACCCTACCTCGGACGCCGCACCAAAGAAGAATGCCCCGGTGATGCGGTATATGACGACGTCCGGATCAGCCACCAGCGCGGCATCGTAGGGCTGACGATCGCCATTGGCGTCGTCGGCCTTGTCCTCGGCCACCAGCGGAATGTCGGCTTCAACGCCGATGGTCTGCGCCATGCGGTTGATGAACAGCACCGCACCGAGCGCGAATCCGACCAGAATGCCCTCGGTGAGATCGCGGAAGATAGTCAACAGGAAGGTGGCGAGCAGGACGACCGCGTCACCTCGCGATGCGCGGATCAGGGTGACGAATTCGCGCTTCTCGACCATGTTCCAGGCAACAATCGCCAGCACCGCAGCCAACGCCGCAAGCGGAATATAACTTGCAAGGGGCGCCGCGATCAGCATGAACAGCAGCAGGAATGCCGAATGCAGCATCCCCGCGACAGGACCACGAGCGCCGGCGCGGATGTTGGTTGCGGTCCTCGCGATCAATCCGGTAACGCAGATGCCGCCGAACAGGGCGGAAGCGACATTGGCGATGCCCTGCGCCATCAATTCGCAATTCGAACGATGCCGCCGTCCGGTCATGCCGTCCGCCACCACCGCGGACAACAGCGACTCGATCGATCCGAGCAGCGCGAACGCCACGGCGTCAGGAAACACCGCCTGCATCTTGTCGAGCGAGAATGCAGGCCAGACCGGCCACGGGAGTTCGCGCGGAATTCCGCCGAAGCGCGTGCCGATCGTCTCCACCGGCAACGACAGCGCCCATGCGGCACCGGCGGCGACCACGATCGCGATCAACATGCCGGGCCAGGTCGGCCGCAGTTTCTTCAAGCCCACGATGATGACGATGGCGACAACGCTGACCGCGATCGCGGGCATGCTGACGGTGTTGCCGGCCCGCGCCAGCGCCGCGAGCTTCGGAATAAGCTGGCTCGGCTCCTGCGCCAGCGTGATTCCAAGAAGGTCCTTGATCTGACTGGCAAAGATGATGACGCCGATGCCGGCGGTGAACCCCACCGTAACCGGATAGGGAATGAACTTGATGTAGGTGCCAAGCCGCATCAGGCCGGCGGCGATCAGCAACACGCCCGCCATCAATGTCGCGAGGATGACGCCGTCGATGCCGTGACGCTCGACCGTCAGCGCCACCAGCACGATGAACGCGCCGGCGGGACCGCCGACCTGAAACCGGCTGCCACCGAGCAGCGAGACAAAAAATCCCCCTACGATCGCGGTGGTCAGGCCGCGATCCGGCGTGACGCCGGAAGCGATGGCAATGGCCATCGACAGCGGCAGCGCCACGATCGCCAACGTGAGTCCGGCGACGACATCAGCGCGGAAATCGGCGCCGCGGTAACCCTCGCGCAACACGGTGAGGAGTTTCGGCGTGAACAGTTCTGCGAAGGTCGGCTGGCGGATTGGGTGGGGTCGTCCGTCGGCAATGCTCATCCCACACATAGTCCTCGCATCGCGCGCAGATCGCAGGAAAGTGCGATTCGGTGACCGTCTCAGCCGCCGGAAAGGCGCGGAGGTCCCGGCTCTTTCAGGTACAAGCCGCGCACGCCGCGCCCGCTATCGTCGCTGGGCGCGTGTTTGCCCTCGCTCGCTTCCATCCACTGGATGGTCGGCAAGGACATTCCCGCCAGCGCGGCGAAGCGCTTCTGGTCAATGCCCAGAAGCGCGCGCGCTGCCCGCACCTGAAAGGATGTGATCAACGCTCGATATCAATATTTGAGATATTATAAATGATGTCTTACACGATTACAATGATGTAAAATACATCATTGTAACTAACAAAACAAGGCAGCCAGCCGAGGTCCCGACGATCAGGCGCACAAGCCCTCCGACTGTTGGCGCGTATTGCGCGAAGCGGAGACCGATCAGAATACGCGCAAGCTATCGATCGAGAACAAGGGCTCTAAGCGGCGACCCGACGCGCGGCAATGATCTGGTCGGCGGCCCGGCCGTTGACTTCAGCCATGCGATCGAACTCGCGGGTAAAACTCCCCGCTCCCGCCGTCGCCGACCGCAGTTCGACGATGAGATCGCCGATCTCGGCTTCCGGCATCATGGCGCGCACACAGTCCCAGCCGGTCCAGCCCTCACGGGTATCAAAACCGAGAATCTGGCCGCGCCGCGCCGACAGGATGGCGTTGATCTTCGCCGTCGCCTCGCTCGGACAAACGATCTCGACGACATGGATCGGCTCCAGCAGCACCGGCTGGCATTGAGGCAGGGCTTCCGTCACGCCGATGCGCGCCGCGGTGCGGAAGGCTTGATCCGAGGAGTCGACGCTGTGATAGGAGCCGTCGATCAGCGTCACCTGCACGTCGATCACCGGAAAGCCGAGGGGACCGCGCGAGAGTCCGTCCACCACACCTTCCTCCACCGCGCCGATATAGTTGCGCGGCACCGCGCCGCCGACGATCTTGTCGACAAAGACAAAGCCCGAACCGCGCGGCAGCGGCGTGATTTCCAGAACCACGTCACCGAACTGGCCGTGTCCGCCGGACTGTTTCTTGTGGCGTCCGCGCTGGGTCATGGATTTGCGGATGGTCTCCTGATAGCCGATCGCGGGCGGATGCGATTTCACGTTGACGCCGAAACGATCGTGCAGTCGCTCCAGCGCGACGCGCAGATGCATCTCGCCCTGCCCCCACAGCACGGTATCGTGGGTCTGCGGATTGTGAACGACGGCAAGCGAAGGATCTTCCTCGTTGAGCTTGGCGAGAGCCTGCCCAAGCTTGACATCGTCCTTGCGGTCTCCGGCTGCGAGCGCCATCGCCAGCACCGGCGCGGCCGCCGCGACGCTGACCAGCGAAGGCGGCGCGACCCTGGCGGTCGTCAGCGTATCGCCGGTCTTCACGGCGTCGAGCTTGCCGAACGCGCTCATCTCGCCGGCTTCAGCCGATGCCCGCCTGGTTTCCTGCGCGCCGGTCGCGGCGAGAATGCCGGAGATTTTTCCGCCCTCGCCGGACGACGCCAGCACCGCGGCGCCATCGTCGAAACGGCCCGTCAGCACCCGCGCCAGCGACAGCTTGCCGCCGTGCTGGAGGTGCACGGTCTTGAATACATAGGCCAGTGCTTCCCTGCTGTCGGCTACCCCCATGCGCTTCGCGGTCGCGCCGATGCCGGGAGCCTCGTGCCGGAGCGCCTTCATCAGACGCAACACGCCATTCTCCCGCGCAGCCGAACCGAGCAGCACCGGGCAGATCTGGCCTTCGCGCAATTCGCGCGCGAGATCGTCGAACACAGCATCACGTGGCGGCGGGATATCCTCGAGCAATTGCTCCATCAGCGCGTCATCGTGATCGGCAAGTTTCTCCAGCATCGAGAACCGCGCTTCCTTTTCGCGGTCGAGATCGCCTCCGTCCAGTTGGACCACTTCGGAGGCCATGTGCTCGCGATAGACGAAGGCGCGCTCCAGCGCGAGATCGACGAAGCCGGCGATCAGGTCGCCGTTCCAGATCGGAATCTGCCGCAACACCAACGGCGTCCGTGATGCCGGCTGCAACGTCGCCAGCGTTTCGCGAACTCGCTTGTTCGCCTTGTCGATCTTGTTGAGAAACAGAAATCGGGGAATGTTCTGGTCTTCCAGTTCACGCAGGATGATCTGCAACTGCGGCAGCTTGCGCTCATCGGCCTCGCATACCACAACGGCGGCATCGACCGCGGGGATCGCCGCGCGCATGTCGTGCGCGAATTCGATCGAACCCGGACAGTCGATAAAGGAATAGGTTTCGCCCATGAAGCTGGTGGTGGCCGAGGTCAGCCCGACGCCCATCTTGTGCTGGCGTGCTTCGGCGCTGGCGTCGCCGACACTGGTGCCCTGCTCGACGCTGCCTGCTTTGGGTATTGCGCCCGTTCGGGCAAGGATGGCTTCGAGAAGTGTGGTTTTACCGCTCTGGAAAGGGCCCACCAGCGCAACGCACCGGGGGCCCGATGCTTGGGTGCCTAGGGGGGTGCCTCGTGGACCTCTGGGGTCTGGTCCCATTGCCGCCTCCTGATCTGGAAGTCGGCCCATGATTGGGTCGGCACAATGATGCTCCTCCCGCGCTCCGGTTTTGGCAAGCGGGAAAACTTCGTGCGGCAAAGTGAGGCGTACAATAGCGGTTCAACCGCTGCGGGGGAGCCGACCCGGACTTACCAAAAGTTGTCAACGCCCCGGACGCAATTCGAGCGCGGCGAGACCGGCCGCAATGTTGAGGCCGACCTGTCCCTGTATGCTGAGCGGTTGCAGGGCGATCGAGTTGGCGGAGCCGCCGATCAGCACGTTGCCCCCAAGTCCGACGCCGATCGAAGCGCTGCCTTGCGCGCCGGCGTAGTCGCCGGAGAGATCACCGGGACCGAGCTGCGCCACCGGCGCGTAGACGGCCCAGGCCAGCGCCGATTCCTGGGTGATGCCGAGATCGACGCCGACCTTGCGGATCGTCGCGACATAGCGATCTTCGGGCAGGCCCTCCATGTGAAACACGCAACCGAGATTGGTCACCGAGCCGACGATAAATCCCACGCTGGCTGCGCCGCGGCATTCGAGAACGCCGACCTTGACGCGCTCGGCGGGCTGTTGCGCTAGAGCACCCGCGATCGAAATGACGACCACCGCCACAGCGCCCGTCAGAGCTGGAATACCGCGCATGAAAACTCCGGATGACATGGTGATGCAGAAATGGACCGCCACACTTATGGCGTGGGCATTTTTATCGCACACTGGCCCGCCTCTCGCCAGACGCGAACTTGCAGCCATGAACATCAAAAACAAAAAAGAGGCCCGCTTGTCGCGGGCCTCTTCGGTCGTCCGATCCGATCAGTGATGATGGCGATGGTGATGCCGGTGATGATGGCGGCGATGGGAATGCCGATGCCGCTTGTAGCGAGGCGCCGCACGCATATCCGCCGGGCGCAGATCGACGTCGACGACGCCGGCCACGGCACTGAGGCCGGTCTGGCCCTGCAGGCTCAGCGGCTGCAGCGAAATCGAATTGTCGGATCCGCCGACCAGCAGGTTGGCGCCGATGCCGACGCCGACCGTGGCATTGGCGCCGACCCCGCCGAAGTGACCGGCCAGTGCGCCGGGACCCAGCCTGTGGCTCGGTGCATTGACCACCCAGGCGAGCCCGGTCTGCTCCGTCACGCCAAGGTCGAGGCCGAAACGCTGCACCCGCGCGATATAGGGCTCAAGCGGCGCGCCGGTATTGCTGCGGAAGACGCACTGCAATTCCGTCGTCGAGCCGACCACATAGCCTACGTTCTGGCCGCCCTCGCATTCGAGGATTCCGGCCTGAACCTGACGATGTTGGGCATGGGCGCCGGCAACGGACGCCACGAGCGTCACGGCGGCCACGGCAAGGAGTCTTGGGAAACGCATAAGTTGATCTCCGCTGGGAAGTTGGGAAAGGTGGGTGGAACATGATGGAACCGCCGTGTCGAAAACAAGGCGGCTGCCACATCGCGGCATCAAAATGCCGGCAACGTTGCTAAAACTTAATGAACTCTGCGCAGCTCCACCCGGCTTTCGCAGAGTTCAGTTGGCTAATGACGCGACCCCGGAGCCCTCCGTCAGCGTAAGCTGCCGCAGAAACGCTGGATGCGGTTGCAGGCGTCCTCCAGATCGGCGGTTTTGGTCGCGTAGGAAATGCGGAACGCCGGCCCGAGGCCAAACGCCGATCCCTGCACCACCGCAACCCCTTCGGCCTCCAGCAGTTCACTGACAAAATCCTCGTCGGTCTCCAGCTTCTTGCCCGATGGCGTGGTCTTGCCGATGGTTCCGGCGCAGGACGGATAGACATAGAATGCGCCTTCCGGCCGCGGACAATCGATGCCTTTGGCCTGGTTCAGCATCGCCACCACGAGGTCGCGACGCTCCTTGAACACCTTGTTGTTATGGGAAATGAATTCCTGAGGCCCGTTCAGCGCCTCGACCGCCGCCCATTGCGAGATCGACGACGGGTTCGAGGTCGACTGCGACTGGATCGTCGCCATCGCCTTGATGAGTTGCGCGGGGCCACCGGCATAGCCGATACGCCAGCCGGTCATGCAGTAGGCCTTCGACACGCCGTTCACCGTCAGCGTGCGGTCGAACAGTTTCGGCTCGACCTGCGCGGGCGTGGTGAATTCGAAGTCGTCATAGATCAGATGCTCGTACATGTCGTCGGTCATCACCCAGACATGCGGGTGCTTCACCAGCACGTCGGTCAGGGCTTTCAACTCGGCGCGCGTATAGGCCGCGCCGGTCGGATTCGACGGCGAGTTGAGAATGATCCACTTCGTCTTCGGCGTGATCGCCCTCTCCAGCGCGTCGGCCTGCAGCTTGAACCCGAATTCCGCCGTGCAGACGACGGGCACGGATTCGCCACCCGCCAGCGCCACCATCTCGGGATAGCTGACCCAGTAGGGCGCGGGAATGATCACCTCGTCGCCGGGATTGATCGTCGCCATCAGCGCGTTGTAGAGAACCTGCTTGCCTCCGGTGCCGATGATGATCTGGGTCGGCTTGTAGCTCAGGCCGTTCTCTCGCTCGAATTTGGCTGATATGGCTTCCTTCAGCTCGGGGATGCCATCGACCGCCGTATACTTGGTCTTGCCGGCCTCGATCGCATGAACCGCCGCCAGCTTGATGTTGGCGGGTGTATCGAAATCTGGCTCGCCCGCGCCGAGGCCGATGACGTTCCGTCCCTCCGCCTTGAGCCGACGCGCTTTATCCGTGACCGCGATGGTCGCGGACGGCTTCACACGATCGAGCGCAGCAGAGAGAAAAGGCATCATCGTCTCCATACCGGCGCCGTGATCCAGCGACGCCGCGACTGTCACAAATCTTCATGATGAGATCGATGCACACTAAAACGCGTTCCGCTGCACCGCAAGAAGATTGGCTATAACTTTTTGGTCTTCCGCTCAGGAAACCTTAAAGCGCCGCCGCTAGCGAGCGGAGGTCGCATGCCTCGCCGGGTTCGCCGACGGCTTCCGCGATTTCGAGATAATGGGCTGGGGGCGGCATGGGCGTAGCCGCTGTTTGTCCAAAGCGTTGCCGGTGCGACGGACGTACCGCTCGGCACGATCGCTCTGCTCGCGCTCTATACTCAACCTCCGTCGCGCGTGGCGAGACCGCCAGGACTTGGCGCTCCGGAACCGCAAACTCGCGCGCATGTGATATCGGTCCGCGCGGTTTGCCGACATGATTTTCTCCTGAAACCCGTGGCTGCAGCAGTTATCGGGCTTTTCGCATGTGTTGAACAATCAGACCTTTCCGGGCCCTTGCGATGCGCCGCCCGCCGCATCATTGTTTACCCGTGCAGCAACCAGCCCGCTTCCTCGGCCCGAACGGATCCAGCCATTCCCCGCATGTACAAGCTCTATTCAATGCAACGCTCGGGAAACAGCTACAAGGTTCGCCTTGCGCTGGCTTTCCTTGGCGCGCCCTATCAAGCCGTCGAGGTCGATATCCTGCGGGGAGAAAGCCGCACGCCGGATTTTCTTGCGAAGAATCCGAGCGGACAGGTGCCCTTGCTGGAAGTGGAGGAAGGGCGTTACCTGGCGGAGTCCAATGCGATCCTGTGGTACGTCGCGCTCGGAACCGCGCTGGCTCCGGACTCCCCGATCGAGCGCGCCGAAGCGCTGCAGTGGATGTTCTTCGAACAGCACGCGCTGGAGCCCAATATCGGCGCCGCCTATTTCTGGCTCTCGCTGGTGAAGGGCGGCCGCGATCTGCAAACCCACGCGCTGGACGACTGGATGGAGCGCGGCTATGCGGCGCTTCAGGTCATGGAGAATCATCTGAGAACCCACGATTTCTTCGCCGCCGATCAACTCACCATCGCCGACATCGCGCTTTATGCCTACACCCATGTCGCCGACAAGTGTGACTTCGACCTTACGGCGTTTCCCTTGATCCGCACCTGGCTGCGACGGATCGAACAGCAGCCCGGCTTTGCTGGCATGGACGGACGCGCTGCTCCGTCGGGAAATGCGGCTGCCGGCATCGCAGCCGGCATCTGATCGCGTTCAGCCGGGAGCGACTCGCCTTGCTTTGGACATCTTTCATGCCGACCGCCGCCCCAATCCTGCCCGCGCAGGGTGAAAGACTCGCGCATTGCTGGTGATTCGTCCTCGAAGGATTGATGCACGATGCGATCGCAGAGCACGAGCGGCGGCTTTGGGGCACCCATCATACGCGTCGCCTCCCCGCGCCTGACCAATGCGGTTGCCGCGTCGCTAGCGATTGCGGCCTTCGCTATTTGCCTTTGCCTGGCCTTCGCGGTGATATCGATCAAGGTCGCGATGACCGTGCCGGTCCCCACCTGAATCGATCCGGTTTCGCGGATCCTGCATCGTGATCTTTTTGCGGTCACCGGCGTTTGTCGTCGTGACCATCCGCTCGACGACGGAACGATTCGATGAAGGCATCCAACGCGTGGGCTACGGCCGTCCTGAGTGCAGCCATCGCGCTGACCCTGCTCTTCGTGATCGCCACTGGCGCGCATGATGAAAGCACGACATCCAAATCGTCGGCCGGCCAGATTCAAGTGAAAACCATCGCCAGCGGCCTGGTCCATCCGTGGGGCCTCGCCTTCCTGCCGGACGGACGGATGCTGGTGACCGAACGTCCGGGCCGTATCCGCATCGTCACTTCCGATGGCATATTGTCGCCACCCTTGAAGGGCGTGCCGAAGCCCTATGTCGGGGGACAGGCGGGCCTCCTCGATGTCGCGCTCGATCACGACTTTACGGCCAATCGCACGCTCTATTTCTGTTACTCTCCCGACAGCGGCGGCAATGCCTCCGTCGCGCGGGCGCGACTGAATGAGGATGCCACTGCGCTCGATGACGTGAAGGTGATCTTCACGCAGGTCGGTCCCGGCGGCCAGGCCAATCATGGTTGCCGTATTGCGCAAGGCGCGCGCGACGGCGACCTTTACGTCACGCTCGGCGACCATTTCGGCCCGCGCGACGAGGCGCAGAACCTTCGCGTCGACAATGGCAAGCTGGTCCGGATCGCTCCCGACGGCTTGGTGCCGCCGGACAATCCGTTCGTCAAGAGCGACGGGGCGCGTCCGGAAATCTGGAGCTACGGCCACCGCAACGGACAAGGTCTCGCATTCAATCCCGCGACCGGCGATCTCTGGGAGATCGAGCATGGCCCGCGCGGGGGCGACGAGGTCAACATTATCGGCAAAGGCAAGAACTACGGCTGGCCGGTGATCGGCTACGGCATCGATTACAACGGCGCGAAGATCCACGAGAGCACATCGAAGCCCGGCATGGAGCAGCCGATCAAATACTGGGTGCCGTCGATCGCGCCTTCCGGCATGGCGTTCTATACCGGAACGCTGTTTCCGGGATGGCAAGGCAGCCTGTTTACCGGCGCGCTGGCGGGCAAGATGCTGATGCGGCTTTCACTCAATGGCAATGTCGTCACCGGAGAGGAGCGGCTTCTGCAAAATCTCAACGAGCGCATCCGCGACGTCAGGCAGGGTCCCGACGGGGCATTGTGGCTTTTGACGGACAATGCGGCCGGGCGCATCCTTCGAGTTTCGCCGGCCGGGAAGTGAGCCACGCCAAGATCAAGCCGCCGCGCGTTATGGACTCCTGAACGCCGCGACCAGCGCGAGCCCGAACAACGCGACGATGCCGGCGATGAATCCGAATGCGAACGCCCAGAACCGGCTGAGGCGCGGTTTGTTCGCCTCAACTTGCTGCGGCAACGCCGTCGACGTTGCCGCCAGCGCACGCTCGCGCTCGATCATGCGGCGGGCAACATAATCGGTGACGGCGTCTGCGATCGCTGCGGCGTCATGGGATTCCGCGAGCACGATCCGGCCGTGACGGGTATCCTGGACGAAACGGTACATGCGCTTGTCGCGGCCCATCAGGACATGCGCCACCACGTCGATCCACAGCCGCGGCGTATCGCCGTGACTGATGCCGCGCTCGAACAGGTCAATCTGGTCGGGCACCTCCGCGAACAGCGGATCGAGCGCCTCGTTCATGATCTCGAGCCGCGCCACTTCCGCGTCGCGCAGATCGACGACGACGCCGGTGCGGTCTGCGGCCTCGATCCGGGCCTGGCGCAGTGCATCTCGCAGCCGCCCGGGCTTGGCGGTTTCCGCTGCGGCCGTTCCCTTACCCGGTGCGTCCGACATTCAGTCGCTTCTCCCGCAGAACCCGGCCACCATTAACCCGCCGGTAATCATAACCTAGCAGCAACGGCGTTTTTCGCGCAAAGGCCGTTCCGTTCCAGCGGCTTAATGCACCCTCGGGAATGGTCGTCTCCCCTGAGCGAACGGCCCCGCCCGGTATCCCGGGCAGGGCCGTCCACTTTCCCTGGGCACTTCTTCTTGAAGACTGGCGCGTCAGCTCGCCATGCGATTGGGCTCTTCCACGATGGAGAAGCGCACGCCGGCGCGGTGACGGTTTTCTTCCGACACCACCCGCCAGGCGTCTTCGGCTTCCTTCCGCGTCTTGAACGGACCCTGGACCTGCGCCGAGCCTTCCACCAGCTTGTGGAAATTCATCGAACCGAACTCGCCGCCGATCACCCAGAAATTGCTGCCGGTCATGAAAGCCTCCTCTTATTCGGCTGCCTGAACCCTGATATCCGAACCGTGCGGCTTGAACTGCGCGGCTTCGGTGGAGTCGTGAAGCGCGGTGGTCGACGACTGACCGCCGCTGATCGTGGTCGAAACCAGATCGAAGTAGCCGGTACCGACCTCGCGCTGGTGGCGCGTCGCCGAATAGCCAAACTGCTCGGAGGCGAACTCCGCCTGCTGCAGGCGGGAATAGGCCGCCATGCCTTCCGCCTTGTAACCACGCGCCAGTTCGAACATGCCATGGTTGAGCGAGTGGAAGCCGGCCAGCGTGACGAACTGGAACTTGTAGCCCATCGCGGCGATCTCGCGCTGGAATGTCGCGATGGTATCCTTGTCGAGGTTGGCCTCCCAGTTGAACGAGGGCGAGCAGTTATAGGCCAGCATCTTGTTCGGATAGACCTTCTTCACAGCCTCGGCGAACTTGCGCGCGCCGTCGAGGTCGGGCTTGGAAGTCTCCCACCAAAGAAGATCAGCGTGCTTCGCAAACGACAGCCCGCGCTTGATGCAGTGATCGAGACCGCTGCTAGGCCTGAGGCGATAGAAGCCCTCCGCCGTTCGCTCGCCGGTGATGAATTCGTGGTCGCGCTCGTCGATGTCCGAGGTGATGAGCTTGGCGCTCTCCGCATCGGTGCGCGCCAGCACGAAAGTCGGCACGCCGCAGACGTCGGCGGCGAGCCGCGCGGCGATCAGATTGCGTTCATGCGCGGCGGTCGGGATCAGCACCTTGCCGCCCATGTGGCCGCACTTCTTTTCCGATGCGAGCTGGTCCTCGAAGTGGACGCCGGCCGCGCCGGCCTCGATATAGGCTTTCATGATCTCGAAGGAGTTGAGCGGTCCGCCGAAACCCGCTTCCGCATCCGCAACGATGGGTACGAACCAGTCGATCTTCGCGCCGCCCTCGGCGTGCTCGATCTGGTCGGCGCGCTGGAAGGTGCGGTTGATGCGGCGGCAGAGCTCCGGCCCTGCATTGGCCGGATAAAGGCTCTGGTCCGGATACATCGTGCCGGCGGTGTTGGCGTCGGCGGCGACCTGCCAGCCGGAGAGATAGATCGCGGGCAGCCCGGCACGCGCCTGCTGCATCGCCTGATTGCCGGTGACGGCACCGAGCGAATTCACATAGGGCATTTCCTGGAGTTGCTTCCAGAGCCGGTTGGCCCCCTTCTCGGCGAGCGTGTACCTGATTTCCACCGAGCCGCGCAGCCGCTCGACCTCCTCAGCGGTGTAAGGACGGCTGATTCCCTCAAACCGGCCCTGGGGGGCGGGAACGAGCTGCTCAAAGGTCTTGGACATCATTATCTCCAGTCCACATTCGTGACATTGCATTGCAAAACGTGGCTCTAGCTAAACGCCAATCAAATCAATCAGTATAGAGGGCTTGATTTCAAATGATGATGTCATGTAACATCTATTCATGTAATAGATGTTATTTTGTAATTCTTGTCATAAACGAGTGCCCGCATGGCAACGGTTTCGGGTAAAAAGCTCTTCGTCGGCCCGCGATTCCGACGTATCCGGCAACAGCTTGGGCTGTCGCAGACCCAGATGGCGGAAGGACTCGGCATCTCCCCGAGCTACGTCAACCTGATCGAGCGCAACCAGCGCCCCGTCACCGCGCAGATCCTGCTTCGTCTCGCGGAAACCTACGACCTCGATCTGCGCGATCTCGCCACCGCCGACGAGGATCGCTTCTTTGCCGAACTGAACGAGGTCTTTTCCGATCCGTTGTTCCGGCGGATCGACATCCCGAAGCAGGAACTACGCGATTTGGCCGAACTGTGCCCCGGCGTGACCCATGCGCTGCAGCGCCTTTATGCCGCCTATACCGAGGCGCGGCGCGGCGAGACGCTGGCCGCCGCGCAGTTTGCCGACCGCGACGAGGGCGCGCGCTTCGAGGCCAACCCGATCGAGCGCGTGCGCGACTTGATCGAGGCCAACCGCAATTATTTCCCCGAGCTCGAACAGGCGGCGGAAAACCTGCGCGACGAGATCAACGTTCCGGCGCAGGAGCTTTTCGCATCGCTGAGCGCGCGGCTGCGGGAAAGGCATTCGATCCAGACCCGCATCATGCCGGTGGACGTCATGCGCGAAACGCTGCGCCGCTTCGATCGTCATCGCCGCCAGCTTCTGATTTCCGAACTGGCGGACGGACCCGGCCGTGCGTTCCAGCTTGCGTTCCAGATCGGACTCGCCGAATGCACGCCCGCTTTTGACACGATCATCACCCGCGCCGGCGCATTGGACGACACCTCGCGTCGGCTGTACCGCATCACGCTGGCGAACTATTTCGCCGGTTGTGTGCTGATGCCCTACCAGGCCTTCCATGCGGCCGCGGAATCGCTCGGTTACGACATCCACGTGGTGGCGCAGCGATTCAACACCGGATTCGAGCAAGTTTGTCATCGCCTGACCACGCTGCAGCGGCCGAACGCGCGCGGCGTGCCGTTCTTCATGCTGCGCGTCGACAATGCCGGCAACGTCTCCAAGCGTTTCTCGTCAGGCACGTTTCCGTTCTCGAAATTCGGCGGCACCTGCCCCTTGTGGAACGTCCACTCCACCTTCGACACGCCGGACCGCCTGTTGAAGCAGGTGATCGAACTGCCCGACGGCAGCCGCTATTTTTCGATCGCGCAGATGGTGCGCCGCCCCGTCGCGCCGCATCCGCAGGCGCAGCCGCGCTTCGCCATCGGCCTGGGCTGCGAAATCAGGCACGCATCAAGACTGATCTATGCCGCCGGCATGGACCTCGACAACGCTGAAGGCACGCCGATCGGCGTCAACTGCCGGCTGTGCGAGCGCGAGAATTGCGCCCAGCGCGCCGAGCCGCCGATCACGCGCACGCTGATCTTGGATGAAACCACGCGGCGCATGACCAGCTTTGCGTTTTCGAATGCAAGAGAGGTGTGAGGACTTTCCTTCGTGATCGGGACGGAGTCCTAGCGGCAATCCGTAAATCTTCTCCGGCGCGAATTGATGGCGAGATCCGGGATATGGATTACCTGGAACCTACGGCCCGCGCGCGCAATTAGCGTTTTCGAGCGAAGCCTATTCTTGGCTTGAGCCGAGGGTGCAGTGGGTTCGCGTGAAGAAAACGCATCAACAATCCGGAGCGTGGCTTCCGAGGAGACTTGCATCGTCAATCATTGGAGCATCCCAACATGAAGCGGTCATTCGTGTTATTGGGAAGTCTAGGCGCTTTGGTTCTCTTCGCGATGACCGGCGCGGTCTGGATAGCCAACCTTCCTCCGGCGCCATCGCCCGTCAGAGCAATGCCGCCGATCTCGCCTCAGGAAACCGACGCCGTCATCGCAGCCTTGAAGCCGCCCAAGCGTCAGCGCCCACTGATCGCGATCCTGGGCATCAACGACGCCACCGAGACCACCGATTACCTGATGCCCTATGGCATCCTTCGACGTGCCGACGTCGCTGACGTGGTAATGCTGGCGACCAACCCGGGAACGGTGAGACTTTTTCCGGCGCTCAAGGTTGAGCCGCAAGCGACGGCTGCTGCCTTCGACGAGCAGAATCCGGAAGGCGCCGACTACGTCATCGTCCCTGCCATGAGCCGCGACGACGATCCAACGGCCCTGCGTTGGATCAGGAACCAGGCGGAAAAGGGCGCGACCATTGTCGGCGTGTGCGCAGGCGCCAAGGTTGTCGGCAATACCGGACTGCTCGACGGCAGACGCGCGACGACCCATTGGTATTACCTCAAGGAGTTGCGCGGCAAGCATCCAACCATCCGCTACGTCCCCGATCGCAGGATAGTGGTCGATCGCGGCGTCGCAACGACGACAGGGATTTCGGCATCCATGCCGATGTCGCTCACCCTCATCGAAACCATTGCCGGACGACACAAGGCTGATGCAGTCGGCCGTGAAATTGGCCTTCCCTCGTGGGATGCGGGCCACGACAGCGACGCCTTTCGCTTCACGCGGCCGTTCGCATTGACAGCGATCCGCAACATCGTCGCGTTCTGGAACCGCGAGCAACTCGGCATCGAACTCAAGCCCGGCATTGATGAAGTATCGCTGGCGCTTGTTGCGGATGTCTGGTCGCGAACCTATCGCTCGCATGCGATCACGTTCGCGCCCGCCGGCGATCTACGCACTCGCAACGGCATCCGCCTCGTCCCGGATCGGATTACGACGAACTGGCCCGCCCGATATCGGCTTCCGGCGATCACCGATCAGCCGCCGGCCGCCGCACTGGATCAGGTGCTTCACGATATTGACGCCCGCTATGGAAGAGATACCGCCGACTTCGTCGCCATGCAGCTTGAATATGCCAGCAATCGGTCATCAGCGGCTGTTCCGACTCCGTAAATCCGCGAGCCGGGTCAGGATTTCCGGACGCGAAACACATCCGGCGTCGTTTGCTGCCGGAGCGGGACGAAGTTTTTATCGGCACCCATGCATGAGTTCATCTGTACAGTTGAAGCTCAGGCCGGGGATCAGGGATAAAGCCGTCCCTGTTGGGCATCTCCACCTTCGGCAAGGTCTTCGCATCCATGGTCTCGTTCGGCTTGATGACCTTGGCTTCCGACAGGATGTAGGCGACCAGGGAATACACGTCGTCGTCCTTGAGCGAACCGGGCGCATTGAAGGGCATCGCGCGCTTGATGTAATCGAACAGCGTCGTTGGGTATGGCCAGTAACTCTCCACGGTCTTGACCGGCGTCTTGCTTGCGAGCGTACCCCGGCCGCCGATCAGACGATCACCACCTATGCCCTTGGCCGGATTTCCTTGCAGCTTGTCGCCATGGCAGGCGGCGCAGGTGTTGGCAAAAATGGCCGCACCTGCTTTTGCTGTGCCGCTTCCCGGGGGAAGTCCCACGCCCGAAGGCGGAATCGAAAAGTATTTAGCCATCTCATCCGTCGTCGCATTCCGGCCGATGCCGAAATGATCGATGGTCGATTGGGCGCTCGCGCCGGCGGAGAACAGGCAGAGGCCGGTCGCAAGAGCGAGATATTTCCTACGCATGGACATTGGTCACATCTCCCGCCTCGCTGACGGCCCAGCTCTGGATCGCGTTGAGGTGATAGATCGAACCGAACGGCCCGTTATCACCGCGGATCGCGATGAGTTGCTTAAGGGTGGGCTGGACATAGCCGGTCTCGTCGATGCAGCGGCTCTGCAGCACCGCAGCCTTTCCGTCCCACATCCACGGGAAGCTGAAGCGCACCGTGCACATCGGCTCGGAAACCGACTCCAGACGCGCCGGATACCAGGTCTTTCCTGAATCGAGCGAGACATCGACGGACTGGACCCGCCCTCGCCCTGTCCATGCAAGGCCTGTGACGTTGTAGAAACCCGGACCCGGCAGCTTCATGTCGCCGGACGGAAACGTGATGACCGACTTCGCCTCCATGTCGAGGGTGAAGATGCGCGCCTTACCGTCTCCGAGAAGATCGGTATACTTGGAAGTCTCCTCGCGGGTCATGAACGGCTTGTCGCTGACCTGCAGCCTCCGCAGCCATTTGATGTGAGTGTTTCCCTCATAGCCGGGAAGAAGAAGCCGCAAGGGATAGCCCTGTTCGGGACGGATCGCTTCACCGTTCTGTCCGTAGACGATGAGGGCGTCCTGCAGCATTTTCTCCATCGGAATGCTGCGCGTCATGACCGCGGCGTCGGCGCCTTCCGCCAGCACCCAGGCTGCACCTTCCTTCAATCCGGTCTCGCGTGCGAACGTCGCGAACTGAACGCCGGTCCATTCAGACGTACTGAGCAGCCCGTGCGTTCCCTGCACGGTCTTCATCGTCGGCTTGTTCCATTCCGTCAGACCGTTGCCGGAGCACTCGATGAAATGCTTGCGCGTCACCGACGGCAGCCGCTTGATGTCCGCCATCGAGAACGTCATCGGCCGATCCACCATGCCGTGGATCAGCAAGTTATGCCTGGCCGGATCGATCGTCGGAATCCCGCCGTGATGACGCTCGAAGTGGAGTCCTGACGGCGTGATGTTGCCCAGTCCCTTGCCGAGCGGAGTGAGACTCCAGGAGGTGTTCTCGTTCGGCGTTGGATAGCGCATGCGAACTTCGGTCTCGAACTGAGACCTCGTTCCATAGCTTTCATCGGCAACCGGACGTCCCTGCTCCTTCGTCGGATCGTCCGGCACATTGAAAAACTCAGCTCCGGGCGACGCTTTCGCCGTCTCGGCATGAGCGATCGAAGCTGCACCCGCCGCTCCGACGAGTGACCCCGCCGCGAACAAAAAGCCGCGCCGACTTGAGATCATGCGACGCGGAAACATTCCGTCCTGACAGTCGCAGTCTTCCTGGAGACGTTGCGCGATATGGCGCTGTTCGGCCATAATCATCTGCTCAGCCATATGGCGAGCCTTGTCGTCGTAGACGACCTTTTCATCGCTGTTCAAGTTGCTCTCCCTAAGAGACCTTACGATCAATCGAGAACCGCACCACGCCTGGTAAAGTCTCGGCTTGACGTTCAACTCGAATTCTCCGCAAAGCCTATCTCTGCGGACCATGAAGCGTATCGGCCGCTCGCCTCGCTTGTGAATTAACATGGTGGTGAAGACGGCTTCGACCAAAGTAGACTCGACATCGCGTTTCGGCAGTTGCGGGGCTACGCTTTTCCGCTGTGACGGAGGTTGCGATATGGAACAAAGCTTCCCATCTGCAGATGGCAGCCCGTTCCGCTGTTTCGCCGTCAGCTTCCGCACCACAGAGCAAACAAAGGCATTCCCATGTCATTTTACGATTCCGCCGCGCCGGCCTTCCTGCAAACGCTCGGCGCGCTTTCCGACATTCTCAGGAAAGCCGAAGCCCATGCGAGCACGCGAAAGATCGCGCCCGAAACTCTGCTGACCGCACGGCTCTATCCGGACATGCTGCCGCTGACGCGCCAGATCCAGATCGCCTGCGATTTCGCTGTGAAGACCTGCGCGCGGCTGACCGGTTCGGAGGTGCCGAGCACGCCCGATACGGAGAAGACCTTTGACGACTTGCAGCAGCGCCTTACCAAGGCGGCGGATTACGTGAAAGGTGCGGCACCCGCCAAGTTTGACGGTGCGGATGGTCGCGACGTCACCTTTCCCGCAGGGCCGGACAAGACGATGACGCTGAAGGGCCAGCAGTATCTCAGTCAGTTCGCGTTACCGAATTTCTATTTCCATGCGACGACCGCCTACGACATCCTCCGTCATAACGGCGTCGAACTCGGCAAACGCGATTTCATGGGCGTAAAGTAGAAATCCGATGGATTTGCGCGTTGCGCATTACAGCAAAAGGCCGGGATCGCTCCCGGCCTTTTCTTATTATAGCGTTTCCAGCGAAATGGATTCCGGTCCGCGTGAAGAAAACGCGCCGATAACAATCTGGAGCTTCGCTTCTGATTCAATCAGAAGCGAAATCCTCCAGAGACACAATTTCAGTTCGAAGCCCGCTTCGGCGGCGTTGCCGGCCACGACTTGATCAGCGTATCGTAGTCGACGGTTTCGCCTTTCGGCTTTTCGTCGGCGAGCTTGCGCTGCGGCGCGATGTTGCCGTCCTTTGCCGATTTCTCATACCAGTATTCGGCAGTCTTCTTCGGATTGAGCTTCGGACCGCAAGCGCCCTGCACGCCGGACTTCTCGATCCGCGCCATCACCGAGTCCTGGGCGGCGGCGAGCGAATCCATCGCCTGCTGCGGGGTCTTGGCGCCGGAGGCGGCGTCGCCGATGTTCTGCCACCACAGTTGCGCGAGCTTCGGATAATCGGGCACGTTGTTGCCGGTCGGAGTCCACTGCACGCGCGCAGGCGAGCGGTAGAACTCGATCAGGCCGCCGAGCTTCGGCGCACGCTCGGTGAACGACTTGTCCCAGATGTCGGATTCACGAATGAAGGTGAGACCGACATGACTCTTCTTCAAGCTGACCGTCTTGGAGACGATGAACTGAAGATACAGCCAGGCGGCCTTGCGCCGATCAGGCGGCGTCGACTTCAGAAGCGTGAGCGAGCCGGCGTCCTGATAGCCAAGTTTCATGCCCTCCTTCCAGTATGCACCGTGCGGCGACGGCGCCATGCGCCACTTCGGCGTGCCGTCCGCGTTCATCACCGGCAGGCCCGGCTTCACCATGTCGGCGGTGAAGGCGGTGTACCAGAAGATCTGCTGGGCGATGTTGCCCTGCGCCGGTACCGGACCGGCTTCGGAGAACGTCATGCCCTGCGCCTGCGGCGGGGCATACTTCTTCAGCCAGTCGAGATACTTCACGATCGAGTAGACCGCGGCCGGACCGTTGGTATCGCCGCCGCGCTCGATCGAGGAACCGACCGGACGGCAGCCCTCCATGCGGATACCCCATTCATCGACCGGCTTGCCATTCGGGATGCCCTTGTCGCCGTTGCCGGCCATCGACAGCCAGGCATCGGTGAAGCGCCAGCCGAGCGAGGGGTCCTTCTTGCCGTAATCCATGTGGCCGTAAACTTTGACGCCGTCGATTTCCTTGATGTCGTTGGTGAAGAAGTCGGCGATGTCCTCATAGGCCGACCAGTTCACCGGCACGCCAAGTTCGTAACCGTACTTGGCCTTGAACCTGGCCTTGTAATCGGGATTGGTGAACCAGTCGTAGCGGAACCAATAGAGGTTGGCGAACTGCTGGTCGGGCAATTGATAGAGCTTGCCATCCGGAGCGGTGGTGAACGACTTGCCGATGAAGTCGTCGACATCGAGCATCGGATCGGTGACGTCCTTGCCTTCGCCTGCCATGTAGTCGGACAATGCGACGGTCTGGCCGTAACGAAAGTGCGTGCCGATCAGATCGGAGTCGTTGATCCAGCCGTCGTAGACGTTCTTGCCGGACTGCATCTGGGTCTGCAGCTTCTCGACGACGTCACCTTCCTGGATGATGTCGTGCTTGACCTTGATGCCTGTGATTTCGGTGAAGGCTTTGGCGAGAGTCTTTGATTCATATTCATGCGTCGTGATCGTTTCCGACACGACGTTGATCTCCATACCCTTGAAAGGTTCGGCTGCCTTGGCGAACCACTGCATCTCCTTCAACTGATCGGCCTTGGACAGGGTCGAGGGCTGAAACTCGTTGTCGATCCACTTCTGGATCGTGGCGTCATCCGCTCGTACGGGCGACGCCAGCGTCAAAGTCATGACGACCAGCGCGGCGGCGCTCGTCATCGCCAGCAGGCGCGACCTGGTTGCGGGGCTTCCTCGTTCTCTCAGATTCAGCATCTTCGTTTCCTCCGTTGCAGCACTGGATACGATTTTAGATCCGAAGACCGGACCCGTTTCCTTTCTCCGTCAGACCGTTCGGAAAATCAGCACGGCCACCCCGAACGAAATCGCGGTCGCGAGCCACAGGCTCGATATTTCGATTCCTTCTCCACCGGCAGGAACCGTCGCGATGGTATCCGCTCCCACGAACCCGATCCACAACAGGTGGATGACCGCGGTCGCGATCAGCGAAATAAACAGCCGGTCACCGCGGGTGGTGGGGATGCGGAGGATTCCGACCCGCTCGGCTTCCGGATAGGCGGCGGCGAGATAGGTCATCGTCAGCAGCGTCAGCGCCAGCGCTACGAAAAAAATCGCAGTCGGCCATGTCCAGGCCATCCATGCGATGTGGCTCATGGCTTAATCCTCCACGCTTGTGCATGATCTGGTCCGGAACCGTTCCCGTTTTTTCCGAATCATGCGCCCTCCTCACACCCGGCCAAGCGCGAAGCCGCGCGCGATGTAGTTGCGGACGAACCAGATCACCAGCGCGCCCGGAATGATGGTGAGCACACCGGCGGCGGCGAGCAGACCCCAATCCATGCCGGCAGCGGACACCGTGCGTGTCATCACCGCCGAGATCGGCTTGGCGTCCACCGAGGTCAGCGTGCGCGCCAGCAGCAGTTCGACCCAAGAGAACATGAAACAGAAGAACGCCGCGACGCCGATGCCGCTCGCGATCAGCGGTACCAGGATCTTGACGAAGAACTTCGGGAACGAATAGCCGTCGAGAAACGCGGTCTCGTCGATCTCGCGCGGCACGCTGGAAACAAAGCCTTCCAGAATCCACACCGCGAGCGGCACGTTGAACAGGCAGTGCGCCAGCGCCACCGCCCATGGCGTATCGAACAGGCCGATCGCAGAATAGAGATTGAAGAAAGGCAGCGCGTAGACCGCCGGCGGCGCCATCCGGTTCGACAGGAGCCAGAAGAACAGATGCTTGTCGCCAAGAAAGCGGTAGCGCGAGAACGCATAGGCGGCGGGCAGCGCGAACGAGATCGAGATAACGGTGTTGATCACGACATAATTGAGCGAATGGATGTAGCCGGAATACCAGCTCTCGTCGGTAAAGATGCGCATGTAATTTTCGAGCGTCGGCTCGTGCGGCCACAGCGTCATGGTCGTGACGATCTCGGCGTTGGTCTTGAAGCTCATGTTGACGAGCCAATAGATCGGCAACAGCAGGAAGACCAGAAACAGCGACAGAATGATCCGGCGGCCGGGAATGGACTGCATCATGCCGCTCCCTGGCTCGGCCTGCGGTCCGCACCGGCATTGGTCATGACGGTGTAGAACACCCAGCACACGATGATGATGATAAGGTTATAGACCAGCGACAATGCCGCCGCCTTGCCCAGATCGAATTGCCCGAGCGCGATTTTGACAAGTTCGATCGACACGAACGTCGTCGAATTGCCGGGGCCGCCGCCGGTAACGACGAACGGCTCGGTGTAGATCATGAAGCTGTCCATGAAGCGAAGCAGCACGGCAATCAGCAGCACGCGTTTCATCTTGGGCAACTGGATCGCGGTGAACACCGCCCAGCGCGAGGCGCCATCGATCTGTGCCGCCTGATAATAGGCGTCGGGAATCGACTTCAGCCCGGCGTAGCACAACAGCGCCACCAGACTGGTCCAGTGCCAGACATCCATCACGATGACGGTCGCCCACGCGTCGAAATCGTTTGAGACGTAATTGTAGTCGATGCCTATGCTGTTCAGCGTGTAGCCGAGCAGGCCGATGTCGGGACGGCCGAAAATCTGCCAGATGGTGCCGACCACGTTCCACGGAATGAGCAACGGCAACGCGAGGATGACGAGACATGCCGCCACCCGCCAGCCCTCTCGCGGCATCGACAGCGCAACGACGATGCCGAGCGGCACTTCGATGGCGAGAATCGCCGCCGAAAAAAACAGGTTGCGCCAGAGCGAGGCGAAGAAGCGGCTGCCGAGGTCGGTAGACGGATCGAGCAGTTCCTTGAACCAGCCGACGCCGTTCCAGAAAAACTGGTTGTTGCCGAACGTGTCCTGGAACGAATAATTGACCACCGTCATCAGCGGCAGCACCGCGGAAAACGCAACGATCAGGAACACCGGCAGCACCAGGAACCAGGCCTTCTGGTTGACGGTCTTGTCCATCATGCGTCCCCTTCGACGAGACGACTGTCAGCATAGACGTGCACGCGAGCGGGGTCGAACACAAGGCCCGCTTTCGTGCCGGGAATCGAAAAGCCAGGCGGCACGCGCGCGGCAAACTTCACGTCGCCGACCCGGACCCGCGCGAATCGGACACGGCCGAGATCGTCGATCCGGTCTATCGTGGCGTCGAGAAGATCCGGTGACGGAGCCGCAACGTGAACAAACTCGGGACGCACGCCAATCTCGATGGCCGCGCGCTCCGGCAGCCTGTCATAACTCCGCGTCAGCCGAATAACATGACCGTCGATGCGCGCCTCGTTGCCCTCCACCGCGGCCGGTACGATATTCATGCCGGGCGAACCGATGAAATAGCCGACAAAAGTATGAGCCGGCTTGTCGAACAGGTCCGCCGGACTACCGCTCTGCACGACGCGACCATCATGCATCACCACGACCGTATCGGCGAAGGTCAGCGCCTCGGTCTGATCGTGGGTCACGTAGATCATCGTCAGGTCGAGAGCACGATGCAGCGCCTTCAGCTTCGAGCGCAACTCCCATTTCAATTCAGGATCGATCACCGTCAGCGGCTCGTCGAACAGTACGGCGGCGACATCCGATCGCACCAGACCGCGCCCGAGCGAAATTTTCTGCTTGGCATCCGCCGTCAGCCGCGTCGCCTTGCGGTCGAGAACCGGCGTAAGATCGAGCAATGCCGCGATTTCGGCGACCCGCGCCGCTATCGCAGACTTTGCGACGCCGCGATTCTTCAATGGAAAGGCGAGATTTTCGCCGACCGTCATGGTGTCATAGATCACCGGAAACTGGAACACCTGCGCGATATTGCGCCGCCGCGTCGACAGCGAGGTGACGTCAGTGCCATCGAACAGGATTTTTCCACGCGTGGGCAGTACGATGCCGGATATCAGATTGAGCAGTGTGGTCTTGCCGCAACCGCTCGGACCCAGCAGCGCATATGCTCCGCCCTGTCGCCAGGTCATCGAGATCGGCTTCAATGCGAAGGATTCCGGATCGGCACCGTCGCCATTGTAAGAATGCGCGAGATCGACGAGGTCGATGCGGGCCATGCGCCTTCCCCTCACGCCGCGCCGGGTGCGGCGGCCAGGCGGCCGCCGGTGTCGAAAGCAAATACGTCGTCGGGATCGAGCGCGACCTCGATCTTTTGCCCCGGCAGGAATTCATGCACGCCTTCGAGCACGGCGACCCAGTCGGCCTGCGCCCGCTTGATGTGCACAAAGCTTTCCGACCCCGTGATCTCGGTGACAATCACTTCAGCCGAAAATACATGGCGGCCGGAGCGGCCATCCGCAAGGCGAAGCTGATAGGGACGGAAGCCGACGCGATAAGCGCCATCCGGCAACGCGGCGTACAGCCCGTTCGCCGGGGCCTCCGTGCCCGCTTCGTATCGCACCGTGTCGTTCCGCTTTTCGATTCCGACAATGTTCAGCGGCGGATCGGAAAACACCTGGGCCGCGCGCATGGTTTCCGGGTGATGATAAACCTTCGAAGTCTCTCCGACCTGCAATATCTCGCCTTCCCAGAGGCAGATGGTGCGGCCGCCGAGCAGCAGGGCCTCGGAGGGTTCGGTGGTCGCATAGACGAAGATCGCGCCGGAGGCCTCGAAGATGCGCGGCAGTTCGATGCGCAGTTCCTCGCGCAGCTTGTAGTCGAGATTGGCGAGCGGCTCATCAAGCAGAACGAGATCGGCCCCCTTCACCAGCGCGCGGGCGATCGCGGTGCGCTGCTGCTGGCCGCCGGAGAGTTGCAGTGGCATGCGATCGAGATATGGCGCGAGCTTCAGCAATTGCGCCGCCTCGCGCACCCGCGCATCGATCTCGGCCTTCGGTCTGCCCTGCACCCGCAAAGGCGAAGCGATGTTCTCGTAGACCGTGAGCGAGGGATAGTTGATGAACTGCTGATAGACCATCGCGACCGAGCGCTTGCGCACGTCAAGGCCGGTGACGTCCTTGCCGTCGACCAGCACGCAGCCCTGCGTCGGCTTGTCGAGACCGGCAAGCAGACGCATAATCGAGGTCTTGCCCGCCAGCGTCGGACCGAGCAGCACGCTGAGCGCGCCGCGCTCCAGCGTCAGCGACACATCGCGGATCGTCGGCAAACCGTCGACCACCCGCGTGACATGGTCGAGGGCGACGCTCATGATCGCGCTCCCGCTTCCCTCGGCGGACCTCCGCTCTGCGTGCGCTGCGCGGCGAGCCAGTCGTCGAGGGCTGCAATGTCGGACGCGGACATCCGCAAGCCGAGCTTGGAGCGCCGCCAGACGATATCGGCCGCGGTGCAGGCCCATTCGTGCGAAATCAGATAGCGGACTTCGCTTTCGGTCAGCGTCGCGCCGAAATGCCGCCCGAGATCAGCCATGGATTTCGCCGAGCCCAGGAGCTTCGCCGTGCGCGTGCCGTAAGCATGTGCGAGACGGTTCGCGTGCGCTTTAGTCAGAAAAGGATAGCCGCGCATCAACTCCGCCGTCAGCGCCGTAACCGCCGAGACCTCCATGTCGCCGCCGGGCAGCGGTGCTTTCGCGGTCCAGCCCTCGCGCGCCTTTGTACCCTTCAGATAGGGCGACAGCTTTTCCAGCGCCTCTTCGGCAAGCCGCCGATAGGTCGTGATCTTGCCGCCGTAGACCGACAGCAGCGGAGCGCCGCCCGGCGTATCGAGTTCGAACGCATATTCGCGCGTCGCGGCCTTGGCTTCGCTCGCGCCGTCGTCATAGAGCGGACGCACGCCGGCATAGGTCCAGACCACGTCCCGCGACGTGACCGGCTTCGCCAGATACTCGCCAACGGAGGCGCAGAGATAGGCAACCTCATCATCGGAGGCCTTTACCTCAGCGGGATCGCCCTCATAGTCACGATCGGTGGTGCCGATCAGGGTGAAGTCGTCCTGATATGGAATCGCGAACACGATCCGGCCGTCGCTGTTCTGGAAGATGTAGGCGCGGTCGTGGTCGTAGAGCTTCCTGACCACGATGTGCGACCCCTGCACCAGCCGGATTCTTGCACGCGTGTTCACGCCGGCACCCAGGGTGAGCACCTGTTCGACCCAGGGGCCACCCGCGTTGACCAGCACTCGCGCCGATATGGTGCTGCGTTCTCCGCTTAACGTGTCCTCGACCGTGACGTGCCAGAGGCCGTTCGCCTGCCGGGTCTCGACCGCGCGGGTTCGGGTCCTGATGTCGGCGCCGCGATCGGCCGCATCGCGCGCGGTAAGAACGACGAGGCGAGCATCGTCGACAAAGCAGTCGGAATATTCGAAACCCTTGCGATAGCGCCCGGCGACCAGCGGTTTGCCAACCTCATCCCGTGACAGATCGACCGAGCGCGTCGGGGGCAACAGTTTCCGCCCGCCGATATGATCGTAAAGAAACAGGCCGAACCGCAGCATCCATGTCGGCCGCAAGCCTGCGTGATGCGGCAGCACGAAACGCAGCGGGCGGATGATGTGCGGCGCGATCCGCCAGAGAATTTCGCGCTCGATCAGCGCCTCGCGAACAAGATGGAATTCATAATATTCGAGATAGCGCAGCCCGCCATGCACCAGCTTGGTCGACACCGACGACGTGCCGCTGGCGAGGTCGTTCATTTCGCACAGGAAAACAGAGTTTCCACGTCCCGCCGCGTCGCGCGCGATCCCGCATCCGTTGACGCCGCCGCCGATGATAGCGAGGTCGAAAACCTTGCCCACGAGCGCCATCCCTTAAGGACTAACTGTCCTATAGTACCATAAATGCGCTTCTTGATATTCGCTTGCAGCTATTTACTTTCGTATATCTATTAAATCACAATCTAAAACGAAAGCAATCGCAATCGCCGCGCAAGCTGTGGATTCGTTCTGATTCCCGGAAATTGATCGTCCTGCGACAGTGAGCGACGAAGAGTTCAGCCGACGGCCCTCGGGCGCCCATCGGCAGCAGGTTCGGCTTCCACACCGTCCAGTTCATTCGGCTTGTCCGGCATCGCCACGATCACCTCGATGCCTTGCGCCTGGCAGATCGCGTCAAGGTCGGCAGGCAGGGCCGCATCGGTGACGAAGGTCTGGATCTGGCTGATATGGGCGATGCGCACCGGCGCGCTGCGGCGCAGTTTGGTGCCGTCGGCCACCAGCATGACGCTGCGCGCGTTGGCGATGATCGCCTGCGATACCTGCACCTCGCGGTAGTCGAAATCCAGCAGCGTGCCGGCCTCGTCGATCGCCGAGGCACCGATGATGGCGTAATCGACCTTGAACTGACCGATCAGGCTGGTCGCACTGGAGCCGATCACCGCGCCGTCAGAGCGACGCACGTTGCCGCCCGCGACAATCACCTCGATGCGCGGATGGCGATAGAGTTGCATCGCCACGTTGAGATTGTTGGTGATGACCAGAAGGTCCTCATGCAAGGTGAGCGCGCCGGCAACCTCTTCGGTAGTGGTTCCGATGTTGATGAACAGCGAGCACCCGTTGGGAATCCGCGCTGCCGCTGCCACCCCGATCGCCTTCTTTTCCTCGGCGGCGACGAAGCGACGAGCTTCATAGGCGAGATTTTCCACACCGGAGGCGATGATGGCGCCGCCGTGAATGCGCGTCAGCGAATGCTGGTCGCAGAGATCGTTGAGATCCTTGCGGATGGTTTGGGCCGACACCTCGAAACGGCGGGCAAGCTCATCCACCATGACCCGTCCAAACGCGCGGGCAATGTTCAGGATATCGGATTGACGCTGGCTAAGGCCGGCCACCGCTGCAGCACCTCGAGACCCACGGACATCCAAGGGTGCCGATGTTATAACGTTTTCGAGCGCCGTGGATACCGGTTCACGTCAGGAAAGCGCGTCAAAATAAAGCTCCGACTTTCCCCTCTGATTCCCTCAGAAGCTGGGAGACCCAGCCGTTAAGCGATCGGCGCAGCCGGCTGCGCCAGCCGCTCGACGTCAGAAGGGGAATCTCGGTAAAGCTCCACGCAGCGATTTCACGAAATCGGGATAAGCGGATTTTTGCGCGCGCTGCTTTGCGGCACGTTCCGCGTCACGGGCGCTGCGGAACAGCTTGCCGTCCAGTGAGCTGAATCGCTGTGAGGCCGAAAAGAACCGGAATCCCGCGCGATCGCGCACCACGATACCCGCGGATTCCGAACCAACTTCGATGATATAGGTCTTCGACATATCCCACTCGCATTTTTCTGGCCGAAAGGCCGCGCCGATAACGGGCAATGGCGGGAAACGTTCCCTGTCGCACCATCAGGATATGGACATGGTTCGGATGTTCGCAACTAGAATCGGTCGAGGTTGGGCGTCGATCGGCTCGGCAAATTTCCGGGCCGGGCCCGGCGCGATCCGCGCCCCGATCAGCGAGCAGTATTATGCCGAAACCGGTGGGTCGGCCTGCGGAACCTCGCGCGGGCGGCCTTGGTCGTCGATTGCGACATAGGTGAACTTGCCGTCGGTGACGAGGATGAACTGCATCTCCTTGCGGCGCATCACCCAGGCTTCCAGATGCATCGTGATCGAAGTCCTGCCGATGCGGACCAGCGTGGCGTGGACGGAGACGAGATCGCCGACAAAGACCGGCTTGCGGAAGTTCATGGCGTCGATGGCCACGGTCACGGTGCGTGACTTCGCAAGCTTGGACGCGAAGATACCTCCGCCAATGTCCATCTGGCTGAGGAGCCACCCGCCGAAGATATCGCCGTTCTGGTTGGTGTCCGCGGGCATGGCCAGCGTGCGCGTACAGAGTTCGCCAAGCGGCGTGGTCTCATCGATCGCCGGGGCGTGAACGGCTGTCGCGTCCCTCGTCTGGGCATCCGTCATCGATCTCACCTTATTTGAAGGTATCCCAGCCCGCGTCCGGCGCAAAACGGACGCCGAATTTTTCCGCAAGCTCGCGCAGGTTGGCGGCGACGTTCTCGGAACCGCGGGTACGCGCATAGTTCAGCGGCCCGCCGCGGAATGGCGCATAGCCGGTGCCGAAGATCATCGCGCCATCGACAAGATCGGGATCACCGACAATGCCTTCGCGTAAACACGCAACGCAAACGTTCGACATTGGCAGCACCAGCCGATCGATCATTTCCGGCGTGATCTGCGACCTGCTCGCGGTGCCCTTGTCGGCCTTGCCGTCGCGCCATGTGTAGAAACCCTGACCGGTCTTGCGGCCGAGTTCGCCTTTCGCGACCTTCTCACGGAGCCACTCCGGCGGCGGCGGCAGCAAATCGCCGAGCTTGGCGCGCAGTTCGTCGCCCACGGCGAGGCAGATATCCAGGCCGACCTGATCTGCGAGTTCGATCGGCCCCATCGGCATGCCGAACTTTTCCGCGGCTGCGTCGATCACAGTCTTGTCGATGTTCTCATCCAGCATCAGCATGGCTTCGAGCATGTACGGCGTCAGCGCGCGGTTGACGAGGAAACCCGGCGAGCTCTTCACCGGCAGCGGCAGCCGGTCGATGGCGCCGACGAATGCCATTGCCTCCTTCAACACCTGCGGGTCGGCGGCATCGTGGCTGACCACCTCGACCAGTTGCAGCCGCGACACCGGATTGAAGAAATGCACTCCGACCAGCCGCTCCGGATGCTGCAGCGTGGTCCGCAGCTCCTGCAGCGGAATGCTCGACGTGTTGGTGGCGAGGATCGCGCCCGGCTTCATCTTCGGCTCGATGCCGGCATAGACCTTCTGCTTCAGTTCGAGCTTTTCCGGCACCGCCTCGATGATGAGATCGGCATTGCGCACGCCCTCGCCCTCGAGATCGGGCATCAGACGGTCATGCGCGTCGCGGATGTCGGTGCGCTTGCGCATGATCTTGCCGTAGAGGATTGCGGCGCGCTTGATCGCGCCGGCGATCGGCTCCGGCTTCATGTCCGCGAGCGTCACGCGGATGTCCTGATGCGCGCACCAGGCGGCGATGTCGCCGCCCATGGCGCCAGCGCCGATGACGTGCAGATGTTTCACGACGTTGCCGCCGCCGGCGAGTTTTTTCATCTGCTCGCGCAGGAAGAACACCCGGATCAGGTTCTGCGCCGTCGACGTCACCATCAAACCGGCGAAGGACCGTTTTTCGGCCGCCAGCATCGCGGCCTTGCTGCCGCCGTGCTTCTCCCACAGATCGATCAGCGCATAGGGGGCGGGATAGTGCTCCTGCGACGCCGCTTTCTCCGTTTCCTTGCGCATCCGCGAGGCGAGAAAGCCGCGAACGGGGCCGAGATTCAGCAATCCATTGAGCGCAGCGGACCGACCGCGCTTCAGTCGGCCGGCCACCGCATCCTTCACCGCGCCTCGGACATGGCGCTCCTGGGTTACGGCATCGACGAGACCGAGCGATTTAGCCTTCCGTGCGTCGATGGTCTTGCCGGTCAGCATCAGCGTCATCGCCTGCATCGGATTGACCAGCCTGGTGAAGCGTGCGGTGCCACCGAGGCCGGGATGAAGACCGAGCATCACTTCCGGAAAGCCGAAGCGCGCATTATCGATCGCGATCCGGGTCCGGCACGCCAGCGCGAGCTCGAGCCCGCCGCCGAGGCAAAAGCCGTGGATCACGGCGACCGTCGGAATCTTCAGCGCCTCGAGCCGGTCGATGATGCTGTGAGCACGGCCGATCGTGGTTTCGACCTCGGTCGAATCCGTGGCACCGCGGAACTCGTTGACGTCGGCGCCGGCGATGAAACCGGAGGTCTTCGCCGAGCGGATCACAATGCCGGCGGGCGGATGACTTTCGAGCACGCTCAGGATCGCGCCGAACTCCTCCATCACCTCCGATGATAGCGTATTGGCGCTGGAATCGGCTCGGTCGAACAACAGCCACGCCACGCCGTCGTCGTCGCGGGTCAGTTTGAAGTTGCGATAAGGGCCGCCTGCATCGGGCTTCGGCCCGAGTTCCAGCACGCGATCCTTGAGAACGTCCAGTACTTTCGAATCCATGACGCCCTCACACCATCTCGATCAGCATGGCGCCGCCCTGCCCGCCGCCGATGCATTCGGTGGCGACGCCGCGCTTCGTGCCCAGCCGCTTCATGGCATTGACCAGATGCAGCACGATGCGATTGCCCGAGGTACCGACGGGATGACCGAGGCTGATCGCGCCGCCGTCGACGTTGAGTCGGGCGCGGTCGATCGCGCCTGCCGCGCCGTCGAGGCCGAGCACCTCGCGGCAGAATTTCTCGTCTTCCCATGCTGCGAGGCAGCCGAGCACCTGCGTGGCGAAGGCCTCGTTGAGCTCCCAGGTCTCGACGTCGGACAGCGTCAGCTTGTTGCGCTTCAACATCTCCGTCGCCGACAGCACCGGGCCGAGCCCCATGATCGAAGGATCGAGCGCCGACCACTGGCTGTCGATGATCATCGCCTTCGGCTTGAGGCCGTGTTTGATGACGGCATCTTCCGAGGCGAGAATGGTCCAGCACGCGCCGTCTGTGATCTGCGACGAATTGCCGGCGGTGACCTGGCCCCACGGCCGCTCGAACACCGGTTTCAGCTTCGCCAGCGTCTCCATCGAGGAATCCGGGCGCACGCCGTCGTCGTGATCGAAGAACTTTCCGTCGCGCGCGAACGCGGTTTCCACTTCGCCCTTGAGCCAGCCTTCGGCCTGCGCCTTCGCCAGCCGCCTGTGGCTTTCGACCGCGTAGGCGTCAGCCTGTTCGCGGGTGATGCCGAACAAGTGGCCGACCACCTCGGCGGTCTGGCCCATGTTGAGTTCGGTGATCGGGTCGGTCAGCCCGCGCTCGAGGCCGATGATCGGCTTGAAGTAGGGCGGCCGCGCTTTCGCGATCGCCTTGATCTTCTCCACAATGCCCTTGGCGCCGGCGACGCCGGCGAACCAGCGCACGCCCTGCTGCGGCCAGACCAGCGGCGCGTGGCTTAAAGCCTCGGCGCCCCCCGTCAGGATCAGGTTGGCGTTGCCGTCGCGGATATAGCGGTAGCCGGTGTCCATCGACTGCATGCCGGAGCCGCAGTTGATCTGCACCGTGAACGCCACCATCGCCTCACCCATTCCGAGCCGCAGCGCCGCGACGCGGGCCGGATTCATCTCGTCGGCGATGACGTTGACGCAGCCGAGGATGACCTGGTCGAACGCGTCGGAGGCGAACGGCTGGCGCGCCAGCAGCGGCCGTCCGCATTGCACCGCCAGATCGACCGGCGTGAATGGCCCCGGACCGCCGCGCGCTTTCAGGAAGGGGGTTCGGCTGCCGTCGATGATATAAACCGGACGCGCCATCAGCCTGCCGCCCTCGCTTCGCTTCGTTCCTGCAACACCTGAACGTTGACGGACTTCTTGAAGGGCGACAGCGCTTCCGGTGCGAAGTCATCGACCTCGATCACGCGGAGCACCGCCTCTTGCGCCACCTTGTATTTCTCGGCTTCTACCTGGGTGATGACGCCCTGCTTGATCGCGGCATCCGTGTCATGCAGACGCGCGGCGCGCATCCGCTTGAAGACGTCCTCCGCGGCCGTCACCAGCAGAAACGCCTTTTCCAGACGCGCAACGCCATTGTCGTCGTCCACATGCGAGAGACCCTGCGTCAGGCGATCGCGAGCGACTGACGGCTCCAGCACCAGTTGAGCGCAAGCATGCACGACCGCGTCGCTTGGCCCGCGCGCCCGCGCGCCCATCGGCTGGATCATGAATTTGAGCATGAACGCAACATACCGGTTTGGCAGGTTCGCCAGAATGTCGGCAAAGCGCTGCTCGATGGTGCGGAAGCCGGTCGCCATGCACCATTGCACCAGTGGCAGATCGGCCTCCTGGCGGCCCTCGTCATGCCAGCGCTTGAGCACGGCAGACAGCAGATACAGTTCGGAGAGAATATCGCCGAACCGCGCCGACAACATCTCCTTGCGCTTCAGCTTGCCGCCGAGCGTCAGGAGCGCCATGTCGGCGCACAACGCAAAGGCCGACGCATAGCGTGAGAGTTGACGGTAGAAGTCCGTCACCGGGCCCGCATCCTCCGGCGCGGGCGCGAACGCTCCGCCGCTCCAGCTTCGGCCCCAGGCGCGGAACAGCGTGGTGACGCTGTGGACGACATGAGCCCAGAACGCCTTGTCGAAGGTGTCGAGCGCCTTGGCCTTGTCGGTGTCGCTGAGCGCGTTCATCTCTTGCAGCAGATAGGGATGCGCGCGGATCGCGCCCTGCCCGAAGATGATGAGGTTGCGCGTCAGGATGTTGGCGCCCTCCACCGTGATCGAGACCGGCACGCCGCGATAGAGATTGCCGAGATAGTTTTGCGGACCGTCGATCACGGCCTTGCCGCCGTGGATGTCCATGGCGTCATCGATCACGATGCGCAGCCGCTCGGTGGCGTGCAGCTTCATGATGCCGGAAATGACGGCAGGATGATGCCCCTCGTTGAGTGCGGCGCAAGTCAGCCGTCGCGCCGCGTCGATCAGGTAGGCCGTGCTGGCGATGCGGGCCAGCGGCTCCTCGATGCCCTCGAACTTGCCGATGGGGATACCGAACTGCTCGCGGACGCGCGCATAGGCGCCCGTGGTGCGCGCCGCGAAGGCTGCGCCCGCCGCCGATAGCGAGGGCAGCGAGATGCCGCGTCCGGCGGCCAGCGCCGTCATCAGCATCTTCCAGCCCTGACCGAGACGCTCCTTTCCGCCGATGACGTAGTCTAGCGGAATGAAAACGTCCTTGCCCCAGTTGGGACCGTTCTGGAACACCTGCATGGCCGGCAGATGGCGCCGGCCGATCGATACTCCCGGCAGATCGGTCGGGATCAACGCCACGGTGATGCCAAGGTCTTCCTGCGAGCCGACCAGATGATCGGGGTCATAGGCCTTGAAAGCGAGCCCGAGCAGCGTCGCCACCGGACCGAGCGTGATGTAGCGCTTGTGCCAGTTGAGCCGGAGCCCGGTCACCTCGCGGCCCTCGAAAGTGCCCTTGCAGATGATACCGGTGTCAGTCATGGACGCCGCATCGGAGCCGGCTTCCGGGCTGGTCAGACCGAAGCATGGAATTTCCTGCCCGTCAGCAAGGCGCGGCAGCCATCTCGCCTGCTGGTCCCTGGTGCCGAAGCGCATCAGCAATTCGCCAGGCCCGAGCGAATTCGGCACCATCACCGTGACCGCGGCGACCAGCGAGCGCGACGAAATCTTGCGCACCACTTCCGAATGCGCGTAGGGCGAGAAGCCGAGCCCGCCATACTCGGTCGGAATGATCATGCCAAAGAATTTTTTCTGCTTGATGAAGGTCCAGACCTCGGGCGGCAGATCGCGCCATTTCCAGTTGATCTTCCAGTCGTCGAGCATGGCGCAAAGCTCGTCCACCGGGCCGTTGAGGAACGCCTCTTCCTCCGCCGTCAAGGTTGCCTGCGCGGTATTCAGCAGTTTCGCCCAGTCGGGATTGCCGGAGAACAGGTCGGCATCCCACCAGACGTCGCCAGCATCCAGCGCCTCGCGCTCGGTATCCGACATCGACGGCAGCACGCGGCGCGCCCAGGAGAAGATCAGCTTGGAGATCACGTCACGGCGAAAACTCATCGCAATGCCCTCTTGTTCGGATAATCCGCGGTGCGTCGACCCGGTATCGCAGCCAATCACCTTATACCCATAAGAGGAAATATCCTTAAAAAGGCAAAAGCGAGTTTCATTTCATGGTTTCATAATTGAAAATTAAGTGAAATTTTGCAATTCGGGGGCGGCCTCGCGACCGCAGGATAGCGCAAGAACTCCAAAAACGCGATTTGCAAACGTCTGAAACCTCAAACGCCGCAATACGGACCCGTGCAGCGCAAAGCAGCGGCGAACGCTTGGAATACGCCGAAGATCGCAGCGCCGTCCGCGCTCGGCGTTCGCGCGAATCGGCGAAAACTTTCAGCCCGGATGCTTGTTTACGCGCGGCGCCAGACCGGCAAGCACGAAATCGATCATCTGGTCGAGCGTCGGCCCCGGTTTGTCGACGCTTTGCGCGATCATTTGCGGATGAAAGAATCGCATCATCGCCGTGCACGTGCACAGCGCTGCCAGCCGCACGTCCGGCGCCTCGAACTCGCCACTCGCAGCACCCTGAGCGATCACCCCGCCGATGGTCGCGGCGATATCCTCCATATGCGCCTTGCAGACATCCCAGTCCTGCTCCATGGCGATGGCGACCATCTCGTGCAGCTTGGCGTCGCCGACATAACGCTCACTGTTCATGTGATGGATCGTGGACAGCAGTTCGCGCAGGCGCTGCGTAGCAGGACCCGGCGCGGCGCCGATCGCCTCCGCTGCGTCCTCGACCTCGCCCATCAGCCGCCGCGCCACGCCCTGGTGGATTGCCTTCTTCGAATCGAAGAAGCGGTAGACGTTGGCCGGCGACATCCGCAGCACTTTCGCGATGTCGGCGACGGTGGTCTTCTGATAGCCGATCTCGCGGAACAGCCGCTCCGCCACCACCAGAATCCGGTGACGCGTATCAGCTTCGGTATTGTCTGTGACCATGGTCATGAGAGAGTCGATCTTTCAATTATTCTCCGGCCTGAGCAAGCGGAAAAACGAGTTGCGTCTCGCGCGGCGCGGGCCTGGCCTGCTCCCGCTCGCCACCTTGCTCGGCCAGACTTTTCCTGAACCACAGCGCGTAAAGCGCCGGCAGATACAAAAGCGTCAGGAAGGTTGCAACGAACAATCCACCCATGATGGTGATCGCCATCGGTCCCCAGAACGCAGAGCGTGACAACGGGATCATCGCAAGGATCGCCGCAAGCGCGGTCAGCACCACCGGCCGGGCGCGCCGCACCGTCGCCTCGACGATCGCCTCGCCCCGGGTCAGGCCATGCGCGACGTCGGTCTCGATCTGATCCACCAGGATGACCGCGTTGCGCATGATCATTCCGGCGAGCGCGATGAGGCCGAGCAGCGCCACGAAGCCGAACGGCTGGTTCGCGACATTGAGCCCGAGGGACGCGCCGACGATGCCGAGAGGGGCCGTCAGGAACACCAGCACGAGCCTTGAGAAACTCTGCAACTGGATCATCAGCAGCGTCAGCATCACGACAGCCATGACCGGAAACAGCACGAAGATCGAGGTGTTGCCCTTGGCCGACTCCTCGAATGCGCCGCCCGCCTCGATGCGGTAAGCCGGCGGCAGGTGGTCGCGAATCTCCTGCAATTTCGGCCAGATCTGGTTGGTGACGTCGGGCGCCTGCACACCGTCCACCACATCGCCGCGCACGGTGATGGCCATGTCGCGGTTGCGCCGCCACAAGATCGGCTCCTCGTGAGCGTATTCGATCTTCGCGACCTGCGATAGCGGCACCGCAACACCGTTGCGCGATGTCACCGTGAGATCGCCGACGCCGGCGAGATCGAGACGCTCCGACGGGATCGCGCGCGCGACGACGCCGACTTTCTCGATGCCGTCGCGCACGGTCGTCACCGGCACGCCCGAGATCAGCATGGCCAGCGCCTGCGAGACATCCTGCGGCGTCAGGCCTAGCGCGCGGGCGCGATCCTGATCGACCACGAGCTTGAGGTACGGCGTCTGCTCGTTCCAGTCGAGGCTGGGGTCCTTCACGTTCGGATTGGCGCGCACGACGTCGCGCACCTTGTAGGCGATATCGCGCACCTTCGCAGCATCGGGGCCGATCACCCGGAATTGGACCGGAAAGCCGACCGGCGGACCGAAGTTGAAACGATCGACCCGGACCCGCGCCGCGGTCAGCGCGCCGTCATCTACCGCCTTTTCAATTTTCGCCTTGATGCGCTCTCGCGCCTCGACATTCTTCGCCACAATCACGATCTCGGCGAAGGCCTCGTTCGGCAATTGCGGATTGAGCCCGAGCCAGAAGCGCGGCGAGCCCTGCCCGACATAGGCGGTGTAGGTCGCGATATCGTTATCGTCCTTGAGGATCTTCTCGGCCTCTTTCACCGACTTCTCGGTGACGCCGAACGCCGTGCCTTCCGGCAGCCGCAGTTGCAGGAACAGTTCGGGCCGTTCCGACAGCGGGAAGAACTGCTGCTGCACATGACCAAATCCGATCACCGCCGCGACGAAGATACCGACTGTCGCCGCGACCACCTTGATGCGGTGGTTGACGCACCACTGGATCACGGCGCGCAGGCTCCGGTAGATCCGCGTCTCGTAGATCGCATGCGGATCGTGATTGTGGCTGACCTTGATGTTCGGCAGCAGCTTGACGCCGATGTAAGGCGTAAAGATCACCGCGACGAACCACGATGCTACCAGCGCGATCGCCACGATCCAGAAGATACCGCCGGCATATTCGCCGACGCCGGAATTGGCGAAGCCGATCGGCAGAAAGCCGGCCGCCGTCACCAGCGTGCCGGTCAGCATCGGAAAGGCGGTGGATTCCCACGCAAAGGACGCGGCACGCATGCGGTCCCAGCCCTGCTCCATCTTCACCACCATCATCTCGACCGCGATGATGGCGTCGTCGACTAATAGGCCGAGCGCGATGATCAGAGCGCCGAGGGTGATGCGATGCAGATCGAGCGACATCGCGTTCATGACTATAAAGACGATGCCGAGAACCAGCGGCACCGACAGCGCCACCACGATGCCGGTGCGCCAGCCCAATGCGAGGAAGCTGACGAACAGCACGATCGCCAGCGCCTCGATGAAGGAATGCACGAATTCGCCGACGGCGTGCTCGACCACTTTCGGCTGATCGGCGATGCGCTCGATGTTGATGCCCTGCGGCACCGCCTGCATGAATTCGTCCGCGGCCTTGGTGACGTCCTCGCCGAGTTTGAGGATATTGGCGCCTTTCGCGGTCACCACGCCGATGCCGAGCGCCGGCTTGCCTTCCTGACGCACCTTGAATGTCGGCGGATCGATGAAGCCATGGGTCACGGTTGCGATGTCGCCGAGGCGGAACACGCGCCCGTTGCTTTCGACCGGCGTCTCCGCCACCGCTTTCGCGCCATCGAACGCGCCGGTAACACGCAAGGCCACCCGCTGCGATGAAGTCTCGACGGTGCCGGCCGGCGTCACCGCGTTCTGCTTCGCAAGCGAATCGAAGATCGCCTGCGGCGCAATGCCGAGCGTCGCCAGCTTGGCATGGGAGAACTCGACGTAGATCCGCTCGTCCTGGGTGCCGTAGAGATTGACCTTGGTGACGCCCTCCACCCTCAACAGCCGCTGGCGAAGGCCCTCCGCGACCTTTTTCAATTGCGCGTAATCGGCGCCGTCGCCGGTCAGAGTGTAGAGAATGGAATCGACGTCGCTGAACTCGTCGTTGACAACCGGCCCGAGGATTCCCGCGGGAAGGCTGCCCTGCGCATCCGCGAGTTTCTTGCGCAGGACATAGAACAGATAAGGCACCTGCTTCGGCGGAGCGGAGTCGAGAAAGGACACCTGCATCGCCGTGAAACCCGGCTTGGAATAGGTTTGAACCTTGTCGAAATAAGGCAGTTCTTGCAGCTTCTTCTCAAGCGGATCGGCGACCTGCGTCTGCATCTCGTCCGCGGTCGCGCCCGGCCACATCACCGAAACGTTCACCACCTTGACCGTAAAGGAAGGATCTTCGGCCCGGCCGAGCTTCTCGTAGGAGAAGAAGCCGGCAATACCGAGCGCGAGGATGAGGAACAGGATCAGCGCGGGATGGCTCACCGCCCAGGCGGACAGATTGAAGCGCTTCATCGCAATCTTCCTTCTTGCAGATGCGGTCGTCAGTTCACTCCGTCATTGCGAGTTCGCAATGACGGAGTGATTCAAAACGACAGTGACGACACCACGCGCACCTTTTGCGACGGATCGAGCTTCTGCACGCCGAGCGCAACGACCTTCGCGCCCTCGTCCACGCCGCCGGTGATGATGACGTCGTTGCTCTCGTAGGATTTCACCGCGACCGGCCTCAGCGCGACATCGCCCTTGTCATCGACGACATAGAGCGCCGACGGGCCGCCCTGACTGAACAGCGCCGAGAGCGGCACCCGCGCTACGCGAGAGGTGGCGGCATCGGCGAGCGTCAGCGTCGCTGTCATGCCGAGCGATACCTTATCGTCGGCATCCGGCAGCGAGAATTTGGCGAGATAGGTGCGGGTCGCGGGATCGGCGGTCGGCGCGATCTCGCGCAGCTTCGCCGTATAGGTCTTGCCGGGCTCCGACCATAGCGACACCCGCGCCGTGCCGGTCCGCGCGCGGCCGATCAGCGTTTCCGGTATGGCGACCACCGCCTCCTTTTCACCAAGGCGCGCGACGCGGATCGCGGGCTGGCCCGAAGCGACCACCTGCCCGGCATCCACCAATGTCGCGGTGACTACGCCGCGGGTGTCGGAGGTCAGCGTCGCATAGGACAGGGAATTCTTGGTCAATTCGACCGAGCGTTGCGCACGGTTCAACCGCGCCCGCGCCTCGTCGGCGGCAGCCTTGGCCTGATCGAGCTGAGCATCCGTGGTCCAGCCCTTGGCGCGCAATTCCTTCGCGCGCGTCTCGGCTGCGGCGGCCTGCGCCAGCACGCCGGTGGCCGCGCTCAATTCCGCCTGGGCCTGCTCGGCCTGCAATTTGAGATCGACTTCATCGAGCGTCGCGAGAGGTTGGCCAACCTCCACGATCTGTCCGACCTCGACCAGACGCTTCGCGACCTTGCCGGACACGCGGAAGCCCATATCGGTCTCGATCCGCGGCTTGATGGTGCCGACGAAGCTGCGATCCGGAATCTCAGCCTCGTAATGCACCGTGGCGGTCAGAACCGGGCGCGCCGGCTCGACTTTTTCGGCGGCCGATTCATTACAGCCCCCTAACGCCAGCGCTGGAAGGGCAACCAGAATGAGCGGCAAATAACTGGAAAAACTGAAGAAAGACGAGCGATCCTGCATCGGAAAATCCTTCGGAAGCCGTTCTCTCATCCTACTGTGGATTGTTTAATGATGATTGTCAATAATCATCATACATCATGAACCCGTGAGCAATGAATGATCTCGGCCCAGATTCCTTGGGTGGTGCTGGGACAGAAATCCAGCAAAGTCCTGAGAGGGTTGCGGGTTCGCGCGGCGGAGTTGCAAGCCGCGAACTCGACGCATCAGTCGCGCGCATCCAAGCGACGAAGGGATCAAGAAGGGATCGAACTGTGCGGAAATGATCCGACTGGTAAGGGGCGCAACCCACGGTCGCTGGAGACGCCGTCCACTCGAAGATTGGTAAAATTTTAATCAGGTCCGTTCAAAGATACCGCCGGGGCTTCATACGGATCGCGCGGGCACTGCGGGCTTATCGCCACGCGCATCACAGAAGCATCCGTAAGCCGAATCGTCAGAGATCGGAGGCTGATTCCCGTCCCATAGAACTGTGGATCAGTGAGAATTCACCTGCATTGGAAGGAATCCAAAATGAAGGCGAAGATAAGCGTTACTCTTCCTGCAATCGTTTCGGCGCTCGTACTTATAGGCGCCCTTTCCGCCGGAATTGCGGCATATCAGGCCTACGAACAACGGCAGAAGTCCGAAGCATTTCTCGAAGTGAATCACATCTCCCAACTGCTGCTGAAAAGCGCAGGGCAGTGGGCCGTCGAGCGCGGACTTACCAACGCGCCGCTGAAGTCGCCCGACGCCCTGCCCGCCGAACTTCTCCCGCGGATCGCCAGCACGCGGCAAACCGCCGATCACGCGTTTAAGGAAGCCGCTCAACTGCTGCACGGGATTCCGTCAATGAAATCTGCAGAGTCGCAGATTTCGGAAGCCGAAAACACGTTCCAGGGATTCATCGGCTTTCGCATGAGGCTCGACGAAAATCTTCCCAAGCGAGGATCGGAGCGAAACCCGGAGGTCGTCGAGAGCTTCTCCCCGACCATCACCAAGCTGATCGACGTCTCTGGCAACAAGCTGCGCCTGACGATGGAAACGTTGAACCGCCCGCCTACTGCGGCTCTGGCGCAATTGGTCAGCATACGTAATCTGACCGCGCAGATGGCCGAGAACGCCGGACGCGAGCGTGCATTCCTCGGCGGAATGGTTGGCTCCCGCGCCAAGATGACGACCGTCGGCTTCCGGACCATCGCTCGCTACCGCGGAAATGTCGAATTGGCATGGGAAACGATCTCGCCACTCCGGATGCGCGCCGACTTGCCGAAGAAGGTGGCGGATGCGATCACGGGCGTCGAGAACGATTATTTCCAGATTTATGGACAAACGCGCGACAGCGTACTCGCGACAGCCGAGAGCGGCGAGTACACGATCAACGGCAACGACTATGTTGCGCGGGCGACTACGGCGATCAATTCGATTCTGCGTCTCGCCGAAGCGGTCGGTGAAGCGGCCGACCAGGAAGCCGCGACGGAAGCTGCAAACAGCGGATCGAAACTGCTCGTCGCCGGATTGATCCTGCTGGGCTGCATCGCTCTCGCGCTGGTCAGCTTCTGGATTGCGTTCTCGCGGATCCTGCGGCCGCTGGCTGCGCTGACCGGAGCGATGGGCGAACTCGCGAACGGCAACTTCTCGGTTGTGCTGCCCGGACTCGAACGCCAGGACGAAATGGGCGACATGGCGCGTGCGGTCGAGACCTTCAAGGTCAAGGCTGAACAGAAGGCGCGCGACGAGGCGGAAGAAAAGATGAAGCAGGATCAACTTGCCGCCCAGCAGCGCAAGGAAGACATGCACAGGCTTGCCGACAATTTCGAGGCGGCGGTCGGCGAAGTGATCCAGACGGTCTCCTCGGCAGCGACTCAACTCGAGGGTTCGGCGACCGCCCTGACCCGGACGGCCGAGCAGACCCACCAGCTTTCCTCCGCCGTGGCCGCGGCCTCCGAGGAAGCGACGGTCAACGTTCAGTCGGTGGCATCCGCCAGCGAGGAGATGGCAGCGTCCGTCAACGAAATCAGCCGGCAGGTCCAGGAAGCGTCGAGGATCGCGAGCGAGGCGGCGCAAAAGGCCCACAGCGCCGACCAGCGGATCACGTCGCTGTCGCAGGCCTCGACGAAGATCGGAGACGTGATCGAACTCATCAACACGATCGCAAGCCAGACCAACCTGCTGGCGCTCAATGCCACGATCGAGGCCGCTCGCGCAGGCGAGGCCGGCCGCGGCTTCGCGGTGGTGGCGTCCGAGGTGAAGGCGTTGGCCGAGCAGACCGCGAAGGCGACCGCCGAAATCGGGCAGCAGATCGCCAGCATCCAGACGGCCACGGACGATTCCGTCGTCAATGTGAAAGAGATTGGCGTCGTTATCGGCAGGATCGCGGAGATTTCCGCGACGATCGCCTCAGCCGTCGAAGAGCAGGCCTCTGCAACTCAGGAGATATCCCGCAACGTCCAGCAGGCTGCGGCGGGCACCTCGGAAGTGTCCTCCAATATCATCGAGGTCAGCAACGGCGCGTCCGCGACAGGTGGCGCTTCCACGCAGGCGCTGGCCGCGGCAAAGTCCCTGGCCAGCAATACGGACCGTCTCAAGCTGGAGGTCGATAACTTCCTGGCAACGGTCAGGGCCGCCTAGAGCTATTCCGGCTTTGATCGAATCAAAGCCGGGCTCTAGCTTTTTGTTTTACGCGTTTTCTTTACGCGAACCGGTACCCGCTTCGCTTGAAAACGCTATAGGCCGGACGCAGTGGGGTTTACTTCGTCGGCAACGATCGAACCTCATCCCGTCTGAGACAACCCATCATGAGCGGATCGCCTCACGCGACCCGCTCATGAACTTTCCCTCCCGCAATCTTCCCAGAGTCGGGCGATCACCCCTCAGCCGCGCCGGAACCCTCCGAAGCTCTCCGCGTTGTCGGGGCTCAACGCAAAGGAGAGGATCCATGGGTTCCACGACAGACAAGATCAAGGGCACAGCCAATGAGGCGATGGGAAAGATAAAGCAGAGCGCCGGCGAAGCTGTAGGCTCCGACAAGATGCGGGGCGAAGGCGCGATCCAGGAAATGAAGGGCAAGGGTCAGAAAGCGCTTGGCGACGCCAAGGAAGCGGTGAAGGATTCCGCCAACAAGGCGGCAAACGCCGTGAACAAAAAACTTTGATCTGAACCTCGCGAGTTCAAAGAAAAGGACCGGTCCCGTAGCCGGTCCTTTTTTGTACCATCAGCTATCCAGTCACCTCCTGCACGGGTTTCGCGACGCGGCGCGGACTGATAAACCGGCGTCATGCTCAAGGTCGCCGCTCTCTATCAATTTACGTCACTGCCGGATTTCCGCGAGCTGCGCGAACCCTTGCACGCGCTTGGCTCCAGGCTGTCCATCAAGGGCTCGATCCTGCTCGCCAAAGAAGGCATCAACGGCACTGTCGCCGGCCTGCCCGACGCCATCGATGCGCTGGTGACAGAACTGCAATCGGGTCCGCTGCTCTCCGGCCGGCTCGACAATCTCGAACTGAAATTCTCGCAGGCATCAGTGATGCCGTTCGCGCGGCTCAAGGTCCGGCTGAAGAAAGAAATTGTGACGCTCGGCGATCCCGCTACGGATCCGACCCGCGCGGTCGGCATCTATGTCGCACCGAAGGACTGGAACGACCTGATCGCAGCACCGGGCACCCTTCTTATCGATACCCGCAATGCCTTCGAGGTGGCGATGGGCAGCTTCGAAGGCGCGATTGATCCGCAGCTTGCGCGATTCGGCGAGTTCAAGGATTTCGTCATGCAAAAGCTCGAAACCCTCAAGCATCGCAGGATCGCGATGTTCTGCACCGGTGGCATTCGCTGCGAAAAGGCGAGCTCCTATCTGTTGTCGCGCGGCTTTGAGGAAGTCTATCACCTCAAGGGCGGCATCCTGAAATACCTCGAAGCCGTCCCCGAAAGTCAAAGCCGCTGGCGGGGCGAATGCTTCGTGTTCGACGATCGAATAGCGCTCGGTCACGGGCTGAAAGAATCGAGGCGCCAGGGTCGGCTCATGGACGGAGAAGCCGGTGATGACTGAGAGGACCTTGGCCGATCGCGTCGACGCGCTGGAGATGCGCCTGACTTATCAGGACGAAACCATCGAGACGCTGAACCAGACCGTCACCGCACAGTGGAAGCAGATCGACGCACTCTCACGGCAGGTCGCCGAACTGAGCGAGCGCGTACGGGAGGCCGAAGCCGCCCGCCCCGCCCCCGCAAACGAACCGCCGCCGCATTATTGAGAGCAGCGTTTCCGCCCGGTCCATGCCGCCGTTGATCGGCAACCGTTATCGGCTTATCACATGCGCGCGATAAACGACGTTGCACGCTTTATCGCCACGCCGCTACAACCAGTGTGGCGATTCAGGGCTCGCATCGCATCAAAGGTTGATGCACGGACCTTCGAACCTGGGCTCGAGACACTGGGCGACACATTGCCGGAAAGGATCGCATGACCGCGGAAGTCTCGATTGGGGACGGAGAAGCCGCCCGGCTGACGCCGCATCCGCTGAGGACCGCCATCCTGGGCGAACTGCATGCGCGGCCCTTCACGGCGCTGTCCGTTCCTGCCCGCATCCTGCATTTCGCGTTTGAAACGGCCGGCGAGCGGGGCCAGGCAGACCGCGACCATCTGGCGGCGTTCTGTTCGGCGCGCGGCCTGCCGGTGCCGACCTTCGCCGAACGGCACTATCGCGTCGCGTTCGGCACCACCGTGCTGCGATGGGAACAGCATTCCGAATTCACCACCTATACCTGGGAGCTGCCCTCCCAACCTGACGGAATTCCGTTTCACCCGTCAGCCGCGGCGCTCGCCGCCCCGATGCAGCTCGTCCCGCAACCCGGTCCGCTTCTTGTCGCCATTAACATGCACGTGCTCGCCGACGGCCCCGCCGTCCAGCCGCCGGAGCGGCTGTTCGATCGGAACAGTCTCGCGCTTGCCGAAAACAGCGACGGCGCGGCGATCTACGCCACGGACTTCCAGCCCGACCCGTCCGGCTTCGTGCGAATTCTGATCGTCGACCGCAAACTCAACCCGGATCGCGCCGGCGCTCTGGCGCAACGCGTGATCGAGATCGAGACCTATCGCACGCTCGCTCTGCTCGGCCTGCCCGAGGCGCAGCGGCTCGCGCCTTCGATCAGCGCCGTCGAGCAACGGCTCGCCGAGGTGACCGACAAGATGCGCAACAATGGCAATCTTGCCGACAACCGGCATCTGCTCGACGAGCTGACGGCGCTGGCCGCGGAAGTCGAGGCCGGCGCGGCGGCGAGCGTCTTCCGCTTCGGCGCCAGCCGGGCCTACTACGAGATCGTGCAGCAGCGGCTGACGACAATCGGCGAGCGCAAGGTGGCCGGGTTGCCGACGTGGACGTCGTTCCTGGCGCGGCGAATGGCGCCGGCGATGCGGACCTGCGTGACGACCGAGGCGCGTCAGGAGAGCCTGTCGCTCAAGCTGTCGCGCACGGCAAACCTGCTGCGCACGCGCGTCGACGTCGAACTCGAGCAACAAAATCAGGAATTGCTCAAATCGATGAACGCCCGCACGCGGATGCAACTCCGGCTGCAGACCACCGTGGAAGGGCTATCGGTCGCGGCCATCACTTATTACGTGGTCAGTCTGTTCGGCTATATCGCCAAGGCGCTCCACGAGTCCGGGCTGGTCCCGGTCGAGCCGGGTTATCTGAACGCCGCCTTCATTCCGGTGGCAGCGCTGTCGATCTGGTCGGTGGTGCGCAGCATCCGCCACAAACATATCGGCCGCGACGGCTGAAGCCTGGTCGCGCTATGAATTTCGCCTAAAGTCTTTCAACGTTTCATGGAAAAGTGCTCTCCAGAAATCCCGTCAGCCGCTGGCGGATGATGCGCTCGGCATCCCCCATGATGCGGTCGATCAGTTCCTTGCAACTCGGCACATCGTGGATCAGGCCAACGATCATGCCGCAGCTCCAGGCGCCGGCATCCATGTCGCCCTCGATCATCACCTTGGGATAGACGCCGGCGACCTCCTCGATAATGTCGTTGATCTTGAGGTCCGCACCTTTCTCCCGTTCGATTTCCATCAGCCGCTCGACCTTGCGGTTGTTGAGCACGCGCTCGGTGTTGCGCAGCGCGCGCATGATCAGCCGGGTATCGAGCTCGGAAGCCGCAACGAGCGCCTTCTTGACGTTGTCATGCACCGGCGCCTCTTTGGTCGCGATGAAGCGCGTGCCCATGTTCATGCCTGAAGCGCCCAGCGCCAGCACGGCGACCAGGCTGCGCGCATCGGCCATGCCGCCGGAGGCCACGAACGGAATCCCGAGTTCATCGGCGGCACGCGGCAGCAGGATCATGTTGGGAATGTCGTCCTCGCCGGGATGACCGCCGCACTCGAAGCCGTCGACGCTGACCGCGTCGCAACCGATCTGTTCCGCCTTTAATGCGTGCCGTACCGCGGTGCATTTGTGGATCACCTTGATGCCGGCCGTCTTGAGCGCGGGCATGTATTGTTCGGGGTTGCGGCCCGCCGTCTCGACGATTCCGACGCCGCCTTCCACGATCGCCTGGATGTATTCGAGATAAGGCGGCGCGGTGAATGCCGGCAGAAACGTCAGGTTCACCCCGAACGGCTTGTCGGTCATGCTGCGGCAGCGCGCGATCTCCTTCGCCAGCAGTTCCGGCGTCTTCTGCGTCAGTCCGGTGATGATGCCAAGACCTCCCGCATTGGAGACCGCAGACGCCAGCTCCGCAAAGCCGACGTAATGCATGCCGCCCTGGATGATCGGATGCCGGATGCCGAACAATTCGGTGATGGCTGTTTTCACGGAAAAACCCCCGGTTCGTTCATGGTGATAGCTGCCTTGACATACCGCTTCAGGTCGGTTTCACTTTATGCCATTCTGCGATTATTTAGTGCAGAATGAAGCAGCGTGCGCTGCGGAAGGAACTGCGGCGCCGCTCGAACAGCACCTGCAATTTCTCCTCCTGCGGTTTCTCTGCGCTGCGCCGGAGAGTTGGATGTACCGCGGACGGATGCCTCTCGAGCAGATCATGACAGACCCCGAAAAGGAAACGACGGAGCGGCATCAGCATGCTCCCCGGATGTCCGCCGAGCATGCAGAACCCGGCGTCGGACAGATCGGGCTCGTCACCCACGAGGACGGTCTCGTCAGGGATTCTCTGATCGCCGAATGTGCCGCAGAACTGGCCAAGCGAGGGTATCGCCTGGGCGGAGTCGTTCAGTCCAACCCGCACCGGGAAGGCCGGCGCCGCTGCGATATGTATGTGAAGGACCTGCTGGGCGGCGACGAGGTCAAGATTTCGCTGGATCGCGGTAACGAAGCGCGGGGGTGCCGCCTCGATCAGGACGCGTTCGCGCGCATCGACGCCTGGATCGAGCGCGCGGTGCTCGAGCATGTCGACCTGGTTGTCATCAACAAGTTCGGCAAGGAAGAGGCACAAGGCCGCGGGCTGCGATCGGTCATCGCAGAGGCCCTGATTGCCGACATTCCGCTCATCATCGGCGTCTCCGAACACAATCTCGATGATTTTCTGTCGTTCGCCGGCGATTCCGCCACCCGCCTGAAGCCCGATGTCGAAGCGATAACTACGTGGTGCCGGAACGCGATCGAACGTCGGGTGCGCCACGAGCCGGGATAGCCGTCCAAGGGAGCATGAGGGATACGCAAAAAAGCCGCTGGCTGGAGTGGCCGGAAAAGGATAACCTCTATTTCAGAGTGTCATAACTGTCGCCAGCTTGCACCCATGGCTCCGAACGGCTCCATTCCGAACAGCGAATTCCCTGTTCTCCAGCGCGATCATGTGAAGTCCCGCGATGGACGATAAGCAGATCCTCCAGAATGCAACGCGCAGTGCAGCTCAGGCCGGCCTGATTACGCTTGTATTCGAAAATTTTACGGCCCAGCTCATCAAGTACGTTCTCAGCGGACAACTCCTTGACGATGATTCACTGATGATGCTCCGCGACAACTGCATCCGCGACCTGAAGAACTCCACGATGACGGGAATGTCCTTGGAGGAAGAGGCCGAAATCTTCAGGCAGGCTGTCGAAAACGCAGAGAAACTGCTCGACGCGGCGATCACAAGGGGACGGAACTTCTAGTCCCCAAAAGGTCCTGGCTGGTCGCTCGGACCCGCGGCTCAGGCAAGGGTCTTGCCCGGCACGTTTCCACGATAGCTGGTCGGCTGACCTGCGCAAGCCCGTTGCAGCGCCCGCGAGCCTCAGGACACGGGTTAACCCAGAGCGGCGACAGCCCTTGACAACCCGCCTCACACCGGCTTCCCAACAGATGGCCGTCAGCAAGACGAGAGTCTCCAGGCCGAACCTAAAATTGAGAGTTAAGAGAATAGAGAATGAAGTAACCCGTGAAATAGTGCTTGACTTGGAAAGCTCGTAGAAGTCTTGCTCCGCTTACCCGCGTTATGGCCTGCATGCCCAAGCTGCACCGTCTCGCGTCACTCTAACCAGAGAACCAGAGACTTCAGTCACTTCGCGATCTCCATTGACAGCTCCGGTTGCAGGCTTCCGGTTGCGGATATGGTGGGGGTCGGGACTTGAACACTCTGGCAGGCGTCGCCTTTGCACGACGCACGTTCGGACCGTCGTCTGAATGTGACCGTCAAATGCGCCATGGAGGACCTTCACGAGGGCGCCGATCAAGGTCTCTCGTGCCGACCGTGCAGCGCGTCAGCGTGGATTCGACCTCGACGTCTCCTGGTTGACACACGACGAAGCTGCCGGATTTGTCCAATTCCATGACGATGCTATAAAATCAGTTGTTCAATGAGGTCCCCTACGATGTCGCAATCGCGTCCGGTATCCGTTAGCAGCACGATCGAGGACATGCAGGCGGAGCGCAGCGCGCTCGAAGCCTTTGCCAACGATCGCGCCCGCGACTTCGTCGGCAGGCAGTCGGTCATCGCGCGCGTCACCGAGCTCTGTACCTCTCCTGCGAAAGCCCTTTCTCCAACGAGGGAAGGTCCGCCCTGGGGCATCTGTATTATCGGCGATCCCGGCGCGGGCAAGAGCGCGCTGTTCGGCGAACTTCTTCGCCGCACCAGGGAAACCGACGCTTTTGTGCTCGCACATGCGGCCGGCGCCACTCCGCAGGCCTCATCGATCGACGCCATGCTGCGCCGCTGGATCAGCGAACTCGGCAATGCGCTCGAGGTCGGCGACGTCGATCTCGCCACGAATATCGAACCCGAGATTGTCGAGAGGGCTTTCGCCTCGCTGGTGGCGCGGATGTCATCGCAGCGCCGCGTCGTTATTCTGATCGATGCGATCGACCGGTTCAACAAGAGCGCGCGCGGAAAATTCACGAGCTGGCTGCCGCGGCCGTGGCCGATCAATGTGCGTCTCGTCGCCACCGCCATTGCCGGCGGCGCCTCCAAGGCGCTGGTCGAGCGTTCGGGCGTGGAATCTTTGACTTTGCCGCCGCTGGACGCGGCGGAGGCGCGTGACATCACAGACACCCTCATCAAGCGCCATCGAAGCAAAATCTCACCGCAAGTGATCGGTGCGTTGCTTGACAAGAAACATGCAGGCGCCCCCGCCTTCGGCAATCCGTTGTGGCTGACACTCGCCATCGAGGAACTGGAGTTGCTCGACACCGAGTATTTCGCCGACATGCAGCGTGAATATTCCGGCGATCCGGGAGAACGGCTGCAGAATGCGATGATGGACAGCGTCGGGAGCATGCCAACCGATATTCCGCGCCTCTATCGCGCAACGTTCGACAGCGCTTCGGCAACGTTGGGCGCACCTTTTGCGTCGGCGTTCATCGGCCTGCTCTCCGCGAGCCGCTCGGGATGGCGAGAAAGCGATTTTCGTCAACTGCTGCCGCAAGTCAGCGGCGAACCCTGGGACGACAAACGTTTCGTCGCATTGTGCCGCGTATTCCGCAGTCAGATTCAACAGCATGGCGCGCTCGCACAGTGGGATTTCAACCATCCCCAGGCGCAGGCCGCCGCCCGTTCGCGCCTGGCGGGGCTTCGCCTTTCCAACGCCCAACTGCATCTGTTGATCGCCGACTATCTTCTGAGCCTGCCGCCGGACGATCCCCTGCGCGCGTCTGAAACGATGGTGCATCTGCTGGCGAGCAAGGACGCCGCACGCACTGCCCGATACTATGGCGATTCATCCTTGAGCGAGGCGGAACTGCAAGGCGCCACGCGCGCGCTTGCCGATGCGGCAATTTCACCGGCCGCCGGTACTCCGGCAGCAGCCGCACAAGACATCAGCCGCTTGCCCGACAACCCCGACAACTCCGTCCGCGCGCATGTGGCCGAGCGCTTTCTTTTCAATCTCGACGAAGCGATCGAACGTCACGTCTCTCCCGAGGCCCGCCAGCTTATCTTGAATGCAGTCGGAGCAGCGTTCGAGCAGTTGCTTCGCACCGATGCCGACAATGCAGGCTGGCAGCGCAGCCTGTCGGTTGTACGCGACCGCGTCGGCGACGTGCTGGTGTCGCAGGGCAAGTTGCCCGAGGCGCTGAAATCGTATCGCGACGGGCTCGCGATCAGGGAGCGGCTTGCAAACGCCGATTCCGGTAACGAGGAGCGGCAGCGCGATCTGTCATTGTCGCACGAGAAGATCGGCGACGTGCTGGCGGTGCAAGGCAGGCTCCCCGAGGCGCTGCAATCCTTCCGGAGCCAGCGCGCGGTCGCCGAGCGGCTGGCGAAGGCGAACCCCGGCAATGCCGAATTGCAGGTCAGTCTGTCGCTATCGCACGAAAAGGTCGGTGAAGCGTTGATGGCGCAAGGCAAGCTGGACGAGGCACTGGAAGCCTTCCGCAGCCAGCTCGAGATCACTGAGCAGTTGGCCCGTGCCGCCGACACAGATGACAACGACTGGCAGCGCGATCGGACGCTGTCCTACGATCGCGTCGGCGAGGTGCTGATGGCGCAGGGCAAACTGCCCGAGGCGCTGGAGGTGCTGCGTAACGGCCTGACGATCAAGGAGCGGCTCGCGAAGGCCCATCCCGACAACACCGGCTGGCAGCGCAGCCTGTTGCTCTCTCATGATCGCATCGGCGACGTGCTGGTGGCGCAGGGCAAGCTGCCCGACGCGTTGACAGCTTTCCGCTCGGGACTTGAGATCGCCCAGCAACTCTCGCGCGCCGAACCCGACAACGCCGGCTGGCTGCGAGACCTGTCGGTGTCCCACGCCAAGATCGGCGACGTGCATGTCGCGCAGAGCAGCCTGCCCGACGCGTTGAAATCCTTCCATGAAGGGCTGACGATCAGGCAGCGGCTGGCAACCGCCGATCCCGATAATTCCGATTGGCAACGCGGCCTGGCGGTGTCCTACGATCGCATCGGCGACGTGCTGCTGGCCCAGGACAAAATGGCGGACGCGCTGCAAGCCTTTCGCGACCAGCTTGCAATTGCCGAACGGCTGGCACAATCCAACCCCGGCAACACTGGCTGGCAGCGCGACCTGTCGGTGTCGCACGAGAAAGTCGGCGACGTGCTGGTAGCGCAGAGCAGTCTGCCCGAAGCGTTGGAGTCGTTCCGCAACGCGCTCGCGATCAGAGAGCGGCTGGCGCGCAACGACCCCGGCAACCCCAATTGGCAGCGCAGCCTTTCGGTGTCGCACGATTGCATCGGCGACGTGCTGGAGGCGCAGGGCGAGGTGGACGAGGCGCTGAAATCCTATCGCAACGCGCTTGCGATCAGGGAACGACTGGCGCAAAGCGACCCCAGCAACGTTGTCTGGCAGCGCGATCTGACGGTGTCCTACGCTCGTATCGGCGAAGCGCTGGAAGCGCAGGGCAAGCCGGACGAGGCGCTGAAATCCTTCAACGAAGAACTCGCGATTCTCGAGCGGCTGTCGCTCGCCGATCCCGGCAACGTCGACTTGCAGCGCAGCGTTGCTGTAAGTCAGGGACATCTTGCCGAGATGTATCGCCGGTCCAACGATCGCGACAATGCGCTGACCGCGCTGCGGCACGGGCAAGCCGCCATGGAGAGCGTTGTCAGGCGTGCGCCGGAGAATGCCGGCTGGAAGAAGGATCTCGACTGGTTCAACGAGCAGATCGAGGCCTTCACGGAGTAAGCCGTCCGCTCCTTCGAGTGATCAATATCGGCGCGACGCACTTTGCTGCGTCGCTTGCAATCGGCCGCACGCGTCTGACCGGTCGAGCGCGCCCTCCCCACGCCTGTCAACTCCGCCGATGAAATCTCGGGGAGCGGAATGGGACGTACCGTTGCACGGTATGCAGATGTCTGATATGCGTTTGAGTGATAACGGGACCGCCTGAAGGGCGGTGATCGGGAAAAATCAACAGGGGGGAACGCGATGGCCGATTATGCGAACGCCAGCGTTGTAATCGAAACGGTACCGCCGGCGGAGATGGGGGCCGCGCTTGCCGCGGACGCCGCCAAGAAGGCCAAGTTCGGCACCATTCATCTTCTCATCCGCGGTTTTCTATGCACGCCCTTTCTGGCCTACGGAGCCTGCGTGACCTTCGCGATGGTCGCCGCCGGCATCCCGCTCGGTGTGGCCGGACTTGTATTCCCGGCCGGTTACGTAACGCTGAGCTTTCTCGGCCTGGAGATGGCGACCGGCAGCTTCGCGACGATGCCCATCGGCATGTACGCCGGAACAGTCACGCCGTTCCAACTGGTTCGCAACTGGACATGGACTCTTGGCGGCAACCTCCTCGGAGGTATTTTCTTTGCCTGGCTGCTGTGGTTCTCACTGACCAAGGGTGGATCCATCGAGCCGGACGCCATGCTCAAGGTCATCGCCAAGACCGCCGAAGCCAAGGTGAGCTACATCCATTACGGCATCGTCGGCTGGTGCGCCGCCATCGGCAAGGGCGTGCTGTGTAACTGGCTCGTGAGCCTAGGATCGGTCATGTCCAAAGCCACCCGCAGCACCGTAGGCCGGGTGGTGCTGATGTGGATCCCGATCGGGATGTTCTTCGCGCTGGGCTTCGAGCACACCGTGGTCAACATGTGGCTCTTCCCGACCGCCATCCTCTCGGGCGCCAATGTAAGCATCTACGAATGGTGGGTGTGGAACCAGATCCCGGTCACCATCGGCAATATCCTGGGCGCGATGGTGCTCAACGGCACGCTGTGGTACTTCACTCATACCCTGCAAAGAGAATGAGCCGGACGCGCAGTTAATCTCGATCCAATCGTCATGCCCGGCTTTACGCCGGGCATTGACGTTTTAAGACCGGAATCAAAGGCGAAGCTGGCCGGAACGCACTTGAAGCGGAGCGGTATGCATCCTGATGAAAACCAGCGAGCCGTCATGGCCGCTAGAGCCGTTTGAAAAAACGGCATTGCATGCACTGCCTACGTCCTGACCAGCCTCTCGCTGCCCGTTTCACTCCGGAGCAGAAAGACTGATCGAAGACCGCATAGGTGTGGCCGCCAGAGGTCTTATTTCCTGGGCATAGCCGCGCGGGCGAGGACGTCCAGCAGGCCTTCCGTGGCGTCTGCATCGGCCTCCTTCAGCCGTTCCGCCATTCCAAGCGCCTGTCGCCAGCGGGTGACGCGTTCGCCGAGGGCAGTCAGGCGTCCGAGAACGGCAGCGGCGCGATCGTGGTTCTGCTCGAGAAAGGCGCGACCTTCATCGGTGATCGTGAAGAGCCTGGGGGGATCGACAGACGCGGTCAGATGACCGGATTCCACGAGACTGGCCAGCATCGGATGAACGACGTTCGGGCTGGGCAAGAACCAGTCGGCCGTCATTTTCTCGATGGTTTGGATGATCTCGTAGCCACGACGCGGCGTCTCGGAAATGAGCGAGAGCGCAATAAGACGCAGATCGTCTTCGGCCACACCCTTCGATGATGGAGCCGTCATTTTTGTTCTCCGTCAAGAAACCTTCGCTCGAAGGAAACCCATATTATGCTGTAACGCAAGACATATTTCGCCGGCTTGCGATCGATATCTTGCAACGTCCAGAGCGCTCCATCTGCGTCAAGCCGTGTGCGCCGCCTGCAAACTTTCCGCGACTCGGTTGGGCCAAACAGGCTCCGACGCAGTTGGACCACTCGGGAACCTGCATCAGCCCCGCTTCAAAAAATTTTGGCCCGGTGCTTCCACTCCGGCCGCGCAAAATCCTCGTCCACCCGCTTCACATGAAGCCCGCGCGGCAAGACCTGACCGCCCTGCTCGTCCGCGACAGGAAGATCCGAAATGAGGCCGGCCTGCAACGCCGCCCTCCAGGCATCCAGTTCCGTCGCCGTGAATGCACCGATGCGTCGATCGCGATCGAATAGCGCGTAAGGCATCGTTTTTCTCCCTGGCTGTGTTCCTAACAACCGGCCGAACTCGTAGACCGTTCCCCGTCGCGTCCTCGCCGGATGAAGTCCGACCCGACATCCATTAACGCGTACTCTTGTGAGCTTCGGACGTGATCGGTTTCCGAACGTCAAAAGATGCTGTGTTAATCAGGTCACAGCCGAATCACCCCGATGTGGATCATCCTGACGGCGTATGGCTGCGAACAAGGTAACGGCAGTACACAGGGCTTGATGATTTCCAAGCTTCGCCTCGAGCCATTCCCTTGAAAAGGGAATGGCTCTCTCTTTGATCTCTCACGGTCCTGCGGCGCCCGGAAATTTTTCCGGAGGCAAGACTTTCCAGCTTCCGGCACGACCGTCAGATAGACTGACTTCAAGTCGTCGAGACTCGCATACCCCAAACAGCAGCGCGATCTCAGAACGACCTGAGCTCGCAGCGAGGCGCGCCACGAAACGACGCCTACTTCGGCGTTTGCAGCCCCGAAGAATTCACCCACGCATCGATATGAGCTGCCGCGTCCGCCTGACGCGCTTTCCTTAACGCCTCATCCCTGCGTGCGCCGGGAGGCAGTTCATGCGCCGCCTTGCGGGCGTTGGCCGCAAACTCGACCAGACGGTCCTTCAAAGGCTTAAGTTGAATAGAATCACGTCGCACCCTCATTGGCGTTGCTCCCTCGTTTGGAGAGGCGGAGCGCGCACAGCGTCTTCCTGACCTCTATCAGAGCCACAACCTTCGTGGTGGTCTTATAAGTGTGCGCCTTCCCTGGGCTGAATGCGAGTCAAATCGAATGGAACAATTCAAAATGCCGCAACAGCAGGCTAGGAATTTGGTCAAACAGCGAAATCCGTTTTCGTTTTTGTCTGTCATATTTGTTCGTCCAACTTGTGTCTGTTCATGCGCCGTTTGCACGCTTGCTCGCATGAGGTGGCCGCAATGAAACCCATCTGTTGGCGAGGACCTGGATTTCCAGCTTGCACGAGCATAGCCGGCAAATGTGGTGTTATCCGCAGGGAGCAATCACCACTTAAAACCGTCCGGCCATAGCGAAATGACTTCGGCATGCCTCACTGGGCTAACGCCCCGTTTGGTGTCATAAAAAATGCTTTCAGCTTATCCAAAGAATAATGAATTGCCCAAATCGCCGAAACCGGATTGTGATGCGGGCGACCGCCGTTCGATCCCCTGCCTGCTCTGGACATCGCGAGCGGACCTGTTGGAAAACTGGCTTTTCGGAATGTTGGGAAAATGAGCGAAACGTTTGCCACGAACTTGCCCCCTGATCGCATCAGGGCGTTGATTATTGAAGCACGCGCCCTGATCCTCGACGTCGATGGAACACTTGCCGAAACCGAGGAGGCTCATCGTCAGGCGTTTAACACCGCTTTCGCCGGAGCCGGCCTTGATTGGCACTGGGATCGCGCGGCTTACAAGAAATTGCTCCGGGTGGCGGGAGGAAAGGAGCGTATCCGCGCGTTCGACCACGCCCGAGACGGCCAACCGTCGCTATTGTCGGACTCCCAGATCGCCGAACTGCACCAGGTCAAAACCAGGCTGTATGCGGAGTTGATAACCCAGGGCGGCTGCCCGCTTCGGCCTGGCATTCGTGCTTTGCTGGATGCGGCGCGGCGGCGCGGCCAGCCTCTGGCAATTGCAACGACAACCTCGCGCGACAATATCGATGTGCTGCTCTCGGCCTCGCTGGGCAAGGACTGGGAGCAGTGGTTTGCGGCCATTGCCGCCGGCGACGAGGTGACAAGGAAGAAACCTGCGCCGGACGTTTATCTGAAGGTGCTCTCAAAATTGAAACTGCCCGCGCCGCAATGCCTCGCTATCGAGGACTCCGGCATCGGTCTGGCTGCAGCAATAGGCGCTGGAATTCCTGTCCTGATCTCACGAAGCGCCTATTTCAGCGACGATGACTTTTCAGGCGCGGCTTGCACGATCGACGATCTGACGGAGGTGACAAACGTCCCTGCAAATGGATCGGAAACCTGATCGACAGGAGATGTTTGATCCGAGTGGCAAGATGGACCTTCGGGTCAGGCCAGCGAATTTTCTTCTTCCCGTTAATCATCGCCTGAGCAGGATGGACTTTGGTCTTCCGCATCTGACATTTCCAGTCCGAGCGGAGCGAACGATTTTCGCGACGGGCGCCTGACGGCCGCCGGCCATTCGGACGCGGGGCGCCCCGTCCAGACGTTTCGCCGGGCTGGCGTCGCGGGCGCCTTCAGATCCAGAAGCTCACGCATCCGCGGAACACAGATGCGCGCAGCATCATAGTGCTCAATGACAAAATGGCGGGCTGCCTTTCTGATTGCTAAAAAGCGGTCAGGTTCCTGAAGCGCTTGGACGACCCTTTCCGCCAGTTCGTCAACGGCAAAAAATGGCACGAGCAGGCCGTTGTCTCCGGAACTGATGACTTCGCGCACCGGCGCGGTATCGGATCCTATCACCAGGCAGCCAGCGCTCATCGCTTCCAGCGCCGACCACGACAGCACGAAGGGATATGTCAGATAGACGTGAGCGGATGAAACCTGAAGTGCTGCAATAAAAGTATCGTATGGAACGCCGCCCATGAAATGAACGCGCGACATGTCCAGCTGATCGCGCACTTCCTCCAGAAAGATCGACTTCCAGTTGCTGCCCGTCGGCGGAGGGAGGCCATAAGACAATCCGTCCCTGCCGATAATGACAATCTGCGCGTCGGGCCGGCGCCTCAGAATTTCGGGAAGCGCGCGCATGAAGATGTGGTAGCCCCTGAGCGGCTCGAGATTGCGCACGACGAACGTCACGATTTCATCGGAGGCGCCGACCCGCCGGCCGTTTGGAAGTGTCAGGTGCGCCTGTGGATCAGGGCGCACGCGTGAAGTATCAATTCCTTCATGAACAACTTCGATCTTGCTTTGATAATGCCTTGGAAAAGTCGATTGCTGCCAATATGTCGGCGAAATTCCGACATCGCAGTCAGCGAGTGCTAGCAAGGTTGTTGCATTCTTGAGCTGCAGTCCGATATGGCCGTCCCGACCGGACACCGGAAATTCCGGATCGAACCCGATGTCGCGTCCTTCGGCACCGTAATAGAACTCGCAATAGACCAATTGCCTTGCCCTGGGGAACATGGTGCGTAACGGCAATGTTTCTCCCCAGCCAGGATGCGCAAGGATCACGTCCGGTGAAAAGCCGGAAGTCGCCAGGGTCGAAAGGCTGTAGAGGACCTGCTCGGCCCGACGGCACTCAAGATCGAAGCGTCTCGCGAATGGATGCGTTCCGGAGACATCGGCATCAGGAAGTGCATATTTAATCAACTTGACCGAAGACATCGGCTGCGCGCTCGATGCGCCGACGGCCGCAAGCTCGAAACCCGGCTCGGTGGCCAGCGCCGCCGCGAGATTGCGGTATTGCGCAGGGAAATTGTTGTGAACGAATAAAATCTTCATCGATATGACATCTCGGCTGAGCGTGTGCGTTGCCTTTTAAGTAAAAAACTTTCGCCAGCGAACCATTCAATAGCAATCTCGTCCAATTATTCCTCGTCTAATTTATCGTGCGTTGACAAGTTCCAAATGAATTGGGAGCCTCAATCATCGAGCGTGACTTCCGTCTGACATCTTCCTGCCCTAAAAGTCGTCGAAGTTGAAGCTGCGTGAAAATTCCGAAGTCGCTATATGGTGTAAAATACAATCGAAACGCAGGGCGTTCGCGATGAGCCTCAAATTGACACAACATCCTTCCGACTACTCGCCGCAAATCCTGCATCCGGATTGGAGTGGCTTTGAGAGCCTGCCGGATACTGCCGAGAGTATCGCAGATACCATCACACTGCTGAGAAATGAGAACGATAGATTACGCAAGATGGCCGCATCGTTGAGCGTGGAGGCTGAAAACATCCGGCAATCTCTCTCGCCGACGAGATCAACCGCCTTGCTGGTTTGATATTCCCGATCATGACCGGTCGTCATGGACGTCTTGGAGAGAATCTTGGTCCGTCTCGTCCGATGCGAGAAGGGTTGACTGCGAGAAAGATCGACAGGATCGGCGCCAGGCAATTTTGAGAAGCGAAGTGATGAGCGCGGGCCGGATCGGCGCAACTGATCGATCGTCGGCTCGGCTGTATCATGACAGCACTTTTCGACACCCGCCGACTGCACACGATGAAGCGGCACGGCTGAAGGAGATGACAGGTGGATCTGTTTCGAGGCACGACAAACGACGCTGAGCAACAGAAAGTGCTGAGTCTCGACCGCGGGCTGTTCTTTGTGAATTACAAGAGTGCCGATGACGCCGTCTCGCCGCCTCACGTAGTCGTCGCCCCCGCCGAAGGGCATGAGCGGCGCATGGAGATTATCCTGCATCCCGATGCGACCGAGCCAACGTTGTGGCAGCCCAATTCCGGCCTTGTCGTGCGGGTCAACACGCCCGGCACTTTGCAGGTTCAGGTTCAGCCAGCAAGACTGGGTGGCTCGCGAGCCGCTATCGTACGCGTCGAACAGATCCAGGCTGGCCATGCACCCGCAGCATTCGGTGAGAACAACAGCGCGAGGATTCCCACGGATGTTGCAACCGACGGCCTGAAAGTGCTCGGCCATGTGGCGGGTCGCGGCGACGTTGTCGTCGGCCCCAATGCGTGGATAGCGGGGCCGACCGCACCCTCGCGCGTGGAAGGCGTGGCTCTGGAGTGGCCGGACAAGCCCGCAGGCGTCGATATCCGTTACGCGGTCCAGTTCGCCAATGGTCAGTCCGGCAGCGGAAAGATGGTGCCGCTTGGCACCTATGCCGGTACTCGCGGCCGGGCTCTCCCCCTTACCGCCGTCGTTCTCGAAATGAGCGGCTCCGACGACCTGAGGTTTGTCGCCGAGGCAGGCTTCCTGAATGCGCCAACACTCCGCGCGGTCGGCAGGCGCGTGGTGTTGTCGGGTCCGACCAACCGCGAACCACTGGTCGGTATTCGCATCGGCATCGAGCATACGGCAACCGCGGAACAGGTCGCGGCACCTGCAATACCGCGCAAGTCTGGCGGTTCTGCGCGGGTGAGGGTCTTCCGCAGTCAGCAGCGTCAGGCGAGTGCGGCCCGATAAACCGCTGGTTTCCGCTTTCGGATCGGCCTCCGGAGGCCAGCAGCCGCTTCGAGGCACAGGTCAGGCGTTCACTGGTCAGGACAATGCCAGATGACCCTCGGGACCGCGAGTGATACTCAGGCTCGTGCCGGATTTGGCTCGCACGTCAAGCTCGAACGCATGGCCGCGCAAGCAATCAGGGATGAGGACTTTCTCGCGGCGTTCAAATACGCCGACAGGCGTTGCCGGATCGGTGCATCGGCTGCGCATTGCTTGGTTCTCCGCGCGGAGGCGAACTGGCGGTTGAAACGCATGGAGGCGGCCATGGCCGACCTCGCCGAAGCGCTCCTTATCGACCCATCTGATCTCGCCGCCAACCGCAGGATGCTTGCCTGGGCAACGGACGACCGCCGGCAAGCCGCAGCAGCCAATCTGATCGGCCGCGACAGCAATCCGGTGATCCTGCGAGCCGCAATCGAAGAACTCCGCCGTGCGGGGGATCGGCATTGGACCGCCTGTTCGGTGTTTGACAATCACGTGACCGGCTGGGTCGCTTGGACCACGCCGACCACGATCGAAGTCAGCCTTGCGGTTGAAAACGGCACTCTTACCAACACGCTTGAACCCAATTCCTTTCATCCGCTGGCCGGCATGGAGGTTCAGGCGACGGCTTTTCTCGTTCGGCGCCCACCGTCCCGCACACCTCAGACGTTGATACTGGCGTGCGATGGCGAGATCGTTCAGGTTCGCCGGCTCGCTCCCAATCTGTCGGCTCCGCCGGGTATCCGAACCGGCGCGCGCCGATCCGCCGCGCAACGATCCGAGATCACCGCGCCCACCGTCATCGTTCCGGTGTACCGGGACGTTCAGGCCACGCTCGACTGCTTCGACAGCCTCATCAAGGCGCGCGCATCGGCCGAACGACAGTCCTTCCGCATTCTGGCGGTTGACGATGCCACGCCCGAACCGGAGTTGCAGCGTCATCTGAAGGAGTTGGCTGCGGCCGGCACGATTGATTGCCTCGTGAACGAGATCAATCTCGGCTTCGTCGGTGCAATCAATCGCGCGCTGGAGACCATACCCGCGGGCGATATCGTGCTGCTCAATTCGGACACCGTCGTCCCGCCGGGGTTCGTCGAGCGCTTGGCGGACGCGGCGCACTCTGCGCCGGATATCGGAACAGTCACCCCGCTGTCGAACAACGGAGACATCTTTTCGTTTCCGACGCCAAACGATCTCAATCCGATGCAAAGCTATGAGAGCATTGTCGACATCGACCGCGTCGCGAGCATCGCAAACGCCGGCGATGTCACGGACGTGCCGAGTGGCATCGGCTTCTGTCTCTATATTAAACGCGACTGTCTCGCCGCCATTGGCGGCCTCTCGGACAACTTCGAGCGAGGCTATCTCGAGGACGTCGACCTTTGCTTGCGCGCACGCGCCAAGGGTTTTCGCAACGTCTGCGCATCATCCGTCTATGTCGGACATCATGGCTCGAAATCCTTTCGGAGCGAAAAGCGAAGTCTGGTGCTCCGCAATCTCGATATCCTCGATCAGCGATTCCCCGACTACCGACGGGAATGCCGCGCGTTCGAGGCTGCGGACCCGTTGCGACCCGCGCGTGCAAGGCTCGATCGCACACTGAGCTGGTCTTCTGAGTCCTCTGTGCTGATTCTCGGCAATCGGCGAAACGTCGCTGCCGTCGCCGAGGAGCGGGCCAGCCACCTCCGCGAGCGTGGCGAGCGCGCCATTCTCCTGCTGCGGGAGCGTAACGTCGTTCATCTCAAGGCGGCCGACGGGAGCAGCCCACAGACCGTTCAGTTGAGTTTCGACACCGAAGCGGCGATCGCCGAGGCCGCCGATATCATGACCCGGCTGCATCCTGCTCGCGTTGAGATCATCGAGCCGAATCCGTTGCCGGAGTTGGTCGCGCTGATGCGGAGACTTGGCCTTCCCATCAATCCATGGGTGACATCAGGCGACCTCGGCAAAGCTATCATCGAGCTTGCTGACGAAACGCCGTTTTTTGCCCCCGGCAAGGCGGCCAGGGCGTTTGCGAAGGTCTGCTGGCCCAACCGCAAAATCGTTCTCAAGGATTGGCCAACCCTTCCGCTGACGCTGCTGCAGGTTCGCGGTGAGCGCCAGTCACTTGCGATCGTGCCTTCGGCCCCCTCGCCTGCGTCGTTTCGCCTGATACGAAGACTGGCGCAGCACCTGGGGCGGCGGGAGCCATCCACATCGATCATTATCGCCGGTACGACAACTGACGACGATCGTCTGATGTCCCACGCGAATGTTTTCGTGACGGGTGCGGTTACAGCCGGCGAGATCGGCGATGTGATCGCGCCGCATCGTCCAGGCTGGCTGCTCACGGATTTCGAGGAGCCGACCTTCGGCCATCCTCTCATCGAAACCGCGAGGCATGCCACGATACCTGTCGCATACCGCGACTGGTCTGCCGGATCGGTCAAACCGCGCAAGCAGGATCTTGCGATCCCGGCGGACGCGGACGATCGAGACCTGGTCGATGCCGTCATCGAATGGATCGAGCGTTCAGGAGCATGACGCGCGTCATACCAGCCCGCAAACTGCCGATCGCCGAGCCGGGACTGGTCAGCCGGCTCGCGCTCGGCGAGGACGGCACGGTGTCAGGTTTCGTGTTCGATCCGCGAGCTCCGGAACGCCGCTTCACGGTCGACATCCTGCTTGACGGGCTGGTGCTGAAGACGGCGCATGCCGATGTTTTCACGCCGGAATGCAGTCAGCAGGACCACAGCAACACATGCGGCTTTGCGGTGGCCATTGATCTCGATCTGCTCCGTTCCGCCCGCCACCTTTCGGCGCGCCTCGCCAATCTCGGAACTCCCGTCGGCCACCCCATCGATCTTGAGAACGCGGCTCCGGTCCGTCTTGGCCGGTCGTGCAAGCTGCGCTGGCTGGGCGGTCTGCACTTTCAGGGCTGGATCGACAGCGAAGCTGCCGTCACGCTGGAAGCAATCGTCGATGGAGAATCAGCCGCACAGTTGCGCGCCGCGGCCTGGACTCACATCGGCGGCGAAGCCGAGGGAGTGGCTTCGCGCAACGTTCGCGCTTTCGATTTCCATGTCCCGCAGCGCTTTGCCGACGGCCGCGTCCATCGAATCCTGCTGCGGCGGGAAGACGGCGAACAGATTCCGGCAACAGCCGTCTTCGTTGCGTTTCCCGATGGCCTCACCGGAATGATCGACGTTATCGGCGGTTACGACGCCGAACGGCTGCGCGGCAAGCTATACGATCAGCTCATTCCCGCCTCGCTGCCTCTTCACGACTATGCCGACTGGCGCGACCGCTTTCCCTTACCAGAGCCGCAGCCAAGTTCGCTTCGGCTGGCGGTCGTGATCGCCGGCAGCGATGGCGCGCAACAAACGCTGTCTACGCTGGAAACCCAGAGCAACCAGAACTGGACCGCGGGCGCGATCGACGGTCAGCCGCTCCTGATCGACAGTGATGCCATGCTGCAATTTCTGCACGATGCCGCATCCGATGCGAGCCACATCGTGGTGGCCATGGCGGGTGTGGCGCTGGAGCGGAATGCGCTGGCGCGGATCGCCGCTGCTTTCGATGCGCATCAAAATGCGTTGGCTATCTATGGCGACCTCGACTTTCTTTCTGATGACGGCCGCCTCTGGCCGCTTGCCTTTCCGGCGTTCGATTATGAAAGAATGCTCGAGCAAGGGTATTGCGCGCATCTGTTCGCAGTCCGGCGTGATGCCCTGATCGCCGCGCTCGGCGCCCGGCCGGATACCCTGTACCGCCTCTTCAATGGCTTGCTGGATCGGACCGGGCCGCAACAGGCGGATGTCCTTCATTTGCCCGGAGCGTTGGCGACCATGCCGGGATTCGATCGGACAAAAGCCGGCCGGTTGCTGTCCGCCGCGAGCCAGTTGCACTTGCGGGCGCGCGGAATTGATGCGGAAGTCACCGACCAGCGAGGCAATTTCTTTCCCGCGGTTCGAATCAGGCGACCCTTCGCGCGACAGCGGACGACCGTGATCATCCCGACGCGCGACCGCGTATCGCTGCTGCGCGCGTGCCTCGACAGCATTGCACCCGCGATCAGACGCTGTCGCGCTGATATCCTCGTCGTCGATAATGACAGCGCCCATCCGGAAACGATCGACTTTCTTGCCGATCTGCCACGACGCGGCGTCCGGACATTACGGATCGAGGGGCCGTTCAATTTCGCACGCCTCAACAATCGCGCCGCCGCACAAGTCGATACCGACATTCTCTGCCTCCTCAACAATGACATCGAGGCAAGCTCCGATGACTGGCTCGAGGAGATGCTGACACGCCTGGGTGAACCGGACGTCGGCGCAGTCGGTGCGCTGCTGACCTTGCCCGGCGGCGTCGTTCAGCACGGCGGCGTGGTGCTGGGCATGAACTTTTCAGTTGCGCACGCATGCACAGACCGAGTCAGCGATGACCCCGGCTTTCTCGATCAGCTCCTCGTGGCGCACGAATGCAGCGCGGTGACTGCGGCCTGCCTTGCAACCCGGCGAAACGATTATCTTGCGGTCGGCGGAATGGACGAAAACCGCTTCGCCGTGGCGTTCAACGACGTCGACTATTGCCTGCGCCTGCGCGAGGCCGGCAAACGCATCGTCTTTACGCCGCACGCGAAGCTGATTCACGCCGAGTCCGCCAGCCGGGGTAACGATAACCGCGCCGACCGGCGAGACCGGTTCGAACATGAACTCAACCTGCTGCGCGCACGCTGGGGCGAGGTGCTCAACGATGATCCAGCCTACAATCCGCAACTGTCGCGCGACGGCATTCCATATGGCGGCCTGGCCTGGCCGCCCGGGCGACGGAACGCTCGCTACAACAGTCCGCCACGTGGGCACGATTTACCGTTGGGGTTTTGACGAGGTGCCGAAAGGTTAGTAACCCGCACGCTCGCGTTGCAAGGTGACAAAATTATCAAGCTCCGCCGATAATGCATCCTGCCAGGCCGGCGTAGTCACTCCGAACCGGTCCTTCAGACGCGACAGATCGAGCCTCGAATTGCCGGGCCGTATGGCCTTCGTCGGGAAATCCGCCGTTGCAATCGGGGTGATCGTCTTGACTGCGAGCTTCATGCCGCGCGACTTCAGCCCCGCGACGATGGCGCTGGCGAAGCCGTGCCAACTGGTCTCGCCGGTGCAAGCGAGATTGACGATACCGCCGCTGCGCGCGAACGACCGTTCGAGATTCGTCGCATTCGGCAGCACGATGCCGGCAATGGCATCGGCGATTGCGCTTGCGGTGGTCGGCGCGCCCACCTGATCGGCGACGATGCGGAGATCCTCGCGTTCGCCGGCGAGCCGCGCGATGGTGCGCAGGAAATTGGCTCCGCCCGCGGCGTAAACCCACGAGGTGCGCGCGATCAGATGCGGTCCGCCAGCGGACCGTATGGCGAGGTCCCCGGCGAGCTTGCTCGCGCCATAGACCGAAAGCGGGCCTGTGCGACTATCCTCGCGCCACGGCCCGTCTTCTGTTCCATCGAAGACATAATCGGTCGAGAAATGCACCAGCGGCACACGCTGACGTGCGGCCCACGCCGCGATCGTGGCAGGCGCCTCGGCATTGATCCGGAAAGCAAGCTCCCGCTCGTCCTCGGCGCGGTCCACCGCGGTATAGGCCGCGGGATTGACGATGAGGTCGGGTCTGAAAGAGTCGAGCGTCTTCGCAAGCGTCTCCGGCTTTGACAGATCGAATTCGGCGCGTGAGGGAGTAATCAGCGTGCCGCCCTTTTCCAGCAACGACCGCAGCGCCCCGCCGACCTGACCGCTGGCGCCTGTCAACAAGATCCGCATCAGACCTGCCCATAGACCGGTAGGTTCTTGACCTCGGCCAGCAGCGGCGCCTCCGCGTCCTTGGCCGACAACGATGGAGCCTCCACGCCCCAGTCGACGCCGATCGCGGGATCGTTCCAGCGAATCGAGAGCTCGTCCTTCGGACTGTAGAGATCGTCGCATTTGTAAAAGAAGTCAGCGGTCTCGGAGAGAACGACGAAGCCGTGCGCGAAGCCTCGGGGGACCCAGAGCTGGCGCCTGTTTTCTTCACTCAGTTCGACGGCAACGTGACGCCCGAAATTCGGACTGCCGACGCGCACGTCGACTGCGACATCCAGCACCTTGCCGCGCAGTACGGTCACCAGTTTTCCCTGGGTCAGCGGATTTTGCAGGTGAAGACCGCGCAGCACGCCACGGGCGGAGCGGGACAGGTTGTCCTGGATGAACGGACGTCTGACGCCGTACTCGGCGTAACGGAGGAATTGATAGGTTTCGAGAAAAAAACCGCGCTGGTCGCCGAACAGTCGCGGCTCGATGATGATGACGTCAGGAACGTCCGTCTCAATAACATTCATTTCATGTCACTTTGAATTTATTAACTTATGCCAGCTCCTCATTGATAACAAACTTGCGAACTTAACACTATATGTTATGTTATCGCCGATATATGTGAGGGGCCATGAAGGGGATTATTCTTGCCGGCGGGACGGGCTCGCGCCTTTACCCGGTGACGACGGTCGTCTCAAAGCAGCTCCTGCCCGTCTTCGACAAGCCAATGATCTACTATCCACTCTCGACGTTGATGCTGAGCGGCATCCGCGAGATTCTTATTATTTCGACGCCGCAAGACGAGCCGCTGTTTCACCGCCTGCTGGGCGACGGCAGCGAGATCGGCATGCGGTTTGCCTATGCCACGCAGGAAACACCGCGCGGCCTGGCGGATGCTTTTATCGTGGGCCGCGACTTTATCGGCTCGGACTCGGTCGCGCTAGTATTGGGTGATAACATTTTCTACGGCCACGGGCTGCCGGGCATGTTATCGACGGCGGCCTCCCGCAACAATGGGGCTACCGTGTTCGGCTATATTGTCAACGCTCCCGAACAATACGGGGTTGTCGAACTCGACGACACCGGACGCGCGCTCTCCATCGAGGAGAAGCCGAAGCGACCGAAATCCAACATAGCCGTCACCGGACTCTATTTTTACGATAACGACGTCGTCGAGATCGCGGCCCGCATCAAACCCTCCGCACGCGGCGAGATCGAGATCACAGACGTCAACAACGTCTATCTCGAGCGCGGAAACCTCTATGTCGAGGTGCTCGGGCGCGGTTTTGCCTGGCTCGACACCGGTACGCACTCCTCACTCGTCGAGGCCAGCCACTTCGTTCAGATTCTGGAGCAGCGCCAGGGTTTACGCATCGCCTGTCCCGAGGAGATCGCGCTGCGTCAGGGCTACATCTCGCTTCAGGCATTCGAGAAAGCCGCCGACAAGAACGCAAAGAGCAGCTACGGCGAATACCTGAAGTCCGTTGCCCTTTCATACGACTGTTGATTCCAGTTCACGGAGGCGATCGACGATGCGCTTCAAGGCTTCGACCATTTTCGTCACCGGCGGCGCGGGATTCATCGGGTCGGCTGTGGTTCGTCATCTTCTGCAAACGACCCACGCTCGCGTGGTCAACATCGACAAGTGCACCTATGCCGCGAACCTCGACTCCCTGCCCGGCGCCAACGAGAACCTGAACTACGCCTTCGAGAAGCAGTGCATTTGCGACGGCGCGGGCCTGCGCCATCTTTTCGAGAAATACCGCCCCGACGCGGTAATGAACCTTGCCGCGGAGAGCCATGTCGACCGCTCGATCGACGGCCCCGGCGAATTCATGCAGACCAACATCATCGGCACGTTCACGCTCCTGCAGGAAACGTTACGTTACTGGCGCTCGCTCTCGCCTGAAAAGCGCGAGAAATTCCGCTTTCTTCATGTCTCCACCGACGAGGTTTTCGGTTCGCTCGGCGATGAGGGCTTCTTCACGGAGGCTACGGCGTACGCGCCAAACTCGCCCTATTCGGCAAGCAAGGCCTCGTCCGACCACCTTGTCCGCGCCTGGCGTGAAACCTACGACTTGCCGACGCTCGTGACCAATTGCTCGAACAATTACGGGCCCTATCACTTTCCGGAAAAGCTGATCCCTCACATGATCATCAAGGGCCTCGCCGGCGAGCCGCTGCCTGTCTATGGCGACGGCAGGAATGTCCGCGACTGGCTCTATGTCGAGGATCACGCGAAGGCGCTGGCGCTGGTGCTCGAGCATGGCGCCGTAGGCGAAACCTACAACGTCGGCGGGCGTAACGAGCGCACCAACCTGTACGTGGTCGAAAGCATCTGCGACCTGCTTGATGAGATGGCGCCGGAGGTTACGCGCAGGCACGGCGACCTGATCACCTTCGTCGCCGATCGCCCTGGCCATGATCGCCGCTATGCCATCGACGCATCAAAGCTCGAGCGTGAACTCGGCTGGCGGGCAGAAGAGAATTTCGAAAGCGGCATCGAAAAGACGGTCCGCTGGTATGTCAACGAGCAACCGTGGTGGCGGGCGATCCTGGCGCGAGGCTATGCAGCAAAACGCGTCGGGCTCAGCGGATAACGCGATCACGGCTCGTCAGGGAACAGCATGACTTTTCTATCTTGCGACCGGGAACCTGGGTCCGTACCGCCATGCGTATTGTGATGATCGGGGCCGGCTATGTCGGCCTGGTGTCCGGGGCCTGCTTCGCCGATTTCGGTCACGACGTCACTTGCGTCGACAAGGACGCCGACAGGATCGCGGCGCTGAACCAGTGCAGGATTCCGATCTTCGAGCCCGACCTCGACAAGCTGATCGAGTCCGGCATCAATTCGGGTCGGCTGATGTTCGGGACCAACCTCTCCAGCATCGGCGATGCGGACGCCGTATTCATAGCGGTCGGCACGCCGTCCCGGCGCGGCGACGGACATGCAGATCTGAGCTATGTGCGTGCCGCAGCGCGCGAAGTGGCCGCACGCCTGGAAGGCTTCACCGTAGTCGTCACCAAATCGACCGTTCCGGTCGGGACCGGCGACGAGGTGGAGCGCATCATCCGGGAAACCAATCCGGCGGTCGACTTCGCAGTCGTCGCGAACCCCGAATTTCTGCGCGAGGGCGCAGCGATCCGCGACTTCCAACATCCAGACCGCATCGTGGTCGGCACCGAAGATGAGCGGGCCAGGAAAGTGATGGGCCAGATCTACCGCCCCCTTTATCTCAATCAGGCGCCCATACTTTACACCAGCCGTCGCACCGCCGAACTGATCAAATATGCCGCCAATGCCTTCCTCGCGACCAAGATCACCTTCATCAATGAAATCGCCGACCTTGCGGAACGGGTCGGCGCCAATGTGCAGGACGTCGCGCGGGGCATCGGACTCGACAATCGCATCGGCGCCAAATTCCTGCATGCCGGCCCCGGCTATGGCGGCTCCTGTTTTCCGAAGGACACCCGTGCGCTGTCGAAGACCGCGCTCGATTACGGCGTGCAGCTTCGCGTCGTCGAGGCGACGCTGACTGTCAACGAGACACGCAAGCGCACGATGTCGCGAAAGGTCGCGGGCGCGCTCGATAATGACATTCGCGGCAAGACCATCGCCGTGCTGGGCCTGACCTTCAAGCCCGATACCGACGACATGCGTGAAGCTCCGTCGATTGCGCTGATTGCCGGCCTGCTTGATTTCGGGGCCAAGGTCAGAGCTCACGATCCCGTCGGCATGGAGCAGGCGAAGAAGGAACTTTCCGGAATCGAATATTGCGACGATCCCTATTCCTGCGCCCGTGGCGCCGATGCGCTTGTGATCGTGACGGAATGGCGGCAGTTTCGCGCGCTTGACCTTGAGAGGATCAAGACAGACATGGCGACGCCGGTGATCGTGGATTTGCGTAATATCTATCGGCCTGAGGACGTGCGATCGGCCGGCTTCAAGTATGAGAGCATCGGACGACAATAGCTCGAGCGGCAAGCGCTGGTCATCTGCATGACCGCAGTCGAAAGGAAGCGATCATTGTTGCCGAGGATGTCAGCAGAGGAAGCGGCTTTGTTCCTGTCGTTCGTCAGAAACAGCCGCAGCTATGTCGAATTCGGAGCCGGCGGAAGCACCGTCGTCGCGTCGAAGCATGTCGAGAGCTCGATACTTTCCGTCGACTCGTCGCGCGACTGGCTCGATCGGGTCAGAACCGCGTGCGCTTCGAGTCGAACCCGGCCCGAGCTGGTATTTATCGACATCGGTCCGACCGGAGAATGGGGCTTTCCGACCGATCCCTCCATGAAATCGCGCTGGCCGGACTACCACTCTGCGATCTGGAAAATGCCGCATAGCACGACGGCCGATCTCTATTTCGTCGACGGCCGCTTCAGGGTCGCATGCTTCGCGCAGATCGTGCTGCATTGCAGTCCGACTGCGATCATCGGCATGCACGACTTCTCCTCACGCCCCAATTACCATTGCGTGAGGGAGATCGCTCGCGAGATTGCGACAGCAGGAGACATGTCGTTCTTCCGCCCGCTCCCGGAAAAGGAAATTGCCGAAGCCATGCTGCAGTCATTCCGCGAGGAGCCATCCTAGAGAATTTTTGCTTCTGTTGGTATCAGCAGCGAAGCTCTGCGGTTTCGCGTCGACGCACTTCTTCACGTGGTATCCCTCCCCGGGTCGAGCCCGAAGACATGCTTCGCCCGAAACGCTATGGTGCGGCGAGCCACGACGCGCACTTCGGAGATAGACCCGCCGCGTCTCTGCCGCTTTCACGAGGACAAGACTCAGTCGAACAGGCTCGACACTGACTGTTCGGCGGCGGTGCGGTTGATCGCTTCGCCGATCAATCCGGCGATCGACAGCAGGCGGATGTTGGCGGTCTTGTTGACGGCATCGGTCGGCTGGATCGAGTCGGTAATGACCAGCTCTTTCAATTTCGAGCCGGCGATGCGTGCCGCGGCGCCGCCGGACAGCACACCGTGAGTGATGTAGGCATAGACGTCCTTCGCGCCCTTGGCGATCAGCGCGTCGGCGGCATTGACCAGCGTGCCGCCGGAATCGACGATGTCGTCGATCAGGATGCAGGTCGAACCGGCGACGTCACCGATCACGTTCATGACCTCGGATTCGCCGGCGCGCTCGCGGCGTTTGTCGATGATCGCCAGCGGAGCGTTGATGCGTTTGGCAAGGCCGCGCGCGCGCACCACGCCGCCGACGTCCGGCGACACCACCATCAGGTTGCCGAGGTCGAACCGCTCCTTGATATCGCGGACCATCACCGGTGAGGCGTAGAGATTGTCGGTCGGGATATCGAAGAAGCCCTGAATCTGTCCCGCATGCAGATCGAGCGTCAGCACGCGATCGGTTCCGGCGCGCGTGATCAGGTTCGCCACCAGCTTGGCCGAGATCGGCGAGCGCGAACCGACCTTGCGGTCCTGCCGCGCGTAGCCGAAGTAGGGAATGACCGCCGTGATCCGTCGTGCCGATGCGCGGCGCAGCGCGTCGGTGATGATCAGAAGCTCCATCAGGTGATCGTTGGTCGGATACGACGTCGACTGGATCACGTAGACGTCCGAGCCGCGCACGTTTTCGAGAACTTCCACGAAGATCTCGTTATCGGCGAAGCGCCGCACGCTGGCTTTGGTGAGTTCAAGCCCCAGCCATTTGGCGATTTCCCGCGCCAGCGCCGGGTTGGCATTGCCTGCAACCAGCTTGACGGCGCCGTTTTTGGCGGACATCGACGCTTCTCCCCGCGATGTGGTGGGTACAACGTTCAACATCCCGACTCCAGAGACCCTCTGCGACCCCGACGGAGGCGGTGTATCAAGGAGTAGCCAACCCTGGCAATACGGGGATCGCGGATTCCGGCGTAAAATGATGGCCTTATTGCGCGGCGAACCCAAGCGCTCCCGCCTGTCCGCCGTCCGTCCCCGCCGAATCCTCGGCGCTGGCAATCGCCGGCTCTTGAGGCTGCGATGGAGCCGGCTCAGCGACGGGCGGCGGAGCGGCGCCATTCGCCATGCTGCTCAATCCGCTCAGCCCGGCCTGCGCGATCTTGCGCAGGGTGAGGTCATCGGCGGCAGCCCACGCGTCGCGCCCGGCCTTGCCACCAGGTTCCTCGCCGCTCAGGCGTAGCGCGCGGTTCTGATTGCGATCGTAAACATCGAAGACCCAGGCGATGGTGGTGCGGCCGCGGCTGACCTCGGCCGCGAGATAGCTCCGCACGCGATAGGCTGCAGTTGCCTCGCGCGACACGACGGAGAGATTGCGAAGCTGGGATTCCGAATTGAGGATGTTGACGAGGCGGTCGAACACCTGCGGCGGCGGACCGTCGACGGAATCGAAAGCAACGGTCGCGCCGCTGCCGGCCTGTGCGAAGGATTCGCTACCGTTGCCGCCAGCCGCGCATCCTGCCAGCGCGCAAAGCGCCGCCAGAAGCGCAACGGCGCGGAAGCTCTTGAAAGGCATTCGCTGACGTCCCCGTTTCGTCGAGCGATATCGTTAAAACGCGTTAACGTCTAGGGCAGAGCGTCCGGGCAGCGCAAAGAATCCGCTTGCCAGCAACGACGTTCTGATTTCGTTCGGCTGCGCCCGGTTCGCTCAATCATTCGGCTTCGAGCACGATGGCATGGACGTGGCGGCCGAAATCCGGCTCCCTGCGATGCACCGAGCGGCGATAGCTGAAGAATCGCTCGTCCGAATAGGTATCGATGCCGGTATCGTCGATCGTCTCGACGCCGGCGTGCTCCAGCCGCATCCGGATGAAACCACCGAGATCGAACATCGCATGGCCGTCGCGCTCCGACGGAATGAAGAACGCGGTATACGCCCGATCCGTCTCCATAAATCGCGCGACGAATTCAGCGCCGACTTCATAGCTCCGTTGCCGGATCAGGGGACCGATGGCGACGGAGATGTCGGAGCGTCGGCTGCCCAGCGTCTCCATCGCATCGACGGTCTTTTCCAGAACACCGGTGAGCGCCCCCTTCCAGCCGGCATGTGCGGCGCCGATGACACGGGCTCGCGGATCGGCGAACAGGACCGGACCGCAGTCGGCCGCGGTGACCCCGATCGCAAGTCCCGGCGTTCTCGTGACGATGGCATCGGCGCGCGGACGCGACGCCGCGTCCCAGGGGTCATCGGCGATCACGGCGTCGGGCGAGTGGACCTGGTAAAGAGAGAGAAAATTCGCCGGCGCGACGCCCATGGCTTCCGCCATGCGCCGCCGGTTCTCGGCGACATGTGCCGGATCATCCTGCGAGCCGATGCCGGCATTCAGACTCGCGTAGATGCCTTGGGAGACGCCACCCTCGCGGGTGAAAAAGGCGTGTCGCAAGCCGGAAACGGCGGAGAGCGGCGAGGATGCGAGGGTCATGGCGCCCTGATCCCGCCGCGGCGCTCCTGATCGCTCAACCCCGCCAGTTCGGTGAGACGGGAATCGGAAATGCCGATCGCCTTGAACATCGATCCCATGCCGCCGCGGCCGCCTTCGGTCAGGCGTTTCAGCGCGGTTGCGACATTCTCCGATACTTCAGGGCTGGACTTCGCCATCAGGCTGACGGCGCGGGCTTCGATGCCGAGCCGTTGCAGGAATGCTCCTTGCGTCACCGGTCCGTGCACACGGGCGCCGACATCCTCGGCGGCGCAGGCAAGTGCCTGGAAATCGACATGGGCGGTGATGTCGGCCTGACCGGGATATTTCAGCGGGTCGACGAAGCTGTGTCCTGCGATGGCCTGAAAGGTATCGCCGGCGTCGCTGCGCACATGGCCATAGTCGATGATCAGCGCGGCGCCCCCCTGATCGCGGAGGCGGGTTGCGATGGACATGATCTCGGCATCCGGCCGCCATTCGAAAATAGCCCCGACCGGCGCCGCGCGCACCAGCGGCGGCAGCAGCGCGTCAAACCGCGGCGTCGGCGCGGCCGCGGCGTCGAACACGAGTTGGCCGCTGCCGTCGACGTCGACCACGCGCTCGTGCCAGCCGTCGCCATGCCTGACCATCTGATGGACAGGAAGCACGTCGAAATACTCATTGGCGAGAATGATCGCCGGTCCCTTGGGGACTTCATCCAGACTCGCGTGCCACTCGACATCCCGCGCGCCGGACAGCGTCGCCTTCTGCTTCTCCCGCAGTACCGGATTGATCTCGACCAGATGGACACGGAGTGCGTCGTACATCGGCGGCAGCACGCGCAGCGCGCGCAGCGCATCCGCCATCAGGGTACCGCGGCCGGGCCCGAGTTCGATCAGCCGCAGCATGGCCGGCGAGCCCATCGAGCGCCACACCGACGCGGCCCACAATCCGATCAGTTCCCCGAACATCTGGCTGACCTCGGGCGAGGTGATGAAGTCGCCCTCGCGTCCGAGCGGGTCGCGCGAAATGTAGTAGCCGTGTTCGGGATGGGTCAGGCAGATCTGCATATAGCGCCAGACCGGCAGCGGGCCGGATGTCTTGATCAGCTTCTTGATCTCGGCCAGCAGCGGAGAAATTTCAGTCACGATCAGCCTTGAAAACAGCTTGGGATCAGCCTTGGGAAGGGTCGGGGTTTGAAATCGTTTGAGTGCCTGACGCTCGCGGACCACGCGACCAGGCGGCGTACATAACGGCAAGCCCCGCAATCATCATCGGAATCGACAGTAGCATTCCCATGGTCAGTCCGCCCCAGAGAAATCCGAGTTGCGGATCGGGCTCGCGGAAGAATTCGCCGGTAATGCGCGCCATCGCATAGAGCGTGATGAAACTGCCGAGAACCAGTCCCGGCCGCTTCAGCGCGCCGGCCCGGATCATCAGCGCGAGGATCGTGAACAGCACGATACCTTCAAGCGTGGCCTCGTAGAGCTGGCTCGGATGCCGCGGCAGCGGGCCACCATTCGGAAACACCATCGCCCAGGGCAGATTTGGGTCGGCCGGGCGGCCCCACAATTCGCTGTTGATAAAGTTGGCGATGCGGCCGAGAAACAGGCCGATCGGCCCGACCGCGGTGGCGACGTCGCCAAGCGAGAGCATCGGCAGGCCGTGCTTGCGGCAAAACAGGATCACCGCAACGACGCAGCCCATGAAGCCGCCGTGGAACGACATGCCGCCCTTCCAGATCTCGAAGATCTCGGCCGGATGGCGGATGAAAAAATCCAGGTTGTAGAACAGCACATAGCCGGTGCGGCCACCGACAATGATGCCGATCGTCACCCACAGGATGAAGTCGTCGAGTTGCAGCACGGAGACTGGCGCAGGCCCGCCCCAGAGCTTTTCACTCTTGAGCAGCGCCCGCGCATAGAGCCAGCCGAGCGTGATGCCGCCGATATAGGCCAGCGCATACCAGCGGATCGCGATCGGGCCAAGCGAGATAGCGACAGGATCGAAGACGGGATAGGTGATGAGGAGAAACGGCATGGTACTTCTAGCCTCTCCCAGCCCGTGGGGAGAGGCCGGGCCGCCTGGACAATGTGTGGGATGGCGGGGCGCGGTCCCGGTGAAGCACGGGCGCGGACCGGCCCTCCAGGGCGGAACTCTCGATCTGCTGGTCGATCATCGGCAATTCATCTTGAGGTCGGACTTCGCATCGCGGGCGTTTACGATTGCAAGGAAATCCGGCACTGACAAGGCTTTGCGGCATGGCGGACCATCAAGCGGGCTTGAACTGCCGGGGCCGGATTGCCATTCTCTGAGTCGACGCGTGGCGATGCCGCCGACCGGAGACAGTGAGATGACCCAGACCAGCAACCGGTTTTTCGACGAGATTGGAAAACTGATGAACGACGCGGCCGGCGCGGCGCAAGGGTTCAAGCGCGAGGTCGATGCGGTGGTCCGCAATCAGGCGGAGAAGATCATGCGCGACCTCGATCTCGTCAAGCGCGAGGAATTCGAAGCCGTCAAGGAGATGGCGCGGCTCGCGCGCGAGGACAACGAGGCGCTGAAGACGCGCATTGCGGCGCTCGAGGCGCGTCTTGGTGGCGGCGGCTAAGCCGCTCACCTTTCCGCCCGGCTCAGCGAACCGCTATACGCGCCGGCGTGCCGTTCTCAAGTGAGTACACGCCGTCGGCATAACCTTTGACCACCGTCCAGGTCGCCAGCGTCACAGCCAGCGTCACGGTCGCAAAGATAATGCCCACGATCTTTAATCCGGTGCGATCCGCCATCGCCGCCTCCCCCTGCCCCCAGAGCGTTTTCGAGCGAAGCTCGTCCTCAAGGCTTGACCCGAGGATGGATACCGTTCGCGTGAAGAAAACGCGTCAAATCAATATCATGGAGCCCCACTCCTGATTTCACCGAAAGCGGAGGACCCCACGCTGCTCGACAAGAGCGGCTGAGGGTTCACAACTCCTTAACGGGATGCCGGTTTTTCGAATAAATTACAGCGCCCGGCTGCAAGGCCGGTCGTGCGGCGTCCCCAACTGCCCGCGAGCATCAATCCTGCGGATGCCGGCGCGGCACGAAAACCGACGCTAGAAAGGAAAACACCAGTTCGCCACGCTGGTTGGTTCCGGTGTTGCGCATTTGCAGGACGCCCCATTCCGGCCGCGAGCGGGAGGCTCGCAGCGACTGGACTTCGCTGGCGTAGCTGACGGTGTCCCCCGCCAGTACCGGCTTGATCCAGCGCAGGTCGCGAAACCCGGGCGACGGTCCCCACATCGCCGGCTGCTCGCCGCGCGCCGCGGCAGCCGCCGCCTCGCGCCGACCGTCCGCCACCGCCAGCTTCATCCAGACCGAAGCGATATGCCAGCCCGAGGCCGCCAGACCGCCGAACAGCGATTTGCGGCCCTCCTCCTCGTCGAGATGGAACGGCTGCGGATCGAATTGCGCCGCGAACGCCTTGATGAGTTCGGCGGTGAAGGTAAACGAGCCGAGATCGCGACGCTGCCCGACTTCCATGTCTTCGAGATAGCGCATCGGATCAGCTTCCCGCCGCCGGCGCCGCACGCCGCCTGATGATGATCGGCGACACCGCCTCGAGCAGCACCTGCCCGGACGCATTGCGCACGCGCATTGCGAAGGTCACGATCCCCGTCTCCGGGCGGCTGCGCGACACCCGCGCCGCGGCAACGTCGACGTCCAGCATCAGATCGTCGCCCGGGCGCAGCGGCGCCAGCCACCGGACTTCATCGACGCCGGGAGAGCCAAGGGAGGCGGTCCGTCCGATATAGCCATCGAACATCATCCGCATCATGAGCGAACACAAATGCCAGCCGGACCCTGACAGACCGCGCAGCATGGAGCGCCTGGCCGCTTCCTCATCGAGGTGCATGGGCTGGGGATCGAACTCCGACGCAAAGGCGATGATTTCGTCACGGCTGACATGCCGCGGTCCGAACGTACCGAAACGCCCGACGGGAAAATCCTCAAATGTCAGGGTCATGTCGATGCCTGCTGAAACAACGCCCGATTGTGGCCCTTATTTGCAGCAATCTCAACCCGCCGGCGGCGGCATGACGCGAGGGGGAGCGGCAGATGTTTGAATTCCGGGACCTGTTTCAGTGGGATCGCTTCATCACGCCCACGATCATCAAGATCTTCTATTGGCTGGTCATCGTGCTGATCGTCCTGTCAGGATTGTCCGGGATTTTCTCGGGCCTGGCCACGATGGCCGTCAGCCCGTTCGGCGGCTTCATCTCAATTCTTCTGAGCATCGCCGGCGCCCTGACCGGTATCGTGTTTTCACGCATTGCCGCTGAATGCATCCTGATCGTGTTTCGCATCAACGAGCATCTCGGCGCAATCCGCGAAAAGGGTACGATGCGATAGAAACAATTGCGATAGAGACAATCTCGACGCCACGTCCGGACGCCGCGTAAACGGCGATCACAGATGTGCGATTGTACATCGGGACTCCAGAATTGAGGGGGCCCACTTATCCGGATTCCGGGCTCGCGCTTTAAGCGCGCCCCGGAATGACTAAGATAAGTTTGAAACGGATTTTCAGGTATTGAACCGGAAATGCATGACGTCGCCGTCGGCGACGACATACTCCTTGCCTTCGAGCCGCAGCTTGCCCGCATCGCGCGCGCCGGCTTCGCCGCCTAGCGCCACATAGTCGGCGTAAGCGATGGTCTCGGCGCGGATGAAACCCTTCTCGAAGTCGGTGTGAATGACGCCGGCTGCGCCGGGCGCCTTGGTGCCTCTGGTGATAGTCCAGGCGCGGGCTTCCTTCGGCCCGACGGTAAAATAGGTGATGAGGTGAAGCAGGTCGTAGCCGGCGCGGATCAACCGGTCGAGACCCGCCTCCTCCAGCCCCAGAGTCTCGAGGAAATCAGCACGCTCCTCGCGCGACAGCGTCGCGATCTCGGATTCGATCTTGGCTGAAATCACAACCGCGACCGCGCCTTCCTTCTTGGCATGCTCGAATACCGCCTGCGAGAATGCGTTGCCGCCCGCCGCCGAACCTTCCTCGACGTTGCAGACGTAAAGCACCGGCTTTGATGTCAGAAGCCCGAGCATGCGGAAATTGCGCTCTTCCTCGGGCTTTCGCTCCATGCCGCGGGTCGGCTGGCCGTCGCGCAGCAGTTTGAGCGCGCGCTCGACCAGATCGAGCTGTTCCTTGGCTTCCTTGTCGTTGCCCTTGGCCTTTTTCGAAAGACTGTCGACCCGTTTCTCGAGGCTTTCGAGATCGGCCAGCATCAGTTCGGTCTCGATGGTCTCGATGTCGGCGAGCGGCGCGATCTTGCCTTCGACATGCGTGATGTCGGAGTCCTCAAAACAACGCACCACATGCGCGACCGCGTCAACCTCGCGGATGTTGGCGAGAAATTGGTTGCCGAGTCCTTCGCCCTTGGAGGCGCCACGCACCAGACCCGCGATGTCGACGAATGTCAGTTGCGTCGGAATGATCTGCGCCGATTTGGCGATCGCCGCGAGCTTGTCGAGGCGCGGATCCGGCACCGCCACGGCGCCGACGTTGGGCTCGATGGTGCAGAACGGATAGTTCGCCGCCTGCGCCGCCGCGGTTTCCGTCAGCGCATTGAACAGGGTCGACTTGCCAACATTGGGCAACCCGACGATACCGCATTTAAAACCCATGATTCATTCCGATGATTGGCGCAAACCGCGCAACAGAGTTGGTGCGTCATACGAGGGCTAAAGCGCGAAGCGCGTCTTCGCGCAAGGGCCCGCGTATCCATCTTCTTCAAAAGATGAAACAGCCGGATCAAGTCCGGCGATGACGGCGTCGTTTATTTGCCGCCGCCATCTTCCTTGTCGCCCTTCTCGGCGAATCCCTTCGCCTGCATCGCAAGATGCACCTTGTTCTGGAACGCCGAATCCCGGCTTGCGACGAGAAGCGCTGCGTTTTCCGCCACGACATCCACCAGCGCCTCGACCCATGGCCGCTCGCTTTTGGCGAAGTCGTTCAGCACATGCGCATGCACAAGATCCTTGATGCCGGGATGGCCGACGCCGAGCCGGACACGGCGATAGTCGTTGCCGACATGCGCCGAAATCGACCGCAAGCCGTTGTGCCCGGCGATGCCGCCACCGACCTTGACGCGGACTTTCGCGGGAGGGAGTTCGATCTCGTCGTGAAACACCACGACGTCACTCTCCGTCAGCTTGAAGAATTGCGCTGCGTCCCGAGCCGCATGGCCGGAGTTGTTCATGAAGGTAGTGGGCTTGAGCAGAATGACGCGCTCGCCATCGAGCGTGCCCTCGGAGGTCTCGCCCTGAAAACGGCGGCGCCATGGTGAGAAACCATGACGCCGCGCGATCTCGTCCACGACCATGAACCCGATATTGTGCCGGTTGCCCTGATACTTCGTGCCGGGATTGCCCAGTCCGACGAACAGGCGCATGGCGCAAGTGGTCGCTTACTTCTTCTTGTCGCCACCGCCTGCGGGCGCCTTCGCGCCTGCCGCGGCCGCGCCGGCAGCAGCCCCGCCCGCCGCGGGAGTCGCACCGGCGGCGGGAGCCGCCGCGCCGCCCGCAGCAGCAGCGGCCGCCGCCTTCAGTTCTTCCGCGTAACCGGATGGCGGCACGATGGTCACCAGCGTGACGTCCTCTCGCGCCAGCGGCTTCACACCGGCCGGCAGCGTGATGTCGGACAGATGAAGCGAGTGGCTGATCTCCAGCCCGCCGACGTCGGCTTCGATGAACTGCGGAATGTTGTCGGCCGCGCATTCGACATCGATGGCGTGGGTCACGAGGTTGACGGTGCCGCCGCGCTTCACGCCGGGTGCGACGTCCGCCTTGAGCAGGCGAAGCGGAATGCTGACGCGAATAGTGGCGCCTTCGCCGAGCCGCATGAAGTCGACATGGATCGGAGTGTCCTTGACCGGATCGAGATGGAAGTCGCGCGGAATCACGCGATGCTTCTTGCCCTCCAGGCTGACGTCGAAGATCGTGGTGAGGAAACGGCCGGCCAGAATGCGCTGGCGCAGTTCCGCCTCCTCGACCGAGATCGGCTGCGGGGGCTGGTTGTTTCCATAGATCACACCGGGCACTCGGCCGGCGCGACGCTCTGCCCGGGCGGCCCCCTTGCCGCTCTTCGGACGCGCGGTCGCCTTCAATTCCCTGACGGTCGCCATCGTTTTAGTCCTTGTTTTTCAAAAAGTTAAAGGCCGCAATCGCGGCCCGTTGCGCGTCACCGGCAAGCCTCCAGGGGTGCGGGGGCCGTGAGACGTGGCGGCGTTCTAGCCGCAAACGCCCGAAATAACAAGGAAACGACAGGGGTTTTCCGGCTCTCCGGCTGTTGGCAAGAGACCCGCTCAGACGCCGGAACATCGAACCGCAACGAGAAAACTCTGCGCGACGTTCCTATTCTCGACCTCGACGTCAATCAACGCGACACGATCGCTCGGTCCGTCCAGAACAATAACGCCGACGTGCATGGGTACGCGGCTGTCGACCGTTCGCAACGCGCGTTCGAAAACGTCCGCCCTCCAATCCTGATTCAATCAGGTCCGATGACGCGAGACTCGCGGCAAGCGAGTCATGGCCGCAGGACTCGCGCGACGCGAATCCGATTCCGTTTTGTTCACGACCGCGAGTCGCAACGCCATTTGATCAGTTGTGGACGACGCGCGCTTTGCCTGTGGACGGACTCGAGGCGGCGTTGCGCGGATTCCGCAAATCACATCACTTGATCCGCGCAGGACATCATTCCTCATCCGGTCCACGCTCTTGATGGATCGTCTGAAAGATCGAAGTCCCGCGACGTGCCAGCACCGCGGCCGTCCTATGCGTGCGTATCAACACAGACAAACAGCAAGGATCGGGACGGCATGTCGCTGCTCGAAGGCGTTATCGATTCCAGAAACAATCCGCTGGCGGCGGTCGAGGACATCGCCGCCACCAACGACTGGGCGTTCGAGCGCTCCGGCGAGGATGAGATCACCATCGTTTCGAAAGGCAACTGGACCGACTATCAGATCACCTTCACCTGGATGGGCGAGATCGAGGCGCTGCATCTCGCCTGCGCCTTCGACATGAAGATCCCGGCGGCGCGCCGCAACGAGGCCCAGCGCGTCATCGCCGCAATCAATGAGCAATTGTGGATCGGCCATTTCGATATCTGGACCCAGACCGGCACGGTCATGTACCGCCACGCGCTTGTCCTGCCCGAAGGAATGACGGCATCGAACGCACAATGCGCGGAGATGCTCGCCGGCGCGATCCACGCCTGCGAGCGCTACTATCCGGCGCTGCAGTTCGTGATCTGGGCCGGCAAGACCGCGGCCGAAGCGATGACCGCCGCGATGTTCGACACCGAGGGCGAGGCTTAGCCTTCTCCCGCGACGCCACCGACGAGACACCTTCTCCCACCCGCAGCCGGGCTTGGTGCGAAGCGCGCCTCACGGGCAAAGACGTGGATGGCCGGAACAAGTCCGGCCATGACGCGGATATCGGTGATAGTATGTCGGCTATTCACTGGTGCCGGAAATATTGTCATGGCTGAATCGCAAACTTCCCTCGCAAACATCTCGGGCACCGTGGTTCTCGCCGGCGCGGGCAAGATGGGCGGTGCGCTGCTGAGCGGATGGCTTGGGCAGGGGCTGGATCCGAAGCGCGTCGCTGTGGTCGATCCCCATCTTTCCGACGAGATCCGCGCGCTCGCCGCCCGCGGCGTCCGGCTGAACGCCGAGACAACGACAGCCGACGACGTCGCCGCGCTGGTGCTGGCGGTCAAACCGCAAACGTTTGGCGAGGCTGGCCCGGCATTGCGGCCGCTGATCAAACGCTCGACCCTGGTGGTGTCGATCATGGCAGGCACGACGATCGCCGCGCTTGACGCAGCCTGCGGCGGCAACATCGTGCGCGCGATGCCTAACACCCCCGCCGCGATAGGCCGGGGCATCACGGTCGCTGTCGCCGCGAAGGGCGTGAACGAGCAGCAGCGCACCACCGCCGATGCGCTGCTGCACGCCACAGGCGCGGTGGAATGGATCGACGACGAGGCGCTGATGGATGCCGTCACTGCGGTCTCGGGATCGGGACCGGCCTATGTCTTTTTGCTCGCGGAGGAACTGGCGCGCGCCGGCGTCGCTGCTGGTCTGCCTGCCGATCTCGCCGCAAGGCTGGCGCGCGAGACCGTCGCCGGTTCAGGCGAACTGCTGCACCGGTCCGATCTCGACGTGGCGACGCTGCGCCAGAACGTCACCTCGCCCGGCGGCACGACAGCAGCCGCGCTCGGTGTGCTGATGGACGAGAACGGTTTGAGAGCGCTGATGACGCGCGCGGTCGCCGCTGCGACAGAGCGATCGAAGGAACTGGCGAGGTAATTTCTGCGTCGCATGTCGCCGGAACGCTCGTGCGGCTTAAAGAATTGTCGCAACATGCCGCAACATGAGCGGTCAGTCAGCGACCGTTCGACGAAAGAAAATCTGCCGTGCTCGCAAACGATGTCACATCCCTGCTCGATCATCTCGGCGTGGCTCCCGACCGTCGGCATGGTACGCGTGCCGTGCGATCGCCGCTGACCGGCGAGACCATCGCTTACGTCGAGGACGCAAGTCCGCAACACGCCGCCGAAACCATTGCGCTGGCCGACGCTGCATTCCGGCAATGGCGTCAGGTCCCTCCGCCGCAACGCGGCGAGCTGATCCGCCTGCTCGGCCTCGAACTGCGCGCCGCCAAAAATGCGTTGGGCCGTCTGGTCACCATCGAAGCCGGCAAGATCGTGTCGGAAGGCCGTGGCGAGGTGCAAGAAATGATCGACATCTGCGATTTTGCGGTCGGCCTGTCGCGGCAGCTTTACGGCCTCACCATCGCCAGCGAGCGGCCCGATCATCGCATGATGGAGCAATGGCATCCGCTCGGCCCGGTCGGCGTCATCACATCGTTCAATTTCCCCGTCGCGGTGTGGTCGTGGAATGCGGCGCTGGCACTGGTCTGCGGCAATCCGGTGATCTGGAAGCCGTCGGATAAGACCCCGCTGACAGCGCTGGCGGTGCAGGCGCTGTTTGAGCGCGCCGCCGCAAAGGCTGGCGCCGTTCCGGACGGCCTGTCCACATTACTGATCGGCGGACGCGACGTCGGCGAACTCCTGGGCAACGATCCACGGGTGCCACTGGTCTCCGCGACAGGATCGACGGCGATGGGCCGCGAGGTCGGGACGCAGCTTGCGCGGAGGTTCGCGCGCAGCATTCTCGAACTCGGCGGCAACAACGCCTCGATCGTCTGCCCGTCGGCGAACCTCGATCTGGCGTTGCGCGCCATCGCCTTCGCCGCCATGGGCACGGCCGGTCAGCGCTGCACCACGCTGCGGCGGCTGTTCATTCATGACAGCATCCACGATGAGTTCGTCGCGAAACTGAAACGCGTTTATGCCTCGGTACGGATCGGCGATCCGCTTGCAGATGACGAGGTGCTGGTCGGTCCGCTGATCGACGAAGCCGCATTCCAGAACACGCAGCGAGCGCTCGACGAGGCTCGCACGCACGGCGCACGGGTCCACGGCGGCGAGCGCCTCGATGACGAACGGTTTCCGGATGCGTATTACGTCCGGCCGGCGTTGGTGGAGATGCCGGCGCAGACCGGACCGGTGCTGCGCGAGACCTTCGCGCCGATCCTATACGTCATGACATATACCGACCTCGACACCGCGATCGCGCAGCACAACGCCGTCGCTCACGGACTGTCGTCCTCGATCTTCTCGACCGACATTCGCGAGGTGGAGAAATTTCTTTCCGCGAGAGGCTCCGACTGCGGCATCGCCAACGTCAATATCGGCCCGTCCGGCGCCGAGATCGGCGGCGCGTTCGGCGGAGAAAAGGAAACCGGCGGCGGCCGGGAAGCCGGCTCCGACGCCTGGAAAGCATATATGCGGCGTCTCACCAGCACCGTGAACTACGGCGACGATCTTCCGCTCGCACAGGGCGTCCGTTTCGACATTGGCTAGAGCGTTTTCGACGGAAGTGGATACGGTTCGCGTGAAGAGAACGCGTCAAAACATGAAGATTGAGCCCCGCTTCTGATTCCATCAGAAGCGGGAAAGGCTCTAGGGATGCACGTCCGCGCGAGCGAATTCGTCCAGCACCTCGGCGACGCGATCCGCCGCCCAATCGATCTCGGATTCCTCGATAATCAGCGGCGGTGCGAAGCGAACGGTGTTGCGGTGCGTGTCCTTGGTCAGCACGCCGGCCTGCAACAGCCGCGTCGCAACCGTCGCCGCGCTGGCGAGATTGCGATCCAACTCGACGCCGGCGAACAATCCGCGCCCGCGCACCTCGCGGATGATCGGATTCCTGATCGCGGCGAGCCGGATGAGCAGATGCGCGCCGAGGCGGGCCGATCGCTCGATCAAATTCTCCTCGATCAGCGTATCGAGCGCCGCCAGCCCGACCGCCGCGGCGATCGGATTGCCGCCGAAAGTGCTGCCGTGATCGCCGGGCTTAAACACCTGCATCACATCGCGGCGCGCCAGAAACAACGACACCGGCAGAAGACCGCCGCCCAGCGCCTTGCCCAGCGTCACCGCATCCGGCTTCACGCCGTCGTGCTGGCAGGCCAGGAGCTTGCCGGTACGACCGAGTCCGGATTGAATCTCGTCGCAGATCAGCAGGACGTTTTGCTCCCGGCAGATGCGCGCCACCTCGGCAAGATAGCCCGGCGGCGGCACATTGATGCCGCCCTCGCCCTGGATCGGCTCGACCAGGAAGGCCGCGGTGTTCGGCGTGATCGCCGCCCGGAGCGCCGCCGCGTCGCCGAACGGCACCGACCTGAACCCGAGTGGAAACGGCCCAAAACCGTCGCGATATTGCGGTACGGATGAGAAACCGACGATGGCGATGGTGCGGCCGTGAAAATTGCCGTCGCACACGATGATTTCGGCGCGGTCGGCCGGCACTCGCTTGACGGTGTAGGCCCATTTACGCGCGGCCTTGAGTGCCGTCTCTACTGCTTCCGCGCCGCTGTTCATCGGCAACGCCTGATCCATCCCGGTCAGCGCGCAGGCACGGCCGAGAAAGGCGCCGAGACGATCGCTGTAATAAGCGCGCGAAATCGTGTCGAGTTGCCGCGCCTGATCGGTGAGCGCCTGCACCAACCGTGGATGACAGTGCCCGAAGCTCGCCGCCGAATAGGCGCCCATCATGTCGATGTAGCGCCGCCCGTTTTCATCCCAGAGATAGACGCCCTTGCCACGCGCGAGAGTAACCGGCATCGGCGCATAATTGGAGGCGCCGAAGCGCATTTCGAGTTGAACCGAGCCATCCATACCGCTCGCTCCTTCGACTCGAGGCTGTCCCGAGGCCGCAGAGTGTTATGCGCGCCTGCCAGAACGGGCTCGATTTAAAACTGGCTTGATTACAATGTGGGGCCGCGACGCGGGAAAGCCAGAGCATGACCTCTCAAAGTGGCAAACAGTCGAAACCGGATTTCTTCGCAGCGAGGAAACGGACGCTAGTTGCCGTTACACCGGCACCCGGACCGTCGCGCGCAAGCCCCCCATCGGACTGTCGCCGAGCGTGATGTCGCCGCCATGGGAGCGCGCGATGTCGCGCGCGATGGCAAGACCGAGACCGGAGCCGCCCTCGTCCTGATTGCGGGCGCTGTCGAGCCGCAGGAACGGCTTGAAAACTTCCTCGCGCATATCCTGCGGGATGCCAGGGCCGTCATCGTCGACCATGACCGTGAGCCAGCGGTGATCGCGATGGCCGTTGATCGCAATGGAGTCGGCATGGCGCGCCGCGTTCGACACCAGGTTGCCGAGGCAGCGCTTGAGCGCAGCCGGCTTGACGGTGACGACGGGAAGCCCTTGAAAATTGGTGGTCGCGGCGTGGCCGTTGCGCTCGGCATCGCTGCGCAGATCCTCCAGCGCGGCCGCCATGTCGGTCGGCTGCGCCTGCTCGCCGCTGTCACCGCGCGCAAAAGCGAGATAGGCCTCAAGCATCCCATGCATTTCGTCGACGTCCTTGCGCATGCCGTCGACTTCCGGACTGTCGCCGATCAGCGCCATTTCCAGCTTGAAGCGGGTCAGGATGGTGCGCAGATCATGTGACACGCCGGCCAGCATCGCGGTGCGCTGCTCGATGCTGCGCTCGATCCGCATCTTCATTTCGATGAACGCCTGTGCGGCGCGCCGGACCTCGCGCGCGCCCCGCGGACGGAAGTTCGGCGCATCGCGGCCCTTGCCGAAGCGCTCGGCGGCGTCCGCCAGCAGCAGGATCGGCTTGATCTGGTTACGCAGGAACAGCACCGCGACGAACAGCAGGATCGATGACGTGCCCAGCATCCAGAAGATGAAGATTTCCGAGTTCGAGGCATAAGCGGCGCTACGCTGCGCGAAGACCTGCATCACCGCGTCGTCGAGCTGGATCCTGATCTCCACCAGACTGGAGCGGCCGACCGTATCGATCCAGAACGGCTTGCCGATCTGCCTGCTGATCTGCACCGACAGCGATTGGTCGAGCAGCGAGAAGAACGGCTTCGGCCCGGGCGGCGGCATGTCGCCCGGCGGCAGGAAATCGACCACGAGCCCCAGCCGCTGCTGCGCGATGCGCCGGATCGTCGCGCGATCCTTGTCCTGCGGGTAGTCCTTGTAGATATCGATCAGCGCGGCGACGTCCTGCACCACCGCCGTCGACAGTCGCCGTGTCACCGTGTTCCAGTGCCGCTCCATGAACACGAAAGCGACCACCGATTGCAGCACCACCATCGGCACGATCATGATCAGCAGTGCGCGGGCGTAGAGGCCCTTGGGCATCCAGTTCTTGAATGCTCGCGCCATCCTGCCATTGGCGAGGGATACGCGCCGGGACGTTGTACGGATCAGCGTCATGCCGGCGTCGAGCGTGCTCATCATCGGCAGCTCAGGGCGCTGCGACCAGGCGATAGCCGACGCCGCGCACCGCCTGCAGGAAGAGCGGATTGGCCGGATCCCGCTCGATCTTCCGCCGCAGCCGGTTGATCTGAACATCGACGGCGCGCTCGTTGACGGTGCCTCCGCCGTTCAGCTCGCCGCGGCGAACCGTCTCGCCGGGCGTGGCGGCCAGCACCCGCAGCATCTCGCGTTCGCGATCGGTGAGATGAATGACGTCGTCGCCCTGCCGCAGTTCCCCACGGTCCAGATGATAGACATACGGCCCGAACGCGATCGATCCGGTCCGCGCCGTCGGCAGCGGCATCGTGCGCTTCAGGATATTACCGATCCGCAGCACCAGCTCTCGCGGCTCGAACGGCTTGGCGAGATAGTCGTCAGCGCCGATCTGCAAGCCCTCGATGCGACTCTCGGCCTCGTGACGCGCCGTCAGCATGATGATGGGCACCGCGGACGAGGCACGGATGAAGCGGGCGAGATCGAAGCCAGTTTCGCCGGGCATCATGATGTCGAGGATCAGCAGGTCAAAATGCAGCCCGAGCAGTTTCGAGCGGGCCGCCTTGGCGCTCATGGCCGTGGTGACACGGTAACCCTCCCCCGCCAGAAAACGCGACAGCAAATCGCGGATACGCCGGTCGTCATCGACCAGCAGCAGATGCGGGGCGTCATCGGCAGGCCTCACCGGCGCGCGCGCGATCCCTGCCGTTTGCATTCCCGTCATGCCTTCACCATCTTGCCGTCGGCCCGCAGGATCGCCTCCAGCACCTTGTCGGGATCGTCGTGGTCGATCATCCCGAGCAGGAACTTGCGCACGGCCTCAACGCCGGACGCGTCGAGACCTTGCAGCGCACGTACGATGCGGTCGGTCTGCAACCCCGCGAGTTTCCCCACTAGCGCCTCGCCTTTCGCGGTGGCGAAAAGAAGGCGTTGGCGCCTGTCGGCGTCGCCAGCCTTCTGCACAATGTAGCCTTCATCGAGGAGTTGCTTGAGAACCCGCCCCAGCGATTGCTTGGTGATGCGCAGTACCTCGAGCAGGTCCGCGACATTAAGCCCGGGATAACGGTAGACGAAATGCATCACGCGATGATGGGCACGACCGAAGCCGAATTCTTCCAGCACATGGTCGGGATCGCCGACAAAGTCGCGATAGGCGAAGAACAGCAACTCGATGATGTCCCAGCGCGTCTCTGCGGGGCGTTCGCCGGGCCGTTGCGGATCGGCGGACGTCATGCCGGAACGAGTCGGAGAATTTAGGACAACCATATTGACATATCTTTGGTCTGAATGTTACAAGGCGGACGTCCACTGCGAAATATTATATCGTCCCGCGAAATTCCCGATCAGCCCTATCATACGGCAAGGCCAATCGGTCCTTCGTCGGTGCGATGTAGAGCTGCCTTTCGGCAACATACTGGACTTCGCGCCGTCCGCCAAAGCGGAAACCGGACTTCGCGGAGCGGCAATAGCCTGCAACGCGAAGACTCTTTCAAGCCGGAGAACACCATGAGAGCTTCGTTCGAAAAAACCGATGGCGCGGTGTCGTTGACATTCGATGTCCAGCCGACGGTCAGTCCGACGCCCGCGACCGTGCGCGAAGCAAAGCTCGCAGATCCCGGCTTCGGCCGGGTGTTCACCGATCACATGGCGGTGGTACGCTACAATCACGCGAACGGCTGGCACGGCGCGCGGGTCGAAGCGCGCGCCAGCTTCCCGCTCGATCCGGCGACCGCCGTCCTGCACTACGCGCAGGAGATTTTCGAAGGTCTGAAGGCCTACAAGCGTGACGACGGCGGCGTGAACCTGTTTCGTCCGGACGCCAACGCAAGACGCTTTCGCAATTCGGCCGAGCGCATGGCGATGGCGGCGCTGCCCGAGCCCGTGTTCATCGAAGCCATCGAGCAACTCGTCCGCATCGACCGCGACTGGATTCCCGGCGGTGAAGGCAGCCTGTACCTGCGGCCCTTCATGATCGCCAACGAAGTCTTTCTCGGCGTCAAGCCATCGGCGGAATACATCTTCGCGGTGATCGCATCGCCGGTCGGTTCCTATTTCAAGGGCGGGCCGGCGCCAGTCTCGATCTGGGTGTCGGAGAATTACACGCGCGCGGCGGTCGGCGGCACCGGCGCCGTCAAATGCGGTGGCAACTATGCCGCCAGTCTGCGTGCGCAGGCCGAAGCCATCGATCGCGGCTGCGATCAGGTCGTCTTCCTGGACGCGATCGAACGCCGCTACATCGAGGAACTCGGCGGCATGAATATCTTCTTCGTGTTCGACGACGGCTCACTCTCGACGCCACCGCTCGGTACCATTCTGCCGGGCATCACCCGCGATTCGATCATCACGCTCGCCAAAGAGTCCGGCACGCACGTGCGCGAGGAACCCTACACGATCGACCAGTGGCGCAATGACGCCGCCAGCGGCAGGCTGAAAGAAGCCTTCGCCTGCGGCACCGCCGCCGTCGTTTCTCCGATCGGCAAGGTGTGCTCGACCCACGGCGATTTCACCATCAATGGCGGCGCCGCCGGTCCCGTCGCGATGGGCTTCCGCAAGAAACTGGTCGATGTCCAGTACGGACGCGCGGCGGATACGCACGACTGGACCCGCAAGGTGCTGTGACCGGCCACGCGCGCATAGTTGTCGGCTCAACCGAGTCAGGCCTCGCGATATCGCATAGTCTTTCGAGGCACCAATCCCAGCCGCTCGCGTCTGACCCAACGCGTGATCATCAGGATGGCTACGGCCGCGAGGCCCGACGCCAGGCCGATCCAGATGCCGGTGCCCTGAAATCCGAGCCGGAAAGCAAACAGCAAACTCAGCGACATGCCGAAGCCCCAATAGCCAAGACCGGCATAGATCATCGGCACGCGGGTATCCTGCAGGCCGCGCAGCATGCCGGCGCCGACCACCTGCGCGCCGTCGGCAATCTGAAACACCGCCGCGCAGGTCAGAAACGACACCGCGAGTCCGACCACCTCGGCATTCGCCGCATCGTTGATGTCGACGAAAGCACCGATCAGCCATCGCGGCGCGGCGATCATCAACACGCTGGTCGCGGTCATGAAAGCGATCGCCAGCGCGAAGGACGTCCATCCGGCGCGGGTGATCCCGTCACGGTCGCCTGCGCCGTAAGCGCGGCCGACGCGCACCGTCGCAGCCTGCGACAGTCCCATCGGCACCATGAAGGAGACCGAGGCGATCTGAATCGCAATGGCGTGAGCCGCGATCGAGGCCGTGCCGAACTGTCCCATCAGGAATACCGCGGCGTTGAACACCGTGATCTCGAAAGCGAGCGCTGCGCCGATCGGCAGACCGACGCGCCACAGCGTGACAAGACGCGGCCAATCGGCGCGCCACCAGTTGCCGAACAGATGGAAGCGACGAAACTTGCGGCCAAGGCTTGCCACCAGCACCAGCCCGACGAACAGGAAGGTGTTCGACAATGTCGTCGCGATGCCGGAACCACGCAGCCCTAACGCGGGCAGACCAAGATGACCGAACACCAGCGCCCAATTCGCGGCGATATTGAACAGGATCGCGGCCGCCGTCACCAGCATGGCCGATAACGGCCGCTCCAGCGCGGCGAAGAACGATCGCAACGCGATAAAGCCCAGCGTCGGCAACATGCCCCATTGCAATGCGCGCACGAACACCTGAGCATCCGCCGCAAGCTGAGGTTCCTGATCGAACAGAATGAGGATCGCCTCGCTATGCCACAGCAGCAGCCAGCTCGGCACCGCAATCAGAACCGACGCCCATAATCCCTGGCGGAACGTCCGCCGCACGTCGCGCACCGAATGCAGCTTGCGACCGAACGCTTCGGCCATCATCGGCGATGTCGCGGTGACGATGCCAATGCCGAAAATCAGGATCGCGAAGTAGAGATTGACGCCAAGCGTTCCCGCGGCCAGCGCGGAGGGACCGACGCGGCCCAGCACAATGACATCGGTTGTCGTCAGTGCAATTTGCGCGAGATTGGTGAGGACCAGCGGCCAGCCAAGCGTCAGCGTCGCCCGGAATTCTCCAAGCCAGGGATCGCGCGAGAATACACTATGGCGGGCGTCAAAAAGCATTTGGTCCGTCATCAACACGGCAGAACGAACAGAAGAACATTTTCCGGACGACAAAAACCTCCGACGGTATCGCCGGAGGTCCTCATGCGTCGTTCGCTGGATCGCCCTTAATTAAGTGAACTCCGGCGATTTTGCCAGAGGCCCGAACGCAAGGTGATCGACCGCGCCAGATCGGCTTGTCATGCGGACACAACATCGGCAAGCCTGACCGCCTCTAACCAGAACACCTCCCCTTCGGACTCCTCGGTGTCGAGCCAGAGAAGTTCCGCACGAGGGTACGCCTTCTCGATCGCCGGCTTGCAGCGGCCGACCTCGCATAAAAGTCCGCCGCCGGGCGCGAGGTGAGCTTTGGCGCCGTCGATGATACGACGCACCAGATCGATGCCGTCGGCGCCGCCGTCGAATGCCATCCGCGGCTCCGCAAGGCATTCACGCGGCAAGCCCGCCATGCCTTTCGCATCGACGTAAGGCGGGTTCGAGATGATGAGATCGTATCGCTGATCCCTGAGCGCGGCGAACAGGTCGCCTTGCAACAGCGTGATGCGGTTTTCCAGACTGTGCTCGCGCACGTTGCGCGCGGCGACCGCGAGCGCGTCTTCCGACAGGTCGGCCGCGTCGATCCTCGCATCCGGAAATGCGCGCGCGGCCAGAATGGCAAGGCATCCCGAGCCGGTGCAGAGATCGAGCACGCGGGTCACGGCTGCCGGATCGCGCAGACGCAGCGGATGGTCGTCACCGAAATGCGAGTCGAGGATTTCGCCGATGAACGAGCGCGGCACGATCACGCGCTCGTCGACATAAAACGGCAGCCCGCGCATGTACATTCTCTTGACGAGATAGGCGGCGGGCTTGCGGGTTGTGATGCGCTGCTCGACCCAGCCGAGGATGCGTTGGGCTGCGGCCTTCGGCACGCGCCGCGCGGCGTTCGGCTCGACCTCGTCGGGATGCAGGTTCATGGCCTCGCCGACCAGGAAAGCGGCCTCCGCAACCGGATCGGTGGTGCCGTGCGCAAAGGTCACGCGCGCGCGCGTGAGCCTTGCGGCGGCGAAGCCGACATAGTCGAAAATCGTCGCGAGTTCGGTAGCCGCAGCGGTGACATCGGATTTGGCGGTCGCGCGCGCCGGCCGGCGTTTTTTGGCTGAACTGCGGGTTGCGGCTTCCGAGTGTCCGCCGCGCGCGGCGGTCTTGGCCATCAGGATTTGGCCCAGCGCGCCGCAGCCGTGTCGTCGCGATCGTGGGCGTCAACCCAACTTGATCCGACGGAGCCCTCCTCGCGCTTCCAGAACGGCGCGCGAGTCTTGAGATAGTCCATCAGGAACTCGGCCGCATGAAACGCCGCCTCGCGGTGCGCGGACGCCGTCACCACCAGAACGATATTGTCGCCCGGCACGATCCGGCCGAAGCGGTGAATGACGGTGAGGCCGGTGAGCGGCCAGCGCAAAACCGCCTCCTCGGCATGCCGCGCGATCTCTTCCTCCGCCATGCCCGGATAATGTTCCAGTACAAGTGCGGCGATCGCGTCACCACCCTCGCCGTCAGCCTTGTCGCTTCTGCAGATGCCGCTGAAACTGACGACGGCGCCGATATCGGTGCGGCCGCGCGAGAGCGCCGCGATTTCGCGCGCGACGTCGAAATCCTCTTCCTGCAGACGAATGGTGACGGGAACGGTCATGGCGACGCCGCTGTTTACAGATCAACCGCCGGTCATCGGCGGAAAGAACGCAATCTCGCGCGCGCCTGCGATCGCCGTGTCCTGCTTGACGTGGATGCGGTCGATCGCGGCACGGATCACCTTGGGCTTTTCGAACGCATGGGCGTATTCATCGCCCCGCTGCGACAGCCATGCGATCAGATCGGCAACCGTCGCAACGGCTTCCGGGGGCTCGAGCGCCTCCTCGGCCTTGCCGACCCGTTCGCGCACCCAGGCGAAATACAGCACCTTCATTTTTCATCCTCCTCGATGAGGTGGTGAATACCAGCCTGGAAATAGTCCCAACCCGTATAGATGGTGAAGATCGCAGAGACCCACAACAGCAGAAGCCCGATCTGGGTCACGAACGGAAATATCAGGTCGCCGGCCTCGCCCGCCAGCAGGAAGCCGATCGCAACCAGTTGCACGGTGGTCTTCCACTTCGCGACCTTGGTCACGGGCACGCTGACGCGCAACTCCGCCAGATATTCGCGAAGGCCCGACACGAGGATCTCGCGGCACAGGATCACGATCGCCGCCCACAACGTCCAGCCATGGATGATGCCGTCGGCCGCCAGCATCAGCAGGCAGGAGGCGACCAGGAGCTTGTCGGCGATCGGATCGAGCATTTTGCCCAAAGCAGATTGCTGATCCCAGATCCGCGCATAGTAGCCGTCGAGAAAGTCCGTGACACCCGCCGCGATGAACACCCCGAGCGCCACCCAGCGCAGGCGCAACGGCCCATCCATGATCGATTGCGCATAGACGCAACCCACCACCACCGGAATCGCGGCGATCCGGGCGCAGGTGAGGATATTCGGTAGCGACAGCATATGTTTCGCAGTCGCCTGGCTGGTTGCAGTGTTCATTTCATCTTACCAATACTGTCGTGGCGCGAACGTCAACGGTCACGGGGCGCATTTTGCCGCTTTGGCCGCGACGAAGGCCTTATCCATTGGTTCTTAATACGAAAAAAGCAGATGAATATCATGCCAAAATCGTAAAGCCACCTTTACGCTGACCGGGCGTGAAAAAAGTCGAAGATCCGGCGGGCGCTTTCGGCGCTGATGCCGGGAACCTTGCCGATATCGGCTACGGAGGCGCGCTCGATCTCCTTCAGCGTTCCGAAATGATGCAACAGCGCCCGCTTGCGCGCGGGACCTATGCCGGGAACTTCCTGCAAGCCGGCCTCGCGCATATCCTTTTTACGTAACTTGCGGTGCGAACCGATCACAAAACGGTGCGCCTCGTCGCGCAGCCGCTGGATGAAATATAGAACGGGGTCGCGCGGTTCGAGCTTGATCGCCGGGCGGTCCGGCAGGAACAGGGTTTCGCGACCGGCGTCCCGATCCGGGCCCTTGGCGACCGCCATCAGCGATATTCCGTGCAGCCCCAGCGCGTCGAAAATCCCACGCGCGGCATTAAGCTGGCCGAGCCCGCCATCGATGATCACGAGATCCGGCCATTGCTGCACCGTGTCCTTCTCCGGATCGGCGGCTTGCTGTGTCAGCAATCTCTTGAAACGGCGCTCCAATACCTCGCGCATCATCGCGTAGTCGTCGCCGGGCGTCAGACCTTCGGAGCGGATGTTGAACTTGCGGTACTGGTTTTTCAGAAAGCCCTCAGGGCCGGCGACGATCATCGCGCCGACCGCATTGGTCCCCTGGATGTGGCTGTTGTCATAGACCTCGATGCGCCGCGGGCTATGCGGCAAACCCAGGGCAGCCGCCAGACCCTGCAACAGCCGCGACTGCGTAGCGGTATCCGCCAGCTTGCGGCCAAGCGCCTCGCGCGCATTGGTCAGGGCATGGGCGACCAGTTCCTTCTTCTCGCCGCGCTGCGGCACGAAGACCGCGACCTTGCAACCGGCCTTGATCGAAAGCGCATCGGCCAGCAATTGGCTTTCCTCGATGCGATGCGACAGCAGGATCAGCTTCGGCGGCGGCTTGTCGTCGTAGAACTGGGCGAGGAACGCGCCCAGCACCTCCTCCGGCGTGAAGGATTTTTCCGCGCGCGGAAAGTAGGCGCGGTTGCCCCAGTTCTGCCCGGTGCGGAAGAAAAACACCTCGACGCAGGAATAGCCGCCCTCCTGGTGGATCGCGAACACGTCGGCCTCTTCCACCGTGCGGGGGTTGATGCCCTGCTGCGACTGGATCGCCGACAGCGCGGCCAGCCGGTCGCGGTAGAGCGCCGCGCGCTCGAAGGCGAGGTCGGCGGAAGCCTGCTCCATCGCGCGGGCCAGGTCCTCCTTCACGGCGCGGCTGCGGCCTGACAGAAAGTCGGTCGCCTCGCGAACCAGCGCCGTATAGCCGGGGAAATCGATCTCGCCGGTGCAAGGACCCGAGCAGCGTCTGATCTGATACAACAGGCACGGCCGCGTCCGGCTTTCGAAGAACGAGTCGGTGCAGGAGCGCACCAGGAACGCGCGCTGCAGCGCGGTGATGGTGCGGCCGACCGCGCCGGCGGACGCGAACGGCCCGAAATACCGTCCCGGCCGCGACTGCGCGCCGCGGTGCTTGAGGATCTGCGGCGCCCAGTGGTCGCCGGTGATCAGGATATAGGGAAACGACTTGTCGTCACGCAGCTGCACGTTGAAGCGCGGCCGCAATTGCTTGATCAAATTCGCTTCGAGCAGCAGCGCTTCGGTCTCGGTTCCGGTCGACACGATCTCGACAGTGCACGTCGCCGCGATCATGCGCGCGATGCGCATCACCTGGCCTGTCGGCCGCGCATAGGACGACAGGCGCTTGCGCACGTTCTTGGCCTTGCCGACATAAAGCACGTCGTTTGCGGCATTGATCATGCGATAGACGCCGGGCGAGGTCGGCGCATGGCGCACGGCGCGTTCGATCGCGGCGCGGCCGACCGCGAGCGGTCCTTCCTCGATCCCATCGGTGGACTCGTCCGGGAGATCGGGCAGCCGGGCCTCGTCGTCTTCGTCAGGCTCGACAGTCTCGGCGGTCTCGACCGTTGCGGGATCGACATCCTGTCCCGCCTCCACCGCCCCCTCTGGCCGCCGCATGTCAGCGTCGGAACCCGGCGGTCGTCCGGAGCCGGCCGGCTTTGCGGGATCGGAGGAATCGCTCGTCATGGCCTTCAATTAAGGGATGAAACCGGCGGATGCCAGCGGCGGCGAGCTTTACCAATTGCGCGGCGTGGTTGCGTCATCGGTTACGGAGCCGCCATGCCGGTAACACTTTTTTAAGAACAAGAGACGGTGGAAGCGCCGCCTTAAGAACCGCTTAACTTAAAACTTTCGATAAATCCTACGCACGGAATTTCGGAATTCGTAACCGTACCGCTGGCGGGGAAACGCCACGACGGGAGCGACGGCAAGGGGTTGGAGTATCGAAATGAGCAAGACAACGATCGCAGCATTGGCCGCCGTGGCATCAACGGCGCTGATCGGCACCGCGCAGGCCGCGGATCTGTCCTACCGCTCGCCCTACACCGTCAATCAGCCGCTCAATGCCTTCAGCTGGGCAGGTCCTTACCTCGGCGGCAACCTCGGTTATGCCTGGGGCAGCGTCCAGAACAGCGCCACCAAGCCGGACGGCGTGTTCGGCGGCGTGCAGGCCGGCTACAACTGGCAGAACGGACCGCTGGTGTTCGGCATCGAAGGCGACATCCAGGCCAGCGCCGCCGACGATACCTTCGCGCCGTGGAAGTTCTCTAATCCGTGGTTCGGCACGGTGCGCGGCCGCCTCGGCTACGCCTTCAACAACGTTCTGGTCTATGGCACCGGTGGTCTTGCCTTCGGCGAACTGCGCGCCGAAACCTTCGGCCTTTCGGAATCCCACACCAATGCCGGATGGACGCTCGGCGTCGGCGCCGAATTCGGCATCTACCAGAACTGGACCGCGAAGGTCGAATATCTCTATGTCGACCTGTCGAGCAGCAACTTCTCGATCACCGGCGCTCCCAACAGCTATCAGTCCGGACTGGTCCGCGCCGGCGTGAACTATCATTTCTGACGAGAACACCACTCACGCCTCAAACTCCCGGCCGTTCGCGGCCGGGAGTTTTTTCGTGATGCCAACGTGCAAGCGTGCCGCTGCGCCGCTCGTCAGGGCGAGATCACAAGATTGACCGCCTTGGGGCCCTTGCCCTTCTTGTCCGGCTCGACCTCGAATGTGACGCGTTGTCCTTCGGACAATTCCTTCAATCCGGCCTGTTCCACCGCCGTGATGTGAACGAATACATCGCGGCCGCCATCGTCTGGCTTGATGAAGCCGTAGCCGCGCTCCCCGTTGAAGAACTTGACCGTTCCAGTCATGGCCATCGGCAAAACTCCTCTCGCCGCATTGCATTCGCCGCCGCGTCCCCACGCGCCGACGAGACCTGACGTTCACTCCCGGCGATACCGCCGTCGCAGCCATCTCCAAAAAACAAGGCCTGCCTGACCGGCATTGCATTCCAGACATTGTAGCCAGGCTGCCCCGCTGCGGGAGGCGCCATGAGCCGGTCGCAAGCGCGGCAGCTTAATACGGTTCCAGTCGAACTGACTACGGCGAAATTGCACGTTGCGAGCGACTCAACCCCCGACCGCCTCCAGCCTGAACCTGGCGGCGCCGCCCTGACCCAGCGGCTTCTCCAGTTCGGGAAGGACAAGCTTCAGCTCAGCCCTCAACGTCCACGGCGGATTGACGATCAGGAGTCCGGCGGCGGTGAGCGGCCCGTCCGGCGTCTGCGGCGCAACGCTGAATTCAAGCCGCAGGCATCTGTCGGCATCGCCTCCGAATTCGGCGCCGACCCTGCGCGCCAGATCATCCGTCGCCCGGCGTCTTTTCGCCGGATACCACAGCATGTAGCAGCCGGTCGGCCATTTCGCGAACGCTCCGGCAAATCCGTCCGCCAGCCGATCAAATTCGTCCTTGTGCTCGAACGGCGGATCGATCAGCACCAGCCCGCGCCTCTCCTTCGGCGGCACGAAAGCGGAGAGCGCCGTCCAGCCATCGAGATCGACGACGTTGGCCTGGACGTCGCGGCGTAGCGCATTGACCAGGTGTTTGCGGGCCACGGGTTCGAGTTCGCAAGCCACCAGACGATCCTGCGGCCGCAGCAGAGCGCGCGCGATCAGCGGCGACCCCGGATAGGATCGCAGGTCTCGCTGCGGATTGAAGGCCCTGACGATATCGAGATAAGGCGCGACCAGCGCGCCGGCCGCGTCGGAAAACCGCGCCTGCATCAGCCGCGCAATTCCGGTCAGCCACTCGCTTCCGCGTGCCGCCTCCTCGCCGGTGAGATCGTAAACGCCGGCACCGGCATGGGTGTCGATGACGCGAAACGCCGCCGGCTTCTCCTGCAGGTAGGTCAGGATGCGAACCAGCACGATATGTTTGATAACGTCGGCGAAGTTGCCGGCGTGGAAGGCGTGGCGGTAGTTCATGGGGCGATGGATTCTTTTTTGGTGCTGATCGTATCACTTCCGTCATGCCGGACTTAATCCGGGCATCCATCTCTCAAAAAGAAGATGGATTGCCGGCATAGGCAAGCGGAAGAGATGCCGATCTTCGAACGGCTATGCCCGGCAATGACGTCGTACCGGCGGCGATACGCCTCTAACAAGCGAGCGAAAGACTAGCCGCCGCGCACCGGTGGAAGCACCACCTGATCCCTGCGGCAGGCGCGGCGGTCGATTTCCTCGCAGGCGCGGAATTGCAGGTCCTTGTTCATGCAGATCCGTACCTCGCTGAGCCTGGTGCGGTCGCAGATCACCGCGATCGCAGAATGGCTGAGCCCGGGATTGTCCTTGATGAAGGCGCTTTCGATGTCGTCGGGCGCAATGCTCTTCGGCGCCGCAAGATCGACGAATTCCGCAGGCACTTTCACCGCGGCGCGGGCTTTGCGGACCTCCTCGAAATAGGCTTGCGCGCCGAGGCCCGAGCAGGTGCCGTGCTTGTCCCACTCGCTGTAGATCAGGCCGGGGGCCGGCATCAAATCCAGCATCGAGGACATGATGCGACGATCAAGCCGGGGCGCGGGACGCTGGCAATAATCCGGAAAGCCGTGCTCGTATTGCGGCCAGAGGCCGTGCACCACGAAAGAGTACGGCCGTCCGCCGCATTGGGTCTGCTGCGACCGACTGGCGGTGCCGCGCTCGGCCGCTGCCGCGCAGAACGACGGCGACCACGACAGCGACAGCACGTAGAAATCGAACGCGCCCGGCGCGTTCTGGCGACGATCCTGCGCCGCGCCGTGTGTCCACCCCGCAAACAGGATCAGCCACGACAGAACAGACGCGGCGCCCGCGCGAGACACCCACCTCATAACGCCAAACTCCCAGCCCGGCCGACATCCGGCCCCGTTGTTCCGAAGTCTAACATTGGCATCGCTTTTCAGCGAGCCTTCTTGCAGATGTCAGAATCGATAGCCGGAGCTCGGCGGAGCGTGAATGTCGAATTCACTCCGCAAACCGGATCTGCATTTTTACGGAAAATGGTTGCTCAGGGCTGCGCTGCGCGGCAGGCCGGATTATAGGCCCAGTTGCGGTCGAGGCCGACCACGCACCACTCGACGCCCTGCCCGATGCTGGCAAACCCGCCATCCTCGATGATGGAATAATGCACCGTGCGGACCTTGCCGTCGCTGACCATCGCATCGGCGGTGCAATAGCGGCGCGGGATGTTGTCGGATTGCCAGGGCCGGAACGCGGTTTCATGGACGTTGCCATAGGCCGTGATTCGCAGGGGAGAACTCCAGAATTTGCTCTCCTTCTCCCAGAATTCCGACGTGATGACCGGCAGCCCGGCTTCGCAGCCCGGTAACCGTCCCTCATACCCCGGTCCGAACACCGGGAAATTGAAGGCCTGCGCTGCCGGCAGGGCGCCAAACAGTCCCAACGCCGCGCCGAACGCCGCGGCAAGGCCGGCTTTCTTCAAGGATATGATAAGGTTGCGCATGGGAGCATCCGCCGGTGATCCGAGCCCCGGACGGTGCCGCGAAGCCCGCGCGAGGTCAAGTGCGACACGGCAACACCCGCCGCCTAACTCCCTATCGGCCGGCTTGCTGTTCTTTTCATGGCCGGCGTGGCGTTCTAGACTTGGACCGGTAACGATGGAGATGACGATGAGACAGCTCGGAGCGGCTTTGCTGGCGGCGATGACGGGCGCGCTGGTTTGCGGACCGGCACGGGCCGACTGGGTGCCACCGGTCAAGGGCAACGACACCGGCGGCATCATCTCCTATGCGCTGGCCGCGACCGCCGACGTGCGCGTGATCGCGGTCGATCACTGCGCGCGCTACGGCAAGGTGGCGAAAGTCCTCGGTGTCCAGGCCTATCCGGGCGGATACATCTCGTTCGCCTGTCGCTGGGTGCCCTATGGGCCCGACCAGCCTCCGCTGCAAACCCGCTACTGAGCGGTCCCTGATCCACGTTTGCGAGTCCTGATCCTTTGACGGAGCCTGCGATGCGACGGTCTCTTCGACTTTCGATTCCCTTCTTGCCGCTGCTGCTTCTCTCGGCGGCACCGGCATTGGCGGAGATGCAATTGCCGCTGCGCAAGGCCGGACTATGGGACATCAAGGTCGATCACGAAGGCGCCAGGATGCCGGACGTGACGGTCCAGCAATGTACCAGCGAGGCCGTGGACCGCGAGTTCACCTCGGAATTCGCTCCGTCCGCCAAGCAGAACTGCTCGAAGGCCGACATTCAGAAAACCGCGGCAGGCTATGTCATGGACTCGGTCTGCATGATGGCGGGCGCGACCGTGACATCGCATGCCGAAACCACCGGCGACTTCAACTCCGCCTACACAGTGACGGTGACCTCGCGCAGCGAAGGCGGCAGGCTTGGAACCCGCGACAGCAAGATCACCATGGCCGCGAAATGGACCGGCCCTTGCAAGGAAGGTCAGAAGCCCGGCGACGTGGTGATGCCCGGCGGCTTCAAGATGAACATGCGCGATCTTGAAAAATTCAAGTCGATGGTGCCGAAGTGACGGAGCACAAATCTTTTCCCGTCCTTACGGGAAAAGTGCTCATGGCCTCATGCCTGGCGATTCTTCAGGCATATTCCCCGGTCGTCATCCGCGAAGGCGGATGATGCAGTAACCCGCAGCGCCATGGTTGACCAACCAGTGCTCCGGCACACTGGTGCGCCTGCGCGGACATGACGGCGGCCGTGGCTAATTCCAGCTCACGCCATGACGCGCGAGCAGCTTTTGCACCTCCGCAACGAGATCGCTTTCGCCGACTTCGATCTGCGCCTCGGCCTGCTTCTTCAGATATTCGGTGCGATCCTCGATCGAGGTGAGCCCGGCGCCCGCGATCAGGTCCTTGATCTGCACCTTGCCGTTGGCTTTCTCGTCGCTGCCTTGAATGATCGCGCACGGCGAATGGCGCTTGTCGGCGTATTTCATTTGCTGGCCAAGCGAATGCTTCGGGTTGCCCAGATACAATTCCGCGCGAATGCGAGGCCCATCCGGCCTTGAAGGATCAGCAGGAGAGTTGCGCAGCTCCGCGACCATCTTCTGATAGCCCGCGATGTCGCCGCCGAACACGGTGACGACCACCGGACCCGGCTGCGGCCTGGTGTCCAGCTTGCCGAGCATGGTGAGCGCGGCCTGCAAGCGTGACACGCCGATGGAGAAGCCTGTCGCCGGCACCGGCTCACCGCGGAAGCGCGAAACAAGGCCGTCATAACGCCCGCCGCCGCCGACCGAGCCGAAACGCACCGGGCGGCCTTTCTCATCCTTGGTCTCTAACAGCAGTTCAACTTCGTAGACCGGGCCGGTGTAGTATTCGAGACCGCGCACGACGGAGGGATCGATGCGGATGCGGTCGTCGCTGTATCCCGCTTCTTGAATCAACTTCAAAATCAACAGCAACTCGCCTATTCCCTCCATACCAATTGGAGCCGCTTTGATTGCCACATTGGCATTAAGTAACGCGAGCAAGCTGGGATTAACCGATGGCGGACCAAAGAATTTCGCCAGACCTATTTCATTGTGAGCATTGAGAACCTCATCCCAATTCGAAATGATTTTATCCGGTGATCCTTCGAGATATCCGATCGTTCCATCATTTTTCTTGTAGTTTACCCGATAAGCGTTTGTCGGCGCAAAAACGGACAGCAGCGTGTCCGCCTGCTGTTCGTTTAGTCCGACCCCCTTTGTAAAATCTCCACTTTCATCTTTTCGACCTGTCGTGAGCAAAAGGCGTACGCCTTCTACTCCGAACTTATCGAATTTATCGAGACATCGAAGCGTTTCGATGCGCTTGAACAGCGGCACCTCGGCCGCGTCCATCACTCCGTCCAAAATCTTCCGACTATTCACCTTCACCACGTACTGGCCGCGCGGAATGCCGAGCGCCTCCATGGTGTCGGCGGCCATCATGCACATTTCGGCGTCGGCTGCGGGCGACGCGCTGCCAACCGTGTCCGCATCGAACTGCATGAACTGGCGGAAGCGTCCCGGTCCCGGCTTCTCGTTCCGAAACACATAGCCGGCGCGATAGCTGCGATAGGGCAGCGCGAGGTTCTGGAAATTCTCCGCGACGTAACGCGCCAGCGGCGCGGTGAGATCGTAGCGCAGGCTGATCCACTGCTCATCGTCGTCTTGGAACGAGAACACGCCCTCATTCGGGCGATCCTGATCGGGCAGGAATTTTCCCAGCGCGTCGGTGTATTCCATCGCGGGGGTCTCGACCGGCTCGAAGCCGTAACGCTCATAGACCGCGCGGATTTTTTCCACCATCTGCCGTGTGGCGTCGATCGCGGCGGGACCGCGATCCTCCAGCCCGCGCGGCAGGCGGGCGCGGAGCTTTTGCGTCTTCTTCGGTTTCTTGTCGGACATGGCGCTCGTTATCGTGTTTGTAATCTATAATCTACAGGGCGTTACAAACGCGACAGGGGTTACCAGCCGAGGCGCGGAGGGGCAAGGCGCTCATCATCCGAAACACCCCCTCGCCCTGCCCTCCCAAAGCGAGTCCCGCTCGTCTCGACCCCGCAGGCGAGGAGAGGGAGAAGCAAGGCCTCCTCCCGCCGAAAGGGAGTGTGAAGAGACAGCCCGTTACGAGCTTTCCTAACCTCTCCCCGCTTGCGGGGAGAGGTCGGATCGTGAAACGATCCGGGTGAGGGGCTTTTTCGCATGCGTGGTCCGAAACCAGCGGTCACCGGTTTCTCACGACGTCTGCGAACCAATTCGACGGACGCCGAAATGAACCTTTGGAAACATCTGCGCGCCCGGCAGAACGGTGGCCACAAATTTGTGCGCCAGGCGCCTGTCGGTCCTTACTTTTGCGATTTCGTATGCCGTGAGCGAAAGCTCGTTATCGAGGTGGATGGCGGACAGCACGCGAATTCGCAAAGAGATAAAACTCGAGACCAGTATCTGATTATGAACGGATATCGAGTTCTTCGATTTTGGAACAATGACGTGCTTGGAAATATTGAGGGAGTGCTGTCGACAATCAGTTCGGTGCTGCGCAGAGCCGCCGAACCCCTCACCCCAACCCTCTCCCCGTAAACGGGGAGAGGGAGAAGCGGAGCAGGCGTCTCATCTGACCTGAGTCTCAATTCACCAGCACGGCGCCGTCGCAGCGGATGCCGGAGACCCAGACATCGGCCTGCCCGATGCCGATGCCGAGCGCCGCCAGAACCTGCGCCAGCACCTGATCGATCGATGCCGTGGCGCCGCCGATGATTCCCGTCACGGTCGGGCCGAGGCCGGGGATCGGCAGGCCCAGCGGTCCGACATTGACCTTGAGTGTGAGATCCCCGAGCAGGCTCGCGGTCAGCGACGCGGTGAAATCTGTTGTGGTCACGGTCTTCTTCATCTGAGCGGCAATGTCGGCATAGCTGAAGGTCACCGGCGTCGGCGCGGTGTTTCCCATGCCGGCATGGGCGCGGCCGGTCACGGTGACCGCGCCGAGATTGACCAGCGTCGCCGCGCCGGGATCTGGCTTGCTGGTGAAGTTGGTCATCTCGGCCACCGAGACGTTGCCGATCCATGCGTCGACGATTCCGGGCGTGACGCCGAGGGAGGCGGTCGACGCCGTTACATCGGGGCGGCTGCAACTCACGTCGTCGAGCGTTGCGGTTCCAGATGCGACCTCGACATAGATCGGCAGATTGACGGCCGGCACCGCGCCGCTGCCGAGCAGCTTGATCGATATCAGGACGCGGGTCTGCGCGGTATGTACGCTGGCGCCCTGCGTACCCACCGTCATCCAGCTCTTGCCCTGCGGATGCTCGCCGATCGTCGCCATGACGGAGACGGCGGCGATGCCGGGCAGGCCGAGATTGACGGACGCCGCGATCTGGTTGGTGCCGTTGGCGATCGCACCCGTCGCCGACAGCAGGTCGAACAACGACGCGCTGACGCCGGTTTTCGGTTTCGAGCCAACCGTCATCGCCGAATAGGGGCCGACGTCGATCAGCGTTCCCGGCACGATGGTGGTGGTCACCCCGGCCAGCGCCAGCGAGATGTTCGACAGCGCCAAGGTCGCCGCGTTCAGGCCATTCGCCGCCTGTTGCGCGCTCAGCATGGCCGCCACGATATCGGCGACCTTCACGTTGCCCGACAGGACGGAGTCGTAGGTGACACCGGTCAGGTCAAGCCGCGTCGCCAGCGCGTTGAGGAAATCGAAGGCGTCGATGTGGGCATCGATCAGCGCCTGATAGTCCATCACCGACAACGACAGCGTCGTCCCCAGCATGCGGCCGAGCACGGCGTTGAGGAGGCCGCCGTTGAGCGCGAGCAGCCGCGAGCCGATCGCGAACGACGCCATCGCAGTGCTTGCCGCGGTGGCGCGCGTGGTGATGTCGAAGTGATTGCCTCCGGTAAACATGCGCGCGAAGTAAAGCGGAGTTTGCGTGCGCAGCGTCACCCGCGCTGCGTTGGCGGCTCCGCTTCCCGGCGTCGCAAAACGTGCCTGCGGTGCGAGCGCGGCGTTGGCGGTATAGGTGCCGAGTTCGACCGAGACCAGCGCGCTCGCCGGATAACCGTTGGCCGTCACCGTGGCGGCCGCCGCGTTCCTGGCCTTGCCGATGTTGCCCGCAGCGACGATCGCCGCCAGGTCGGCCGCGCTCTGCGACTTGCGGCGATCGGCATAGATCGAGCCGATGTCGACGCCGAGCGCGGCGCAGCCGAGCAGCAGCACCATGCATCCGGCGCCCATGATCGCGAAGTTGCCGCGCGTATCCGAGACAAAGCGCCGAAGCAGGCCTGGCATCGCACGTCTCCTCAAAAACCGCCGAACGGGATCGCCGCCGAGCGAACGATGGTGGTGGGCGGCGACGGCACGAATGGCAGCGTGTAGATGAAGTTGCCGGAGGCGTCGTAATTGACGGTGACGACGAAAACGTCGCTGCCCGACGTTGCCGCGCTCACCGACAGACGGGCCGGCTGCAAAAGCGGATACGAGCCGGCATTCGCGGTGATGTAGCTTTCGGCGAGACTCACTCGCTCGGCCTCGCTCAGGCCCGCGACCGAGGAGCGCGCCGCTTCGGCGGCAAGCTGCTGCACGCCGTGCACCATCGTGAAGTAGGCGCCGAACACGACGATGCCGAACACCAGCATCAGAAACAGCGGCAGCAATATCGCGAACTCGACTGCGGATGCGCCGCGAGGGCAGCGCGCCAGCCGGCGCAATCTGGAAGAATCGAAGCGTTTACCGAAGCGTGTCATACGGCGTACTGAGCCATACAACCATTAAGTGTATATGAATGAATTATACACTAAAGGTGGTATATAGATGCGCGGAAGTTCGCCACCCCGCCATTGCCGCGCGTATGCCGCAGGCGCTTCCACAATTCGCACAACATCCGGGCACATGGGCTCGATGCGGCAAACCGCATTTCGCAGCCTTGCAAAAAGGGGATAGGCTGGCGCCGAACATGCCGAGACATCAAGAAGAGGCCTCCGATGCTAGACAAGAGCCCCGCCCCGCCCGCGCCGAACGATCTGGCTGCGTTCTGGATGCCGTTCACCGCCAACCGCGCCTTCAAGGCGGCGCCACGGCTGATCGCCGGCGCCAAGGGCATGCACTATTTCTCAACCGACGGCCGCAAGATCATCGACGGCGCCGCGGGCATGTGGTGCTGCAATGCCGGTCACGGCCGCGCGGAAATCGCGTCGGCGATCGGCAAGCAGGCTGAGGCGCTGGACTTCGCGCCGCCGTTCCAGTTCGGCATTCCGCAGGCGTTCGAGCTTGCGAACCGCATCGCCGCGCTCGCGCCGAACGGCCTCGATCACGTGTTCTTCTGCAATTCGGGATCGGAGGCGGCGGACACCGCGCTGAAGGTCGCGCTGGCCTATCACCAGATCAACGGCCAGGGCAGCCGCATCCGCCTGATCGGTCGCGAGCGCGGCTATCACGGCGTCGGCTTCGGCGGCACCTCGGTCGGCGGCATCGTCAGCAACCGCAAGATGTTCGGCACGCTGCTCACCGGCGTCGACCATCTGCAATCCACCTACGATCGCGAAAAGCAGGCCTTCAGCAAAGGCGAGCCTGACTACGGCGCACATTTCGCCGACGAACTGGAGCGCCTCGTCGGCCTGCACGGCGCCAACACCATCGCCGCCGTGATCGTCGAGCCGATGGCGGGATCGACCGGCGTGCTGCCCGCGCCCAAGGGCTATCTCAAGCGGCTGCGCGAGATCACCGCGAAGCACGGCATCCTGCTGATCTTCGACGAGGTCATCACCGGCTTTGGCCGGCTCGGCTACGCGTTCGCCGCCGAACGCTACGGCGTGCTGCCCGACATGATTACCTTCGCCAAGGGGATCACCAACGGCGCGGCTCCGATGGGCGGCGTGCTGGTGCGCGACACCATCCACGACGCCTTCATGTCCGGCCCGCCGAACGCCGTGGAACTGTTCCACGGCTACACCTATTCGGCGCACCCGCTGGCCTGCGCCGCCGGCCTCGCCACCCTCGACATCTATCGCGACGAAAAGCTGTTCGAGCGCGCCAGGACGCTCGAGCCGACATTCGCCGACGCGGTGATGAGCCTGCGCAACGAGCCCAACGTGGTCGATATCCGCACCGTCGGGATCACGGCGGGCATCGATCTTGCTCCCAACGGCAATGGACCGGGCGACCGCGGCTTCGCGGCGCTGAGAAGCGGCTTCCACGACCACGACGTGATGATGCGCATCGCCGGCGATACGCTGGCGCTGACCCCCCCGCTGATCGCCAGCGACGATCAGATCGGCGAGATCGTCGACAAGGTGGCCAGGGTGATTCGCGCCGTCGCCTGAGCGTCTGGTCCGATTCCGGCGGAAACGGTAGAAGACTGCCCGCCGAATCACCGATAATGGTAGTGTGACGGTCCGAAAGCGCCGGAGATTGCCCGGCAGCGGGAGCCTTTTCGCGCCAGATGATCCGTATTTCCACGATTTTCGTCGCCATCTGCATGGTGCTGGTCTCCGGCTCGCTCGGCGTCGCGCTCTATTCGCTGACCAGCCTGAATGCGTCGGAAGCCGCCGTCGTGGCGCTGGCCGCGCTGACCTTCCTCGTTCTGTTCAACGCGGTCTCGATGCGGATGCGCGACCGCAGCGATGTCGATGGCCAGATCGCCGATCTCTCGCACGGCATCGCCGACCTCGCCCGCCAGGTCGGCGACTTCGGGCGTCGCCTCGCAGCCGCCGAGAGCAAGGTGGTCTCGGCCAACTCCGCCGGGCACGACCGCATTCAATCAGGACTTCAATCCGCGCTCGGGGAAATCAGCGAGCTTGGCGGACTGGTCAGGCAACTCGCCGCCTCTGTCGCCACCCACGAGGACATCCTGGCGGCGCTGCCGGCAGCCGCCCCGCCTCCGATGCCCGAGCCCCCGCCCCCGATACGGGTTGCGGCGCCTGCTCCCCCCCGCCCGCCCGTAACGAGTGCCGCACCGAACCGCAACGACTCGCCGATCCTGACCGCGATCAGGAGCGCCATCGAGGATAACAGCGTCGATATTTTCCTGCAGCCGATCGTCACGCTTCCGCAGCGCAAGATGCGCTACTACGAAGCGGTGGTGCGGCTGCGCGATGCCCGCGGCACGCATCTCGCCGCCGGCGATTTCATCCCCGCCGCCGAAGCGGCCGGCCTGATGGGGCACATCGACAACATGGTGGTGGTGCGCTGCATGGAGGTGCTGCGCCGCCTCCAGATGCGCAACAAGGACGCCAGCCTGTTCTGCAATCTCTCCGCGGCGACGCTCGGCAACCGCACCGCATTCGGGCAGTGCCTCGATTTCCTCGAAGCCAATCGCGCGCTGGCGCCTTCGCTGATCCTCGAATTCAAGCATAGCACGCTGCGCGGCCTCGGCCTGACCGAAAGCGAGCACCTCGCCGCTCTGGCGCAGCGCGGCTACCGCTTCTCCATCGACCATGTGACGGACCTCCGCATCGAGCCGCGCGAACTGGCCGACCGCGGCGTCCGCTTCATCAAGGTACCGGCCTCGCTGCTTCTCGACCCGCATCAGACATCGGCCTCCGACATCCATCCGGCCGACATCTCCGACCTGCTCGGACGATTCGGCATCGACTTGATCGCGGAGCGGATCGAAAACGAACGGGCGGTGGTCGACCTGCTTGATTACGACATCCGCTTCGGTCAGGGTTTTCTGTTCGCCGCGCCGCGACCGCTGCGTCCGGATGCGCCGGCAGACACAACCGACAAGCCGAAAGCCGGCTCCACCAAGCCCGACCATCCGTTCCGCAAAACCGGCACCGCCGCACTGGCGCGCCGCGCCAGCGGTGCGGTCTGAGCATCCGAGCGCAATGACGGCCCTTCGTTTCGTCGAACATCTGCGCGACCTCGCGATCGACAGGGATGTCGTGCTCAGCGACATATGGGGCGTCGTCCACAACGGCCTCGTGTCCTTTCCCGAAGCCTGCGCGGCGCTGAAGACGTTCCGCGACAAGGGCGGGACCGTCATCCTCATCACCAACGCGCCGCGCCCTGCCGAGGCCGTGCAACGGCAATTGCGCAAGTTCGGCGTCCCCGACGACTGCTATGACGCCATCGCTTCATCGGGCGATCTGGCGCGCTGCTATGTCGCCGAGCATCCCACCAAGGCGGTCTACTGGCTCGGCCCGGAGCGCGACAGTTCGATCCACAGCGGCCTCAATCCCGTATTTGCGCCGATCGAACGCGCCGACTACATCATCTGCACCGGCCCGTTCGACGACGAGACCGAAACCGCCGAGGACTATCGCGCCCTGATGATGCAGGCGCGCGAACGCAAGCTGCCGCTGATCTGCGCCAATCCCGATATCGTCGTCGAACACGGCGACCGCCTGCTCTATTGCGCCGGCGCCATCGCCGAACTCTATCGGGAACTCGGCGGCGAGGTGATTTTCTACGGCAAGCCGCACCGGCCAATCTACGAGCGGGCCATGGCGCTGGCGCGGGAGCGGCGCGGCCACGATACCCCGCTGAACCGGGTACTCGCGATCGGCGATTCCGTACGCACGGACCTGATGGGCGCCCACGCCTTCGGCATCGACCTGCTGTTCCTGACGCGCGGCATCCATTCCGAGGAATTCGCCGGTGTCGACCAACTCGATCCGGCCTCGGTCAAGGAATTGTTCGGCCATCCGCCGCTGGCGCTGATGCGCGAACTGAAGTGGTAGGGCTAGAGAAAAATGTCCTCGGAGCTTGACCGAGGATGGATAGCCGGTTCGCTTGAAGCAAAACAATAAAAAGCCCGCTTCTGATTTCATCAGAAGCGAACCTCAAGGCGTGAATGCCCGTGACCGGCACAGGCATGACGGAGACATATCGCCAGAGCAGAAATCGAAACGAGGTCAGTTCGAAAAGCGCCGGCGTTACGCCGGAACGCTGTCGGGGAACACCGCTTCAATCTTGTTCTTCAGCGTCGCCGCGTTGAACGGCTTGACGATGTAGTTGTTCACGCCGGCCTTCTTGGCGGCGATCACGTTCTCGGTCTTCGACTCCGCCGTGATCATGATGAACGGCGTCATCGCGAGATTGGCATCGGCGCGGACTTCCTTGAGCAGATCGTAGCCAGTCATCGGCTCCATGTTCCAGTCGGAGATCACGAGGCCGTATTTCTTGGTGCGCATCTTGTTCAGCGCCGCCGAACCGTCGCTGGCGTCGTCGATGTTCTCGAACCCAAGCTGCTTGAGAAGATTCCGGATGATGCGGATCATGGTGTTGTAATCGTCCACCACAAGAACCGACATCGACAAGTCTACTGCCATTTTGAACCCCCTGCACGCCACATTCTATGTGTGCCGAAATCGTCAAAGGCCCGCCTGTGCGGGCCATCCTGGGAGCATGCCGGAATTCGCCGGTCCTGCCCCCGCGGGTCGGCTCCCCTTCCTACTCCCCAGCCCTTAAACAGCGCGTTAATCCGGGAATGGACGCGGAGCAGCGCCGGTGCTCCGAAAAGCCGGCCAGCCGCGCTTGACTTCAACCGGCTCCCCACCCATCAACGAAACGGTAATGACCTCCCGATTTGCCATCATCCGCGACACCACGCCTACCGCTGCGATTCCCAAGGGTTCGGTGGTGGCGATGGGCAATTTCGACGGCGTGCATCTCGGCCATCGCGCGGTGATCGCGGCGGCACTCCGAATGTCGCGCGCCCGTGGGAAGCCGGCCCTTGCCGTCACCTTCGAGCCGCACCCGCGAAAGTTTTTCAGCCCCAACACCCCGCAGTTCCGCCTGACCGACGAGACCAACAAGCTGCGGCTGCTGGCTGCAACGGGCCTCACCGGGGCCGTGGTTATGACCTTCGACGCCGCACGGGCCGGCACCACGGCGCAGGATTTCATTCACCATGATCTCATCGACCGCCTCGGCATCAGCGGCATCGCCGTCGGTTACGATTTCCATTTCGGCAAAGGCCGGGTCGGTTCGCCCAGCCTTTTGGCGAGCGAGGCGACGCGCTTCGGCATCGAGGTCGACGTGCAGCCCCCTATCGATATCGACGAACGTCCGGTATCCTCCAGCGCGATCCGCATGGCGCTGGCGGAAGGCCAGATCGCGGATGCCACCGCCATGCTCGGCGGACCGTGGTTCGTGACCGGCGAGGTGATCCACGGCGACAAGCGCGGCGCCGGGCTCGGTTATCCCACCGCCAATATCCGCCTCGACAAGGATTGCGGGCTCAGGCACGGCGTCTATGCCGTGAGGGTGGGACGCGGCCAGGGAAAGGATCAGCGGCGCTTCGACGGCGTCGCGAGCTTTGGCCGCCGCCCGACCTTCGACAACGGCGCGCCGCTCCTCGAAGTGTTCCTGTTCGACTTCAAGGGCGACCTCTACGGCACCACGCTGGACGTGGCCTTCATCGGCTTCATTCGCGACGAGCTGAAATTCGACAGCGTCGAGACGCTGGTTCGCCGGATGGACAGCGATGCCGACATCGCACGGGCCATGCTCGCGGCCGCGCCCGATGCATTCCCAAAACTGGGAGAGATCGGGTGAGTCGCGCTTCCTCCCTCTCCCCTTGCGGGAGAGGGTGCTGAGCGACGGAGCCGCGAAGCAAGTGAGGGGGGCAGATGCTGGGGTCGGAAAAACAACCCCTCACCCGGCTCAGTTTCGCTACGCTCACCTCGCCACCCTCTCCCGCAAGGGGAGAGGTAAGAAAGAGCTGCCAAACCGGGTTTCCCCTTCCCACCAAAACACGCTATTCACCCCGCCATGACCGAAAAGCCGAAAAAATCCGACGCCCCCGACTATTCCAAAACCCTCTACCTGCCGCAGACGGAATTCCCGATGCGCGCCGGACTGCCGCAGCGCGAGCCGGAGATTCTGGCGCGCTGGAACGAGATCGATCTTTACGGGCAACTCCGCGAGCGTGCGAAGGGGCGGCCGAAATTCGTGCTGCATGACGGCCCGCCTTACGCCAACGGGCATATCCATATCGGCCATGCGCTGAACAAGATCCTCAAGGACGTCGTGACCAAAAGCCAGCAGATGCTGGGGCACGATTCCAATTACGTGCCGGGCTGGGACTGCCACGGCCTGCCGATCGAATGGAAGATCGAGGAGGAGAACTACCGCTCCAAGGGCAAGGCGAAACCGAACTTCAAGGAGTCGGCCGCGATGGTCGCGTTCCGCAAGGAATGCCGCGCCTACGCCGAGCACTGGCTGAACGTCCAACGCGAGGAGTTCAAGCGCCTCGGCATCATCGGCGACTGGGACCATCCCTACGCCACCATGACCTATCCTGCCGAGACGCAGATCGCGCGCGAACTGATGAAGTTCGCCGCTAACGGCACGCTCTATCGCGGCTCCAAGCCGGTGATGTGGAGCGTGGTGGAAAAAACCGCGCTTGCCGAAGCCGAGGTCGAGTACGAGGACCACACCTCGGATACCGTCTGGGTGAAGTTTCCGGTGACCTCGCCGGCGCACGGCGCGCTGGCGCAGGCGAACGTTGTGATCTGGACCACGACGCCGTGGACGCTGCCGGGCAACCGCGCCATCAGCTTCTCGAACAAGATCGCCTACGGCCTCTACAAGGTCACCGATGCGCCCGCCGACAACTGGGCCAAGACCGGCGATCTTCTGATCCTGGCCGACAATCTCGCCGCCGACGTCTTCAAGCAGGCGCGCGTCACGACGTATGAGAGAGTGCGCGACATTCCTGCCGATACGCTGGATGCGGTGGAATGCGCGCATCCGCTGAACGGCCTGCCCGGCGGCTACGACTTCACCGTGCCGCTGCTGGCAGGCGATCACGTCACCGACGATACCGGCACCGGCTTCGTCCACACCGCGCCGGGACATGGCCGCGAGGACTTCGACATCTGGACGGCGAATGCGCGCGAGCTTGAGGCGCGCGGCATCACGACCGCGATCCCCTACACCGTCGACGAGAACGGCGCGCTCACCGCGCAGGCTCCGGGCTTTACGGGCAAGCGCGTGCTCACCGACAAGGGCGAGAAGGGCGACGCCAACGACGCCGTCATCAAGGCGCTGGTCGAGCGCAACATGCTGCTGGCGCGCGGGCGTTTGAAACACCAGTACCCGCATTCGTGGCGCTCGAAGAAGCCGGTGATCTTCCGCAATACGCCGCAGTGGTTCATCGCGATGGACAGGGATATTCTGAACGCTCCGGCCAAAGCCGGAGCTACGGATATCGCGGACCACGGCAAGGCAAAGCCCGGCGACACCTTGCGCGCCCGCGCGCTGCAAGCGATCAGCGTGACGCAATGGGTGCCGCCGCAAGGACAGAACCGCATCACCGGCATGATCGCCAACCGGCCGGACTGGGTGATCTCGCGCCAGCGCGCCTGGGGCGTGCCGATCGCGGTGTTTGTGCGCGAAAAGGGCGACGGCTCCGCGGAAATCCTGATCGACGAGGCCGTCAACAAACGCATCACCGACGCTTTTGAGAAGGAAGGCGCCGATGCCTGGTACACCGAAGGCGCGCGCGAACGCTTCCTCGGCTCACGTGCCAATGAGGACTGGCAGAAAGTCGACGACATCCTCGACGTCTGGTTCGACTCCGGCTCCACCCACGCCTTCGTGCTGGAAGATCCCGTGCATTTCCCCGGCCTCGCCGGCATCAAGCGCAAGGTCGATGGCGGTCGCGATACCGTGATGTATCTGGAAGGCAGCGACCAGCATCGCGGCTGGTTTCACTCCTCGCTCCTGGAAAGCTGCGGCACGCGGGGCCGCGCGCCTTACGACGTGGTGCTGACGCACGGCTTCACGCTCGACGAGAACGGCCGCAAGATGTCGAAGTCGCTCGGCAATACGGTCGATCCGCAGAAGGTCATCAAGGATTCCGGCGCCGACATCCTGCGGCTGTGGGTCTGCGCCACCGATTACGCTGACGACCAGCGCATCGGCGCGGAAATCCTCAAGAACACCGTGGAAACCTATCGCAAACTGCGCAACACCATCCGCTGGATGCTCGGCACGCTGCATCACTTCGATCGCGGCGACGCGGTCGCGTTCGCCGACATGCCCGAACTGGAACGCCTGATGCTGCACCAGTTGGCGGCACAGAGCGAAGTGGTGCGCAAGGCTTACGCGGATTTCGATTACAAGATCGTGATCGCCAGTCTCGCGGCCTTCATGAACACTGAACTTTCGGCGTTCTATTTCGATATCCGCAAAGACACGCTGTATTGCGATCCGCCGTCATCGGCGGCGCGCAAGGCAGCGCTCACCGTGATCGATACGCTGTGTGACGCGATCCTGAAATGGCTGGGGCCGGTACTGTCGTTCACAACCGAAGAAGCGTGGCGGCTGTATCGCCCGGACGCGGAGCCGTCGGTGCACCTGACGACGTTCCCCGAGAATTTCGACAATTTCCGCGACGACGCCCTGGCCGCGAAGTGGGAGACCATCCGCGCCGTGCGCAGCGTCGTCACCGGCGCACTGGAACTCGAGCGCGCCGCCAAGCGGATCGGCTCCTCGCTGGAAGCCTCGCCGATCATCTATATCGCCGACCGCGCCATGCTGGCGACGTTGTTCGACGTCGACCTGGCCGAGGTCTGCATCACTTCGAACTATGAGGTGCGCGAGGGCGACGCGCCTGTCGACGCATTCCGTCTGCCGAACGTCCAGGGCGTCGCCGTGGTGGTCGAGAAAGCCGCGGGCACCAAGTGCGCCCGTTCGTGGAAAATCCTGCCGACCGTTGGCGACGACAAGGAATATCCGGACGTGTCGCCGCGCGATGCGCAGGCGCTGCGGGAATGGAAGGCGCTGGGGGTGAGCGTGTGACACCGGTACTACGCTCCGGCGTCGTCGCGGCCGTCGCGGCACTGATCCTCGATCAGGCCTCGAAGCTGTGGCTGCTCTACGTGTTCGATATCGGTCGTCGCGGCGCCGCCAGAGTTACGCCGTTCTTCGACCTGGTGCTGGCCTGGAACACCGGCATCAGCTACGGCTGGTTCCAGACCGACAGTCCTGTGGGCGCCACGATCCTGGTCGCGGTCAAGGCCGTCGCTGTGGTGCTTTTGGCGATCTGGATGGCGCGTTCGCACACCCGCACGGCGACAATTGGCCTCGGACTCATCATCGGCGGCGCTATCGGCAACGCCATCGACCGCTTCGCCTATGGCGCGGTGGTGGATTTCGCGCTGTTTCACGTCCAGTTCGCGGGAAAAACCTATAGCTGGTATGTGTTCAACATTGCCGACGTGGCGATCGTTGCCGGTGTGATAGCCCTGTTGTATGATTCCTTCTTCGGAACACCCGCCGCAAAAGCGCCCTGATCCCGGACGATAGGGGCTGGTCGGAGTGCGTGCGGCTTCGGCCGCGATCCCTTCGGAAAACTGAACAGGATAAACGCGATGCGCAAAACCGGACGGAACGGTTGGGATGTGCCCAAGGCTTCGGGAATGCTGCCGCGCAGCGTCCGCCTCGCGGCCGTGGCCCTGGGCATCGCCGTCGTGCTGTCTTCCGGCGTGGCCCGCGCCCAGGACGACGACGATGACTCGACCTTCGAGGAGAAATTCATCAGCAACCTGATGAGCGGCATCGGCGCCACCAACATGGACAACAAGGGCATCGAGTATCGCGAGCGGTCGCCGCTGGTGATTCCGCCCAAGATCGATCTGCCGCCGCCGGGCTCCGTCGCCAAGGAAATCAGGGACCCGAACTGGCCGAAGGATCCCGATGTCGAGCGCCACAGGGAAACGATCGCCGCCCGCAAGCGAAGCAAGCCGACGCCCGAGGAAGAAGGCCGCTCGATCCTGCCGAGCCAGCTCGCAACGCACGGTTCCGGCACCACCCGACAGGCTGAGACGGATCAACCGGGCAAGCCGCAGTACGAGAATCCGTCACTGAGCCCCTCGCAACTCGGTTTCACCGGCAAGCTCGGCAACCTGTTCGGCAGCAAATCGGAGAGCGCTCCATTCAGGGGCGAGCCGGAACGGGAAAGACTGACGCAGCCGCCGCCGGGCTATCAGACGCCGTCGCCGAATTACGCTTATGGCACCGGACCGAGGGAAGCTCTCGGCAATACGTATGTCGATGTCAACAGCGGCAAAGAACGCAAAGAGTGATGGCGATCGGGAGCACGGACGGCCCGGCTGATGGTTTCTCTGTCCGGATCGTACAACACGATGCGGATCGGCTCTCGTAATCATCAGGACCAGACGACGCCGTGACCGAATGCGCGACCGAATGATTGGCTCCAGCACAAGGACCGACGGCAATCCGTGACGCTTCCGACAACTTGCCGCTGGTGCACACCATGAGAGCATTGCGACGACCGACCGCCCGCGCCTTCACGGCGCTGGCCTTTTGCTTAGCGTTCCTGTTTGCCTTCACAGCAGCCCGGGCGCAGACCGTGACCGGGCAGCCCCCGACCACCTTTACCCTGCCGAACGGGCTTGCGGTCGTGATCATTCCCGATCACCGGACGCCGGTGGTCACGCAGATGATCTGGTACAAGGTCGGCTCGGCAGACGAAACGCCGGGCAAATCGGGGCTCGCACATTTCCTTGAGCATCTGATGTTCAAGGGCACCGCCAAACATCCGGCCGGCGAGTTCTCCCAGACGGTGCTGCGCGTCGGCGGCGAGGAGAATGCCTTCACCTACTTCGATTACACCGGCTACTACCAGCGCGTGCCGCGCGATCAGCTCGCGACGATGATGGCGTTCGAGGCCGACCGCATGACCGGCCTGGTGCTGAAGGACGAAAACGTGCTGCCCGAGCGCGACGTGGTGCTCGAGGAGTACAACATGCGCGTCGCCAACAATCCCGACGCGCGGCTGACCGAACAGATCATGGCCGCGCTGTATCTCAATCATCCCTATGGCCGTCCGGTGATCGGGTGGCACCACGAGATCGAGAAGCTCACCCGCGAGGACGCGCTCGCCTTCTACAAGCGGTTCTATGCGCCGAACAACGCGACGCTGGTGATCGCCGGCGACGTGGACGCGCAGAAAATCAGGCCCGAGATCGAAAAGACTTTCGGCCAGGTGCCCCGGCAGCCCGCGATTCCGCCGGTCCGCATCCGCCCGCAGGAACCGCTGCCGGTTGCGTCGCGGACGGTCACGCTCGCGGACCCTCGCGTCGAACAGCCGATGCTGCGGCGTTATTATCTCGTGCCTGCCGCGACCACCGCCGCCGCCGGCGAAAGTCCCGCGCTGGATGTGCTTGCGCAACTGATGGGCGAAGGCAGCAACGCGTATCTCTATCGCGCGCTGGTCGTCGACAAGCCGCTCGCGGTCAGCACCAACGCTTCCTATCAGGGCACCATGGTCGATCCGACCCAGTTCGCGATCGCGGTTGCGCCGAAGCCGGGCGTCAGTTTCGCCGATATTGAGAAGGCGATCGACGCCGTGATCGCAAATCTCGCCACGAACCCCGTGCCTGCCGAAGATCTCGAGCGCGTGAAAACGCAGTTGATCGCGCAGGCGATCTACGCCCAGGACAGTCAGACGACGCTGGCGCGCTGGTACGGCGCGGGCATGACTGTGGGATTGAGCGTCGACGAAATCAGGGGCTGGCCGGATCGCATCCGCGCGGTGACTGCCGCGCAGGTCCGCGAAGCCGCGAAGAAGTGGCTGGTGAAGACGCGCTCGGTGACGGGTTATCTGATCAAGGACACCGCGCCGGCGCACGAGGAGAAGCGGTCGTGAGACGCATCCGGATCGGCGCGGCGCGCCGCCTGCTCGCCACAATATGCTTCGTGTTGATTTCCCTCGCCGCAAATCCGTCGTTCGCCGCGACGAAAATCCAGCATCTGGTGACGCCGGGAGGCATCGAGGCCTGGTTCGTTCAGGATGCGACCGTGCCTCTGGTCGCGATGGAATATGCGTTCGCCGGCGGTGCGGCGCAGGACCCCGCCGACAAACCGGGCGTTGGCTACATGGTCGCGAGCCTGCTCGACGAAGGCGCCGCCGATCTCGACTCCAAAACCTTCCGTGAACGTCTCGACCGCCGCGCCATCGAGTTGAGCTTCAGCATCGAACGCGACCGTTTCCGCGGTTCGTTGCGGATGCTCAAGGAGCACAGCGGCGAGGCATTCGACCTGCTGCACCTCGCCCTCACCTCCCCGCGATTCGACGCCGATGATGTCGAGCGGATCCGTTCGCAGATCATGTCCGAGCTGCGCCGCAACTCCACCAATCCCAACGCGCTCGCCGGCCGACATTTCCTCAAACTCGCATTCGGCGATCATCCCTACGGGCGTCCGTCGCACGGTACCCTCGAAAGCATTCCTGCGATCAAGACCGACGACCTCAGGAACTACGAGCACCGCGTGCTGGCGAGAGACCAGTTGAAAATCGCGGTCGTCGGCGACATCGAGCCGGTCGCCCTCGCAAAGCTGCTGGATCAAACCTTCGGAGGGCTGCCCGCGAAAGGCGACCTCACACCCGTTGCCGACGTCGTCGCCGCCAAGCCGCCGCAACGCGCATTCGTTCCGCTCGATGTGCCGCAGACCGTGGTCATGTTCGGCGGTCCCGGCGTCAAGCGCCACGATCCGGATTTCATGGCGGCCTACATCGACAACCACATTCTCGGCGGCGGCTCGCTGTCGTCCCGACTCTATCGCGAGGTTCGTGAAAAACGCGGCCTCGCTTATTCCGTCTCGGAATCACTCTTGTGGATGAAACACTCGGCGCTGTTTGCCGGAACCACCGGTACGCGCGCCGACCGCGCCAGCGAGAGCATCGATGCGATCGACAAGGTAATCCAGCACTTCGCCGAAGACGGACCAACCCAGAAGGAACTGGACGAGGCTAAATCCTACGTGAAGGGATCGCAGATGCTGGAGCTCGATACCTCCTCGAAGCTCGCAACCGGCCTGCTGCAGTACCAGACCGACGGTCTGCCCATCGACTACATCGAGAAGCGCAATTCCATCGTCGATGCCGTCACCCTCGACCAGGCCAGAAACGTCTCGAAGCGGTTGTGGGGACAGGGGCTTCTGACCGTGGTGGTGGGACGCGCCCAGGCGGCGGCGCAACCGGCGGCGATCCAGCCAGGAGCGACCCGGCCCGCGCCTCACCCCGCCCCCGCCGCCCACTAGAGTCGGGTTCAACTGCGTTGAACCAGCACTCTGGTCTGATCTTTTTAATTGAGCATGATCTTGTCCGAAAACCGGTTTCCACTTTTCGGGATGATGCTCTAGCGTGGTGGTTCAGAAGTTCGCTTCATTTCTCTGCGAGCGCGTCAAGCGAACTTTGAACCTGCACCACACCAGAATTATAAACTTTCTAGCGCCCTTTTGAATCTGAAGTTCGCTCCGGAAGGCGCTGCATAATGAGGCGAACTTCAGATTCAAAAGGGCACTAGATGGTGCGGATTACGCGTGAGATCGCGATCGACGAGAACGATATCGAGATCAGCTTCATCCGTGCCTCGGGTCCCGGCGGCCAGAACGTCAACAAGCTCTCGACCGCCGCGCAACTGCGCTTCGACACCCGCCGCCTGACGCTCGCCCCCGACGTGGCCGTGCGGCTCGCAAGCCTCGCCGGACAGCGGATGACGAGGGACGGCGTGATCGTCATCCACGCCCAGCGCTTCCGCACCCAGGAGCGCAACCGCGCCGATGCCATCGATCGCCTGATCGAATTGCTGCGCAAGGCCGCGACCCGGCCGACGCCGCGCCGCGCCACCAGGCCGACGCTTGCCTCGAAGAAGCGCCGCCTCGAAGGCAAGAAACATCGTGGCGACGTCAAGGCAAGGCGCAAACCGGCGGGATACGAGGACTAGAGCTAGCCCGGCTTTGATGGAATCAAAACTGGACTCTGCTTTTTGTTTGACGCGTTTTCCTGACGCGAACCGGTATCCACTTCACTTGAAAACCCTATAGGAACCTTTGGCTTGTCCATCGGACTTGCCGGATCGTTTCGGCGCGAGCGGTCTCGCAATGATCCCCATCCAACATCAGGTCAGCTCCGGCATCCGCTCTCCGGAATTCGACTTTTGGCGCAGCGCCTTTTTGTTCTTCTCTTTTGTTCTGCCCTGAAACAGCCCGCTACTACCACAGCCCCGAAGCGGCGACTTAAAATCTGTGCACGGCAACGGTGTGAAGACGCCAAGAGTTGCGTCATTCCGGCTGAAAGCCGAGGGAGTTGAACTGAATGGCCAAGCCGGTTCACTCGATGATCCGCGTCCTTGACGAAGCGAAGTCGATCGATTTCTACGCGCGCGCGTTCGGGCTTCAGATTGCGGAACGGCTGGCATGGCCGGAGTTCGCATTGATCTATCTGCGTCATCCCTCTTCGCCTTTTGAAGTCGAACTGACCGTGAATTTCGATCGCAAGGAGCCCTATTCGCTCGGTGACGGATACGGCCATCTTGCCGTCGTGGTCGACGACGTGGATGCGGAGCACGCTCGCTTCGAGCGAGAAAAATTATCGCCGGGACCGCTGCGCGATTTCAAACACGACGGATCGACGCTGGCCCGCTTCTTCTTCGTCTCCGATCCCGACGGCTACAAGATCGAGGTGATCCAGAAAGGCGGTCGCTTCGGATAATGCCTCCACAGCGAGGCAACCAACGAATTCTTCGAGGGAGGACTCCGATGAGAGAAGTCGATCGCCGAAGCAAACATTCGCGGCGCACCTTCCTGAAGGGCGCAGCCGCAGCGGCGCCCGTGGCTGCGATCGCGACCAGCATTCCGCTCAGCGTCGAAGACGCCTGGGCGGAGGACGCCACCGCGCTGCAGCCAGCGACGATGAAGACACTGGTGAAGGTAGCGCGCGACATCTATCCGCACGATTTCCTGGTGGACAGTTACTACATCACCGCGATCAAGCCATGGGACGGCAAGGCGGCGAAAGACCCGGCCGTCAAGGCGATGCTCGAAGACGGCGTGAAGCGCCTCGATCAGAATGCCCAGGACAAGCACAAATGCAGCTACGTGGACGTCGGATGGGAATCCGATCGCGTCGCGCTGCTGCTGGGCATCGAGCAGACCGCCTTCTTCAAGGCGCTTCGCTCCGACCTCGTCGTCTCGCTCTATAACCAGCAGGCGCTGTGGCCGAAGTTCGGTTACGAGGGCTCCTCCGCCGAACACGGCGGCTACATCCATCGCGGCTTCAACGACATCGACTGGCTGCCGAAGACCTGAGGACGCCGCCCAGTTCCGTTGGAGGACATAGACATGGCAAAGTTCGATCTGAATGACGACAGCGTCGTCGTTATCGTCGGCTCCGGGGCCGGCGGCGGCACCCTGGGCAACGAGCTGGCGCAAAAAGGCGTCAAGGTCGTGATCCTCGAAGCCGGTCCGCGCGTCGAGATTGAGAACTTCATCAACAACGAATGGGAAAGCTTCGCGCAACTCGCCTGGACCGACATGCGAACCACCTCGGGCGACTGGCGCGTGGCGAAGGACTTTCCGAATCTGCCGGCGTGGATCGTGAAATCGGTCGGCGGCTCGACAGTGCACTGGGCCGGCGCTTCGCTCCGCTTCGACGAGCACGAATTCAGGGTCCGCACCACCTATGGAGAATTGCCCGGCGCCAATCTGCTGGATTGGCCGATCACGCTCGCCGAGATGGAGCCGTGGTACGCCAAGGCCGAGGATAAAATGGGCGTCACCCGCACCAACAACATCCCCGGCCTGCCCGGCAACAACAACTTCAAGGTGCTCGAAGCCGGCGCACGCAAATGCGGCTACAAGGAAGTGCACACCGGCCGGATGGCGATCAACTCAGAACCGCGCGACAATCGCGGCTCGTGCCAGCAGATCGGATTTTGCTTCCAGGGTTGCAAATCCGGCGCCAAGTGGTCGACGCTCTACACCGAAATTCCCAAGGGCGAAGCGACCGGCAATCTCGAGGTCCGGCCCAACAGCATGGCGCTAAAGATCGAACACGCGCCTTCCGGCAAAGTCACCGGCGTCGTCTATGCCGATGCCGACGGCAAGACACAGCGCCAGAAAGCGCGGATTGTGGCTGTCGCCGGCAATTCGCTCGAAAGCCCGCGCCTGCTGCTCAACAGCGCATCGAACATGTTTCCCGATGGTCTCGCCAACTCATCCGGCCAGGTCGGCCGCAACTACATGCGGCACATGACCGGCAGCGTCTATGCCGCATTCGAGAAGTCGGTGCACATGTATCGCGGCACCACGATGGCGGGCATCGTTCGCGACGAAGCGAAGCACGATCCGAAACGCGGCTTCATGGGCGGCTATGAGATGGAGACGCTCTCGCTCGGCCTGCCGTTCATGGCGGCGTTCCTCAACCCCGGCGGATGGGGCCGCACCTTCACCTCCGCGATGGAGAACTATCCGCGCATGGCCGGCATGTGGCTGGTCGGCGAAGACATGCCGCAGGAAACAAATCGCGTGACGCTCGATTCGACGATCAAGGACAAGCACGGAATGCCGGTCGCGAGCGTGCACTATGACGATCATCCCAATGACATCGCCATGCGCAGCCACGCCTACAAGCGAGGCGCTGCGATATATGAAGCGGTCGGGGCGACGGCGGTCTATCCGACACCGCCCTATCCGAGCACGCACAACATGGGCACCAACCGCATGAGCGCAAAGCCGCGCGACGGCGTGGTGAACAAGTTCGGCCAGACCCATGACATCAAGAACCTGTTCGTATCGGATGGCAGCCAGTTCACCAGCGGCGCGGCCTGCAATCCGACGCTGACGATCGTGGCGCTCGCGATCAGGCAGGCCGACCATATCGCCGGCGCGATGCAGAAGAAGGAAATCTGAGGTTCGTCAGTGCGGGGCGCGCACGCCGCTCCGGCGAACAAAAATGACGCCGCGGCTATTCCGCCGCGTCCATGATCGGCACCGTCGTCGCCCGGTTGAGTTCAGGCATCACCGCGACTTCACGCGACCGGTAGATCAGGCAGGAGCAACGCAGCAGCGAGGCGAAATTTTTCACCTCGCCGTGGTGGTCGAGAACTTCGTTGTGAAGCTTCGTGAGGAATTTCGCGAGGCTGATGCCTTCCTTGCCCGCGATCTCTTCCAGGGTATCCCAGAATGCAATTTCCAGCCGGATCGACGTGCAATGACCGCCGATCCGCAGCGAGCGGGTCTGCGATTCATAGCCGCGTTGAGGCTGATGAGCGAACAGGCGGCACATGGCGTATCCTCCGGTCTGCTTTATAACTTTTCTAAAAGATATACCTGGCGGTCCGAAGCCACAATCAGACATTGGAGCTTTTTCGAGCGAAGCGGATACCGGTTCGCGTCAAGAAAACGTGTCAAAACAAAATCATGGAGCACGATCGCGCTCCCCCGAGGGCTGCGCTAGCGCTGGGAGCGCCGGTTCCCTTTTTTGGGGCATGCATTTGCCGCCACGCCACCTAGAATGCATCAAGCTCGAATCGACCCGAATAGCTAACCAAGCGACCGCGCATGCCCGTCCGCCAGCTTCCCGAGACCGTCGTCAACCGCATCGCCGCGGGCGAAGTGGTCGAGCGACCGGCAAGCGTGGTCAAGGAACTGGTGGAAAACGCCGTCGATGCCGGCGCGGGCCGCATCGACATCTTCACCGACGGCGGCGGAAGGCGGCGGATCGGCGTCACCGATGACGGCGGCGGAATGACGCGTGGCGACCTCGCGCTGGCGGTGGACCGCCACGCCACCTCGAAGCTCGACGACGAGGACCTGCTTCGCATCCGCACACTTGGTTTTCGCGGGGAGGCGCTGCCCTCGATCGGCGCGGTTGCGAAGCTTGCCATTACCACGCGCCACGCCAGCGAGCCGCATGCGTGGTCGCTCAGCGTCGAGCGCGGACGGAAATCGGCAATCGCGCCGGCAGCGCTGACGCAAGGCACGCGCGTCGAGGTCAGCGACCTGTTTTTTGCGACGCCCGCGCGGCTGAAATTCCTCAAGACCGACCGGACTGAGGCTGAGGCGATCCGCGAGGTGGTGCGGCGGCTGGCGATGGCGCGGCCCGATATCGCCTTCACGCTCGCGGGCGAAGAGCGCGCTCCGGTGACCTGGACGGCGGCGCTGCCGGGCGAAGCGGGACGGTTGACGCGGCTCGGCGACATTCTCGGCGCAGACTTCCGCGGCAGCGCCATCGCGGCGCGTGCCGAACGCGAGGGCGTGATCGTGGAGGGCTTCGCCGCCGCGCCGTCGCTGACGCGCGCCAACGCGCTCGGCCAGTATCTGTTCGTCAACGGCCGCCCGGTGCGCGACAAGCTGATCCTCGGCGCGGTGCGCGCAGCCTATTCCGATTACCTGCCGCGCGACCGTCATCCCGTGGTGGCGTTGTTCGTCACGACTGAGCCGCAGGAGGTCGACGCCAACGTCCATCCTGCCAAGACGGAAGTGCGTTTCCGCAACGCCGGGCTGGTGCGGGCGCTGATCGTGCACGCGCTGAAGGACGCTCTCGCGCGCGAGGGCCGCCGCACGGCCGCAAACAGCGACGGCGCGGTGCTGACGGCATTTCGTCCGGCGACCGCGCCGCGGCCGGCGAACTGGGACTGGCGGCAATCACCCGCCTCGCCTCCCGGTGCGCGGCCATGGTCGGAGGGTGCGACCGCGACCGTTTTGGCGGAGCCCGGACAGGCCGCATTCGACGTCGGCGCGCCGAGCGCGGATGTACGGTTCGAGGCCCCTCCGGCGGTTGACCTGATCGACCGGCCGCTCGGCGCGGCGCGCACGCAGATTCACGAAACCTATATCGTAACGCAGACCCGCGATGGCCTCATCGTGGTGGACCAGCATGCGGCGCATGAACGCATCGTCTATGAGAAATTGAAGGCAGCGCTGGAGCGCGATGGCGTGCAGCGGCAGATTCTTCTGATCCCCGACATCGTCGAACTGGACGAGGCGACCGTCGAAAAGCTGATCGACCGCGCGCATGAACTTGAAAAATTCGGTCTCGCCATCGAGTCCTTCGGACCCGGCGCGGTCGCGGTGCGCGAGACGCCGTCGCTGCTCGGCAAAACCAACGCAGCGGCGCTGTTGCGCGATCTCGCCGAGCACATGGCGGAATGGGACGAGGCGCTGCCGCTGGAACGGCGGCTGATGCATGTCGCGGCCACGATGGCATGTCACGGCTCGGTGCGCGCCGGACGAATCCTCAAGCCCGAGGAGATGAACGCGCTGCTGCGCGACATGGAGGCCACGCCCAATTCAGGCCAGTGCAATCACGGCCGCCCGACCTATGTGGAACTGAAACTCGCGGATATCGAGAAGCTGTTCGGGCGCAGGTGATCCATGAAGAAGTCCCGCGCGAAGGAGGCCACAGACGGGGATCTTCCCTCCCGCCTCATCGATGCCCGGATCAGGGAGTTGGGCGACTGGCGGGGCGAGATGCTCGCGCGCGTCCGGGCCATCATCAGGCAGGCCGATCCCCATGTGATCGAGCAGGTGAAATGGAAAAAGCCGTCGAACGCGATGCGCGGCGTTCCGGTGTGGGAGCACGACGGCATCATCTGCACCGGCGAGACCTATAAGAACGCTGTGAAGATGACCTTCGCCAAAGGTGCTTCGCTGGACGATCCGTCAGGTCTGTTCAACGCCAGTCTCGAAGGTAACACCAGGCGCGCCATTGATCTTCATGAAGGCGACAGGATCAATGAGAAAGCATTGAAAGCGCTTATTCGGACCGCCGTGGCACTGAACACGTCCGCTCTCAAGCGCAAGATGAAGGCGTAGCGCCTAGCGGCGGCTGCTCGGCCGCAGAAACACGAACTCGGTGTCGTCATAGGCGCGGCGTTCGAGTTCGTCATAACCGTCCGGCGCGGCAAACGCAGCCGCGGTCGCTTCCTCGACAACGACCAGCGCCTCCGGCACAAGCCACCCGCCCTCGCGCAGCGATGTCAGCGCCTGTTCGGCCAGACCTTTGCCATAGGGCGGGTCCGTGAACACCAGCGAGAACGGCTCCATCGGATGCGCCGGGCCAAGATTGGTCGCATCGCGGCGATACACCTTCGTGACGCCGCCGAGCCCGAATGCCTCGACATTGTTGCGCAACAATGCGCGCGCCTCGGCGCCGTTATCCACGAACAGCGCGAACTTCGCCCCGCGCGACACCGCCTCGATGCCGAGCGCGCCGGTGCCCGCAAACAGATCGAGCACGCGCGCGCCGTCAATCGGATTGGCGTAGGCGTGAATGAGGATGTTGAACAGCGACTCGCGCAGGCGATCCTGGGTCGGCCGAATCGCATTCGACGCAGGCGAGGCGATGTTACGGCCTTTCAGCCGTCCGCCGACGACGCGCATCGTTCAATCCCTTATCAATCCTTTGGCGTCAGGTCGCGCTTGCCGTGATAGCCGCGCTTCGGCCGGCGCGGCGGACCGTAACCGTTGGCTTCGGCCTCGTTGCGCGCCCGCGCCTCGTCGCTGCCGGTCCGCTGCACCACGACGCTGCGGCCCTTGCGATCCTCGATCAGCGAACGTTTCGTTCTCTCTTTGTTATCTTTCTTCGAGCGCAGTGGCGTGCCGTCGCGGCCGAGCTTGGGAGCATCGGCTTCGGCGGCGGCGCCGGCAAAATTCGCGTTGGCGAGCGCGGCGATCTTGTCGCCGAGCTGCTCGCGCAGCACGCGGGTCTTGACTTCCTCGACCTCACCTTCCGCGATCTCGGCCAGTTGAAACGGACCGTAGGAAATACGGATCAGCCGGTTCACCTCGAGTCCGAGATGCGCCATCACATTGCGCACCTCGCGGTTCTTGCCCTCGCGGATCGCAAACGTCAGCCACACATTCGCGCCTTGATCACGCTCGAGCGTGGCGTCGATCGAGCCATATTTGACGCCGTCGACCTCGACGCCGTGCTTCAACGCGTCGAGCTGCGCCTGCGTCACCTCGCCGTGGGCGCGGACGCGGTAACGCCTGAGCCAGCCGGTGTCCGGCAGTTCCAGCGCGCGCGCCAGACCGCCGTCATTGGTCAGCAGCAACAGTCCTTCGGTGTTGAAGTCGAGCCGGCCGACGCTGATCAGCCGCGGCAGGTCTGCCGGCAGATTGTCGAACACGGTCGGCCGTCCTTCGGGATCGGCGTGGGTCGTCATCAGGCCGCGGGGCTTGTGATAGAGAAACAGCCGGGTGCGCTCGCGCTCGGGCAACGGCTGACCATCAACGGTAATGACGTCGCGCGAGGTGACGTCGAGCGCCGGCGAGTTGATGACGCGGCCGTTGACCGCGACGCGGCCCTGCGTGACCCATTCCTCGGCGTCGCGGCGCGAGGCAAGACCTGCGCGCGACATCACTTTCGCGATGCGTTCGCCAGCCTTCTTCGGCTTCGGCTCCGGCCGCGCGCCGCGGCGGTCGTCGTCAGGCCTGCGCTCCCGATAGGCGCCGCGCCCACCGAATGCCGGGCGTTTCGCGAAGACCTTGCTGTCGTCCTCATTGTCGCGCCGCGGGCGATCGTCGCGATCCTCCCGGCGCGGGCGCTCCTGCCACGCATTGCGTTCGTTGCGAGGACGGTCGCCCGCAGAACGATCCTGTCGCGGGCGATCGAAGCGCGGACGCTCGCCCTCCGGACGATCAAACTTGCGCGGGCCACGCTCGCCGCCGGCAGCACGTTCCGGGCGATCTTCCCGCGGTTTCGAGAACCGTGGACGCCCTGCGCCGCCGCGATCATCGCGCGGGCGGGCATCGCGCTTCTCCCACGGCTTGGATTCGCCACGTTCCGGGCGGTCGCCGAACTCCTTGCGCGGCCCGCGCGAACCACGATCCCCCGCACCGCGTGAAAACTTTCTGTCACCGGCAGAGCGATCCCCGCGCGGCTCATAAGCGCGCTTCTCGCCGTCCCCCTGGCGCGGCGGACGCGCGCCATAAGGCCGATCGCCTTGCGGCCGCGCACGCTGCGGACGGTCGCCGTCTTTCCGGAAACCCTCCCCTCGTGGAGTGTAGGGACGTTTCTCCCCGAATTTCTTGTCGGCAAAGCGCCTTGCAGGGGGCGCGTCGCCACGGTCAGCGCGCGGCGCGCGATCGTCACGTTTGAAGGCTGGGCGCTCACCGCGAGGTGAATCCCCGCGCGGCGCGTAGGCACGCTTGCCGCCGCCATCGTCGCGCTTGAAGCGCGGCCGCGCGGCGTCACCGCCATCGCGTTTGCCCGCATAGGGTTTCCTCGCACCCGCCTCCGACGTCCGGGCATAGGATTTCGCGCTGGCGCGCTTGCCGGTCGAGGGCCGCTTGCTGCCTTCGTCTCGCGCGGTAAGGCCGCGCTTGGCGAGCTTCTTTTCCGGCCCGCGCGCCGCGCCGGATCGGCGCTTGCCGCCTGGGGGACGATCACGCCGGCCACGTGCATTGTCTTTATCGGTATCGCGGGGCATGAATGTTCTCGCAAAAGCAACCGGCCGGCGGCGACGCCGAC